>NZ_JBDTCG010000020.1:0-4931 GCF_039923675.1 Collimonas sp.
CAAGAAGTGGACGATGCCGATACGGGACTGGAAAGCGGCGCTGAATCGCTTCGCCATCCAGTTTGAAGACCGGGTGCCGCAGGCTTAAACGAAAACCCGTTTACACAGAATCCAGTACACCCCCAGAGCGAGTTGTAACTCGACTTGTAGAGTTATCAAAAAATCGGCAAGTGGTGGTTTTCACGCACAGGCTATCCTTGCTGACGCTAATTGAAACTGCTGTAGTTCGTTTAGAACAGCAAGCAAAACTAGAACAAGCTCCCCCGCCTGTGACCTTAAATGTAAAGGCTCTCCGTTGCTTGGGTAATACTGTAGGAATTACTCACCAATTAAATATGCGCGAAGCGAAACCTCAAAAGGCCGCAAATAAATTGCGAGACGAGACTATCCCACAATTGCGCAAATTGATTGAACAAAATGATATAGATTCATATGACGAACGTGCAAAAAGCGTCTGTAGCGATTTTCGAATTTTGGTTGAACGTTGCGTCGAGAAAATTCTGTTCAATGATGTACTGCAACGCTTTCGGCGCTCCGTAGAAACCAAAGGAAAAATTGGTGCACTGGCGAAGATCACTGCGGGAGATTGTACTTTTATCGACGATCTTATGACGCGTTATTCCGCTTTTGAGCATTCTCAGCCTGACGAATTACCGGCAGTGTTGCCGAATATTGACGATCTGCAAGCGGATGTCGAGGAGCTAGCAACGTGGATTTCAAATTTCGAAAAGCGTGCAGCTGTCTAGCGCTTGCAATATGCAGGTTGAGGGATGATCGGGAGAGTCATATAAAAAATTTTTAATGGTCAAAAATTCCCGATATGGCGTAGCAGCGCATCTCGAATTAGCGCCTGATCGGTAGCGCTGAAACCAAGTAAAGGCCGGGCCGGATAGTGATATACCGGCCCTTTCTTTGCGACCTTGTCGCTCAATCCCTCCTGGTGCACGCGGGCTATCCGCGCCACACGCCCAAAGAAACCGACCAATAGCTGGTTTTCGTCCTGCTCGGTTTTGAGATTTTTTAGCGTGCGGATCTTCTCAAACATGGCGACCTTCTGCCGTTTGATTCTTCCTTTCTTTCCCCGTAGGTTCTTGCGCTGCTTGCGCTTCGCATAGGGTGCGCCGTCCGGTGCCTGTTGGCTGGCGATACGTTGCGCTTGGCTGCGGCGTAAGTCCTGGGCAATCCTGCGCGTGATGACACGGCGCTGACCTGGCTGGAGCTGTGCCAGCAGTGTGCCGGCCCAAGCTTCCAGGGTTGATAGATCGTCGCTCATTCGGGGTTAGCCGGTGTATACCACTCGGCCAGCAACGCGTCGCCCGCATAGGCTTGCCAGAATTCAGCTGTATAAGCTGGGGTGGGTTGCGGCTCGGCGCGGTGAATGACCTCCAGCCGGCCGGCGCCGGCGGGCTTCACTATCACGCGCTCAGTCAGCGCCAGCGTGATCGCCAGGTCTATCGATGTGTGGTTGTTGTAATCCACATCAAAGCCGATGCCAGTCTTGCGCAGCTCGGCATTGTCCAGCAGGTCGCGCTGGTGCATCTGCACCCAGGCCAACAACGGGACCATGATGGCATCCTCGCTACCGCTGTAATCGGTGATGATGATATTGAGCTTGTAGCGATATTCAAACGACAGCGAAGCGGTGCCGGTCGCCACGGTGTTGCCACCCTCCGCAAAGATCAGCAGTTTATCCGGGTTCTGCTGCAATTCAGCACTGACGGCGGTCAGGTGCGCTCTAAGGCTTTTGGGCTTGTACACGGTCGGCGTCCTCCTGGCAATCAACAGCGGCGTCTACCTTGGCCGCACACATGCCCCACGCGGCCTCTGCACGCTCCAAGGCGAGAAGCAAGGCGCCGTTAGTCTTGGGCGCCGCCGCCGGCAGATTGCAACGGGTGATCGCTGGGCAGGCGTTGACCGTAAGCGTCGGCGCCGGTGGCGGCCGGATGCTCCCGCAGGCGGGCAACAGCGTCAGGCAGAGGAGTATCGGCCCAGGTGCGTATCGTAGGATTGTCATGGACTAGGCTTTCAATGAGGTTTTCTCGTTCGGTGAGGCTCGCGGCGATATTGTCGCGGGCGGTTTGCAGCTTGGCGGTGCCCTTGCGGTTCCTGTCCGCCGCATCCTTCAGCGCGATGATGACGGTGTCACGCTTGTCAATTTCCTGTTCGGCCAGTGTGGCGCGTTCCTTGGCAGCGATGAGGCCGTCGCGCTGGACAACAATCACCAGGCACAGCGCGCCGACTGCCAAGGCCGATATCAGGCTCTTGACGATCAATTCCATAGACCGATCCGCGTGCCGCGGTTGTCGATCGTCAGCACCTGGCGGCGCGGTGTCTTGCCCTCGACCGCAATGCCCAGGTGAACCCACACGGCGCCGCCGACCCGCTCATAGATCAGCTGGTCGAATTGCAGATAGGATTTATCGAGCGCCTGGCAGATCTCCATCGGCACACCAAACGCCGGCGCCGTAAAGTCGCACGCCAAGCCGTCCAGGTGGGCGCTATTGCCCGCGCTACCGACTGCCCGGTTCAACGCCTGGCAACGGTAGCCGCTGGAAATGACCATCGCCGCTCCGCCCAGCTCCAGGCGCACCAGCTCGTTAAACTTCGCCAGGCGCCGCAGGTTGGCAACGATGGCCGGCGCCGGCCTGTTGTCGATAGAGAGGGACCGGGCCTTGTCGCTACGCGTAAATTCTTCCAGCGTGAAATGTTCGGTCAGTGCTGTGGTGGTGGTCATTGAAATCCCCGAATGATGTTGGCGACATTGCCCTGGGCGCGATGCACCAGGACACATAAGATCAAAGCGATAGCGGTTTGCCCGAAGGAGGGATGGCCGTGGCCGAGCAAGATCTCCAGGGCGCTGGTGCCGCTGGCAACAATCAACAGCCAGGCCACCAGGGAGATGTGCAAGCGGTGATTCGCCAGACCGCGCCGGTAGCACAGCAGCCGCAAGCAAGTGCTGGCGTAGGAAAGCAGCGCCAGAAAGGTCAGCGTTTTAGTCATGGTCGCCGCCCTTGCGTAACCAGGCCGGCAGCTCGATGGTTTTAATCAGATCGATACCGTGCAGCGTCAGCGCAATGGCCGCCGCCGACGCGAAGAAGGCGGCCACGCCCGATTGCTTCAAGGGCGTATTGCTGATGACCTCGGGCGCGGCCAGGTAGCCAATCGCCAAGGAAATGACCATATAGGCCAGGCGTTGCAGCACTGGCACGTTCTTGCTGGAGATCGCCACCAGCGTGGCGCCGGCGAAAGCGCCAATCAGCGCATTGCCGTCAATGCCAGGAAACAGCGTTGACAGGCCGATGCCGGCGGCGCTGGTGACGACCAAGGTAGTGGTGCTGGGTTCTGCCATAGGTAAATGCTCCAATCAATCCCAAAGATTCACGACTTGGGCGGTTTTAGTAGGGATTGCGGTAGGTTCTGGCAGGTTGACCAGGAGGCCGTGCGGCAGGATCGGCCCCAGGTCGGCCAGGCCGAGATTGAGTTCAAGCGCCGCCTCGACCAGGTTGGCGGTGGCGCCCAGGTGGCGCCAGCACAGCAAGTCCAGCGTGTCATGCTGTTGGGCGCGCACCTGCATCAGATCAGATCGACCGTCATGTGGGACCGGCCAATGATGTCGGTAATGGCCCAATGCGCATTACGGCGCTGGTCGGAGGGTGCGTTGTCCAGCGCTTCCATCATTTTCTTGTCGGACAAGGAAGACGCCGTGCTGTCGAAGTCGCGATATCTCTCGGTGAGATCGGCCTTGGCCCAGCAGTAGACGGCGCGCCGGTAATGAGCAATGAGGACGCTTTCCCGGTCAACGCGGTCCGCCGGCACTGCCGCTAGCGAACCATAGCCGGCGGCAATCTGCTCCAGCTTCCAGTCGCGCAGTTCGTTGTTGATGTGCAAAATGGCTGCGACGACCGCTTGCCGCAGCCGCACTTCGGTGACGGTGCCGTCCAGCCGCTCCGCGTCGCGCATCTGCGTTAGCTGAATATCCACATACCAGCCATCGTTTTCGACAACTGCGGCGGCCGGTGCCGGCGGACTGGAAGGGGGCGAAGGTTCAAAGGCAATAAAGCTCATGCTGATTTCTCATCAATAAAATCGGCGGTGGGCGGGCGTCAGAATGACATCGCAATGATTCAATCATCGACCCGCGCCGCCGTGCGCCAGGGGTGCTCGTTTAGTCCGGTACGGTTTTGGCAATGCGCGTGCGCAGGCGGTCCTTGACCTGCTTGACGCCCACGCCGGGGAACAAGGCCAGGGCGCGTTCCATCAGCTTGTGAGCCGCTTCCGCCTGCGGTAGCTGGGACGCGGTCAGCAATTCGTTGCCGGCTTGGTCCAAGACGGCAACCATCGCGTAGGCAGCCGCCTTGAACAGCTTGGCCCGCGCCTGGTCGGGTGCGTCACAGTGTTCCGTCAGCTGTTGGATAAGCGCTAAGATCTCAACGGCCTGCGCCGGATCGTCGGCCAGCTTGCCGTGCGAGTACGCCATAGAGAATTCATCCAGCAACATCGTCGGAATGTCGCGGTTGAACTGATCCGGCAAGGTCAGCTTGTGGGCAACGGCATAACGCGCCATCTCGACCGCCCGCGCATACTCGCCGCAGTCGATGTGCCACACCAGGAGCGCGGCAAAGACATCATCCTGACCGCCTTGGCCCTTCGCCAGCACTGCGTCAATCCAGTCCTGGTACTCGGGCAGCAAGGTAGCTTTGACTTCGATCTTGCGCTCCATCGACTGGATGCTGCTTAAGCTGCGGCGGTCGTTCGCCAGCTTGTAAAGCATCATTTCGTAGGCGCTGCCATGGGTGACGCCGCCGGGGGCGGTTGCTTCTGCGGCACGTTCGGCCAGGACACGCGCCTTGTGGCGCTGGGCGGGAGAGACGTTTTCCATATCAGGCCGCCAGGACGATATTTTCCAGCACGGCGCCCAGGCCCAGATCCTC
>NZ_JBDTCG010000021.1:0-9798 GCF_039923675.1 Collimonas sp.
CGGCAAGAATTTGTGCGGGAAACCATATCGCACAGTTGCTATGGCCAGAAACCTTTCAACCGACGTTTTTCGATGGAATTTTCGGAGGTTACCGTCCCTTAAATTTGGATACTTCATGTTGTTGTTATTCCTTCTAGAAAATGAAAAAGCCAGTTCCCAGTTAGAAACAGGCTTTTCATTATTATCTGATCGACTTAAGTTCGCATAATTTGTATTATGTAAAATTTTAATTTAATTTAATAAACAAACACTTACATCGATCAGCGCACGTATTCTCTAACGGATATTGCCTGTATGCCATTTGATTATCCAGTCCCGGTGCAGCGTTGCGCTTGAGAGCGCAGAAGCTGTTCCGAAGTTGATCGAATGTGAGGTGATGCATGAGCGCCGTAAAGCGCGCTCGCTTATCCTTTCTTGCTACTTCACGCACACCCAGCAATCCGATCGACGCGGTTTCCCGGCTCTGCGTCCGGCCCGCGGCAGCTTGCTCGATGTTCCTCTTGGTCGACGGCCTTCCCTCCACACCCTCCGCCGCATGCGCATTGTTCGGGTGCTTCTGCAGTACTATGCCGTCGTCCGACTTCCTGCCAACGTACCGGTCGGACTTCCCGCCAGAGGCGTTCCCCGACCGTTCCAACTGATGATCCCCGTTGGAGGCTGGCAGGATCTCCCAGGTCCCGCGCATGGAGCTTCGATGCGTGCTCGGGGTCTCAGACCGCGCGGAGTCGAGCGATGGCTCGCGGCTAACGCCATCATTCATATTGCCTTCCGTTTCCATTAAAACGTCAGCACTCCGGAAATGTCCGTTTCGCGGCTCAATACCCTGCCCACATCCTCCCCTGTCAACGCTTCACGTTGCCACTTACGTGACACCGCGCATGACTCGGGGCCAGATTGGTTCGCTAGACCTTGTCTGTATGAGACTTGCACTCACTACTCCTATGCCAGTTAGCCTGGCGCACAATGGAATGGACGCCTGGTGGCGCCGGTTGATGCCGACGGACGAGTAATCCCGCGCCGCTCAGCGGCCTATTTTCATGACGGCAATGCAGACGCCGTCGTTTCCTGCCTGCCCGGCTGCGCCGACGAACAACATCCGGCGCGCTATCCTGCCGTTACCGTGGCCGAACATCTGGAGGGCAAGCTGACCGGCTCGCGTGGACTGAAACTCAATGCCGACGCCGTACGCGAAGCGGCGCGCCTGGCGGGAACCGAGCCTTCATAGCTGCAACAACCATGATCGATCCTCCGCTAGAAGCGCAAGCGTGCGAATCGGAAACCTCTCGCTCGGGCGTCAGGCATCCGGATGAAAACTGCGCCCGAGCGACATCGGCTGATTCAGCAAGATGGTTTTAGGATCGCGGCAGATGATCACCAGCACCACTACAGTCGCGGCGTAAGGCAGCATCGACAGCAACTCTGACGGCACGCCAAGTCCGAAACCCTGGGCGTACAACTGCAGCACCGTTACGCCGCCGAACAGGTAAGCGCCGCATACCACGCGCAGCGGTTTCCAGGTGCCAAACACCACCAGCGCCAATGCGATCCAGCCCTTGCCTGCGGTCATGCCCTCCACCCACATCGGAGTCTGCACGATCGACAGGTAAGCACCGGCGACACCGGCCGTGGCACCGCCGAACATGACCGCCAGATAACGGATCAGAATCACCGGATGGCCGATGGCGTGCGCCACCGTCGGCGACTCGCCTACCGCGCGCATTTTCAAGCCGGTATGGCTTTTGCTCAGGAACCAGTACACCGCCAGCAACAGCACCAGCGACAGATAGACCATGACGTCATAGTGAAACAGCAGCTTGCCAAGTAGGGGCAATTGCGACAGCAACGGAATCTCGACGCCTTGCAAGCCTTGAATCGGGGTGCCGGCCAGGCTGTGTCCGACGAAGGCTGACAGGCCGATCCCGAACAATGTCAGGGCCAGCCCGGTCGCCACCTGGTTGGCCTGCATACTGAGCGTCAGAAAGGCAAAGATCAGCGACATGGCGACTCCGGCTGCCGCCGCAGCGACGAAGCCGAGCGTCGCACTGCCTGTCGCCAGAGCGGCGGCGAAACCGGCCACGGCGCCGACCAGCATCATGCCCTCGATGCCGAGGTTGAGCACGCCGGCCTTTTCGACCACCGTTTCACCGAGTGCGGCGTAGATCAACGGCGTGGCTGCGACCACGGTGCTGGTAATGATAGGAAGGACGGGACTGGCGGGATTCATGCGGCCTCCTCGACGATGGCAACAGGAGCGGACTGGCGAGCCACACTGACGTTTTTCAGCCTGAAGGTGATAAACAGATCTGCCGCCAGCAGGTAAAACAGCAGCAGGCCTTGAAACAGGCCGGTAATGGCCGATGGCAGCGCCATCTGCATCTGCGCCGATTCGCCGCCCAGATACAACAGCGACATCAGCAGCGAGCCGAACACGATGCCGACCGGATGCAGACGCCCGATCCAGGCGACGATGATGGCGGCGAAGCCGTAACCAGGCGATATCTGCGCCTGCAACTGGCCGATCGGGCCGGCCACTTCGCATAGCCCCGCCACGCCGGCGCTGGAGCCACTGATCAGCAACGCGATCCAGACGTTGCGCTTGTTGGAGAAACCGGCATAGGCAGCCGCCGCAGGCGCCAGGCCGGCAACCTGCATGCGATAACCGGCGTAGGTCGTGGAGGAAAACAGCCAGGAAGCCAGCGCCAGCAGCAAGCCCAGAACGAAGCCCCAGTTGGTGCGCGTGCCTTCGATCAGAATCGGTATCAGATGCGCGTCGATGAAGGTTTTCGATTGCGGAAAATTGAAACCTTGCGGGTCACGCCATGGGCCATGCACCAGATACGACAGCAGCAATTGGGCGATATACACCAGCATCAGCGTCACCAGAATCTCGCTGGTATTGAAACGATTGCGCAGATAGGCCGGGACCGCCGCCCAGGCCATGCCGCCCAGCGCGCCGGCGACCAGCATCAGCGGCAGGCCCCAGGCCGCGCCGCTGTCGCCCAGCCACAGCGCCACGCCGCCGCCGGCAATCGCGCCCATGGTCAGTTGGCCCTCGGCGCCGATGTTCCAGACATTCGAACGAAAACCCAGCGCCAGTCCAAGTGCGCACAGCAACAGCGGTGTGGCTTTGAGCAGCAGCTCGCCGAAGCCGTACATGGTTTGCAGCGGCTTGATGAAAAATACGTAAAACGCCTGTTCCGGATTCTTGCCGAGCATAGTAAAAATGACGATACCCGTCAGCAGCATCGCCACTGCCGCAAACAACGGCGAGGCAATCCGCATGACGGGCGACGGGGCCGGACGGCGTTCAAGTTTGAGCAAGGTGAGTCTCCTGTTTGATAGATGTAGAGTGATGAGCGGGATCGCCGCCGGCAGGTTCTGCATCTGCATCCGCGGACGGCAGTGCATCGAAATTTCCGCTCATCCAGTTGCCGATCTGCTCGATGCTGGTGTCGGCCAGTCGCACCGCCGGCGACAAGCGGCCGTCGGCCAGCACACAGATGCGATCGCTGATGGTGAATAACTCATCGAGCTCTTCCGAGATCACCAGCAACGCCACGCCCTGCTTGCGTAAATCGATCAGCGCCTGCCGGATCAACTGCGCCGCGCCGACGTCTACGCCCCAGGTCGGCTGCGCCACGATCATCATTTGTGGATTGAGCATGGTTTCGCGGCCGACGATGAATTTCTGCAGGTTTCCTCCCGACAGGCTGGACGCCGCAGACTGCTCGCCGCCGCATTTGACGCCGAAGCGGCTGATCACGTCTTTGGCAAACTGCCGTATCGCGGCATGCCGCATCACCCCTTTACTGACCATGCCGTGGCGGGCGCCGGTCAGCAAGGCGTTCTGGGCCAGGCTCATGGCCGGCACTGCGCCGCGCCCGAGCCGCTCTTCCGGCACAAAGGTCAGGCCGAGCTGCCGTCGCTGGGCCGGATTCAATTGGCCGGCCGGCTGCCCCATGAGTTCGATCATCGGGCCGTGCGAGCTCAAGCTTTCTCCCGACAGGGCAGCCAGCAATTCTTTCTGGCCGTTGCCCGAGACACCTGCGATGCCAAGGATTTCACCGCTTTTCACGGCCAGGCTGACGGCCTTCAACGTGGTCCCGAACGGGTCGATAGTGGCCAGCGATAAATTATCCAATGACAGCCGCACCTCGCCGGTTGCCTGCGGCTCCAGGTGGCACTCAGCCAGTTCGCCGCCTATCATCATGCGCGCCAGGCTATTGTTGGTCTCGTTCCTGGGAATGGCCGATCCGCTTACCCGCCCACCGCGCAGCACGGTAGCGCTGTCGCACAAGGCGCGGATCTCGTCTAGCTTGTGGCTGATGTAAAGAATGCTGCAACCTTCTGCGGCCAGCTGGCGCAAGGTCGCGAACAAGGTTTGCACCGCCTGCGGCGTCAGCACCGAGGTCGGCTCGTCCATGATCAGCAGCTTTGGCTGCTGCAACAGACAGCGCACGATTTCCACGCGCTGACGCTCCCCTACCGACATGCTGTGTATCAAGCGCTGTGGATCGATCGGCAACCCGTACTTTTCCGACACCTCGATAATCCGTGCAGCTAGCAGCGGTTTTGCCATCTGCACATCCAATGCCAGCGCAATATTTTCGGCGACGGTCAGTGTCTCGAACAAGGAAAAATGCTGGAACACCATGCCGATTCCCATGCGCCGCGCCTGCGCCGGGCTGGCGATGGTTTGGTAACGGCCCTCCCACAGGATGGTGCCCTCATCCGGTTTGGTGACGCCGTAGACGATTTTCATGAGCGTGCTTTTGCCGGCGCCGTTCTCGCCCAGCAAAGCATGAATCTCGCCGTGCCGGACGCTCAGGCTGATGCCGTCATTGGCGACCACGCTCGGATAACGCTTGCTGATGCCGGTCAGAACCAGGCGAGGCGGCAGGTCTGAAGAAACTGGAGGGAGATCCATCGCAGAGCCCGTTTAAAAAGAATGAGTAACAAGAATGAGTAACGGGAAACTGCAATTGTCGTGCCAGAGTTGAAATTGCACGGAAGACCGCCAAAGGAAATCCCCACCCCCCTCTCGTCAGGCAAGTGCGTGCCTCACGAATCTTCGCCCGGCGGCGGCTTGTGCATCATTGTGGCGATATTTTTGTCGACAAAAAATAATGAATTGCGATACATGACTTTCTCTAAAGGTCTGAATATTTATAAAAAATATATCGCCATATTTCCCGTGTCCGCACCAAAACATCGCATCACGATCCGGTTTGACGCAAGCAGGCACTGATTTGCGCCATTACTAAGCTAATCGAGCTCGGCCGCCCTGTCTTTTTTCCTGGCATAACAATTGCTGACAGGTGAATCCGTAATTGTCGACAATATTTTTGATAATTTCAAAAAAGCGATTGGCGAAACACGGCAAGCCAACCTTAATCGGATAAAAAAACGGGGTTTTAATTTTTGGTTCATTCACTTTCTTGGGGAAAAGCATCATGGCAAAGCAGGCAGCAATACAAATGAGTAAACTCGCAGTTCACGTGCTGACGGCGGCAGCCGCGCTGACTGCCGTTCAGCAGGCCGGCGCCGCGGAATGGAGCGATACCTCGATCGGCTATCGCTATGGCACTCAGTTTGCCGAGCCGTTCGTCGGCCAGGGCATCACGAAGAACATCTTGAACCTGACTCATGCCAGCGGCTACAAATACGGCACGAATTTTTTCAACGTCGACTTGCTGCAATCCGATAGCAAGGACAGCAATGCGCAGGAAGCCTACATTGTTTATCGCAACACGCTAGATCTTGGCAAAGTTTCTGGAAAAGACCTGTCTTTTGGTCCGGTTCGCGGCCTTGGCGTGACTGCCGGCTTCGACTGGAACACCAAGAACGATATTGGTTATGCATCGAAAAAACGCATGCTTGTGCTAGGGCCGACCTTGATGATGGATGTGCCAGGTTTTCTGAATATCAGCTTGCTGTTGCTGCAGGAAAGTAACCAGCCGGTCGGCGTCACCAGCCGCTACACTTACGACCTGCACCCTATGCTCAATGCGGCATGGGGCATTCCTATCGGCTCCACTGGCTTTGCATTCGAAGGTTATATGGACTACATCGCCGCCAAGGGAAAGAACGAGTTCGGCGGCGGCACTGCGCCGGAATTGAATATCGACGCCCAAGTGATGTACGACCTTGGCACACCTCTGGGCCTCGGCAAAAACACGCTGCGAGCCGGTCTTGAGTATCAATACTGGCGTAATAAGTTCGGCAATCCACACGACGTCCGCGGCTCGCTCGCCAAAACACCGATGGTACGCGTCGAGTACCACTTCTAAAAGTATCTTTATCCAGTTTCTCGCATCTCTACTGACGGGAAATTTTTGCCACCTGTTTCTGCCATATAAAGGAGTTCTTCATGTTTCGAGTGCGATCTACAGTAGCAGCCATTGCGGCTGGCGCCAGCCTGATGCTAGGCATTCTCCCCGCAACGCATGCTGCCGAGCCGTTGAAGGTGGCCTTTGTTTATCTGGGACCGATCGGCGATGGCGGCTGGACCTACCAGCATGATCAGGGCCGGCTTGCAATCGAGAAGGAATTCGGCAGCAAGATCAAAACCACCTACGTTGAAAATGTGCCGGAAACAGCCGACGCCGAACGCGTGATCCGGCAACTAGCGGCCGACGGCAACCAGTTGATCTTCACCACTTCGTTCGGCTATATGGATCCGACCATCAAGGTCGCCAAATCCTTCCCCAAAGTCCATTTCGTGCATGCGACCGGCTACAAGACTGCAGCCAATGCTGGCACCTACCAGACGCGTTTCTATGAAGGCGCCTACTTGCTGGGCATCGTTGCCGGCAAAATGACCAAGTCCAACACCCTTGGCTTCGTCGGCTCATTCCCGGTGCCGGAAGTCGTGCGCAACATCAACGCTTACACGCTAGGCGCACAGAGCGTCAATCCCAAGATCAAGACCAAGGTAGTCTGGGTCAACACTTGGTACGATCCGGGTAAGGAACGCCAGGCTGCCGAAACGCTGGTAGCGCAAGGGGCTGACATGCTTGCGCAAAATACCGATTCGCCGGCCGTGGTCCAGGTCGCTCAGGAAAAAGGCGTGCATGCATTCGGCTGGGATACCGACATGGCCAAATACGGCCCCAAGGCGCACCTGACCGCCAACACCGAAAACTGGGGCGTGTACTACAGCCGGGAAGTCAAACGCGAGCTGGCGGGAACCTGGAAGCCTGAACAGACACTGTGGGGGATTAAAGAAAACCTGGTGGTTCTGTCAGCGTTGAATCCGTCGGTGCCGGCTGATGTGGCCAAGCTTTTCAACGAAAAGAAACAGGCCATCGTCGATGGCAAGCTGAATCCTTTTGCCGGTCCGCTCAAGGACAATACTGGCGCAACCAAGGTCCCCGCAGGCTCAGCATTACCGATGGGAGAACTGCAGGGCATCAACTGGCTAGTCGACGGTGTGGAAGGCTCACTGCCAAAGTAAATAAACGGTCGATGTCGACAGCATGTTCTTTGCTCGCATTACGCGTGAAGAGCATGCGTTCGACAATTGAGGATACGCAGATTTAAGCCATTTTTACATCGGTCGATGCCTATCTGCAAATAGGCATATGATGCGCTATTCGGTGAAATAGCTTTCATGAAATTGTCAACAATTTTTATTGACCTCAATATGCCGTTCGATGCCTCGCAATGAATAAATCGACAAAGACCCCTCATTTGTCTCTCGCACCGCAGACTGCAACACGCGATCACTCGGTGACGCTGGAAGAACGCATTTATCAAGACATTTACGACGCCATCATGGAGCATCGCTTGCCGCCACGGACTAAGCTCACAGAGCAGGTCTTATGCCAAATCTACGAGACCGCCCGCCATACCGTGCGCAAGGTTTTGTCGCGCCTGGCGGCAGAGGGCCTAGTAGATCTGGAGGCGAATCGCGGCGCCTTCATCGCCAGCCCCTCCACTACCGAAGTCAGAGACATGTTTGAGTTGCGGAACATTCTCGAACGCGCAGTTCTCGATAAAATCGGACTGGTTGCCAAGTCGCGTCAACTGGCGAGCCTGCGCAAGATGGTTGCAGAAGAGCGCCAATCCTTTCTGAGTGGCGACCGGCCACGCTGGATCCGGTTGTCGGCGCAATTCCATCTTGCTTTGGCAGAGCTCGCCGGCAATCTCCTGCTGGTTGAAAACTTGCGCAAACTGGTCTCACGCACCACACTCATGATCGCCAAAACAGAAACGCAGGGGCACAATATCTGTTCATTCGATGAACATGACACGGTATTGACTGCGTTGGAAAACGGCGACATCGAGGAAGCGCAAAAGCGTATGGCGCATCACTTACATCAGTGCGAGGATCGCGTGCTTCCCGATGCTCCTGGCAATTTCGATTTGCGCGACGTGCTGGGTAAAAACGGCTAATCCATAGTTGTCGACCGCCAAATGAATCTTGCTGATGTTGCCAGCTCGACTTTTCCCAATACCGAACTGATTCTGCGCAAGCATGCAAAAGACGCGAAGCCGGAGGCGCTGGAGAAGATCGACAAAATTCTCACCACACGGCTGCCTGAAAAAAATATCCTTGACATCCTGGTGGAGTCGGAGGGTTGGCTGGACCTCCATAAGCAGTTTGGTCCGCTGTCCGGATTCGACTCCAAGGTCGACGACCCTCGCAAACGCTTTATCACCACGCTGTTCTGCTACGGCTGTAATCTCGGCGCCACGCAAACCGCACGGTCGGTCAAGGACCTGAGCCGCAAACAGGTAGCTTGGCTCAATCTGCATCACATCACCGAGGAGCGGCTGGAAAAGGCCATTGTCCAGGTTATCAACGCTTACAACAAATTTCTGCTGCCGAAATACTGGGGCTCGGGGAAGAGCGCGTCGGCTGACGGGACCAAATGGAATATGTACGAGCAAAACCTACTCTCCGAGTATCACATCCGCTACGGCGGCTACGGCGGTATCCATTAAGGCCGGCAAGATCACACCATCAACGATCCTGCGCCGCCTAGGCACGGCGAGCAGGAAGAACAAGCTGTATTTCGCATTCCGCGAGTTGGGGCGGGTCGTGCGGACCGAATTCCTTCTCAAATATATCAGGGATGTGGAACTGCGTAAAACGATCCAGGCGGCGACCAACAAGAGCGAGGAGTTCAATCAGTTCATCAAGTGGCTGTTCTTTGGCAACCAAGGCATCATCGCGGAAAACGTGCGTCACGAGCAGCGCAAAGTGGTGAAATACAATCAGCTGGTGGCTAACTTGACCATTCTTCACAACGTCGAGGCGATGACTGGTGTGCTGAAGGAAATGCAGGGGGAGGGGCTGCCAATTGATGAAAAGATTCTGGCCGGCCTCGCGCCGTACCGAACCGAGCATATCAACCGGTACGGCGTTTACACGCTTGATTTGGAGAGAGCGCTGCCGCCGATGAACTATAAAACAAGAATTCTTCAATAAATCAGACGGTTACAGCGCAATTTGGGTATTTTTACACGAATCCCGGCCGACCCTCGTTACCGCGTAAGCCCCACGCCTTCAGCACCTTTAAGCGCCGCGCTGCCCGGCGTTTTCACCAATAAGCCGTGTACCTGCCATATCGATTTAATGTGCCACACGTACACGGCAACAATTGCCACCAACTCAGCCGCATATACAAAAATATTGTTAAACGTCAATATCTTTGCGTAATCTGACCCATGTCGTTATACACAAGTCAGCCAAGTCCCTCGCGCAGTGCGCGTAGCGTCTGCGCTGCTGTAATGACCTGATCCAGACCGCGCCAGATCGTTTTCGCCCCTGGTTCTCCATCGCTCTTGCGG
>NZ_JBDTCG010000022.1:0-11424 GCF_039923675.1 Collimonas sp.
AACTGCGATTGCAACGGCATCAATTCATTGCGGGCAAATACGCGTGCTGCAGGTTCCACCGCGCCGAAATTGCTAGCGCTGTTGGGCATGATCCCCATCAGTTGCGGCGGCACGCGGTGTGCAGCCAGCAAGTCGTCTCGGGTCACGCCCTTGATGTTGAAGAACTCATCTTTCGCTGCTACGTCCGACACCGGCAATATCTGGGTGCCGTCTTTCTTGCCGTTGGGTGCGTACATAAAGAGATTGCGAAAATTGCCTGGTCCCTTGCTGTCGCGCATCGCCTGGCGCAGCTGGTCCACGTCTTCGATGTTCTGGGCTGGATCCGTCATATAAAAAATGAAACCGGCGTGCGAACCGTTCTTGTAATACTTGCGCCGGAACAGCGTGGCCGCTTCGTTAAGCCAGGCCGATTGCAAGGCACTGAGGTATTGCGGCACGCCGTACACCTCCTGGTTCACATCGGGGTCCGTCAGGTGGAAGACGCTGCCCTTGCCTTCCGCAATGAGTTACAGGTCGGCATTGCCGACGCCCTGCGCAATGTCACCGTAAAACATATCGACCAGACCCGCGAGAGTGACGCCGCGTTCTTGCGACGGCTGGGCAAGAAGTACGATGCTGTTGCCACGGTCATCAATACGCTTGCAGGCTGGTGCTACAGCAAGATAGAACCACCCAAGGAGGAAGACGATATCGATCCGTTTACTATCGATGAACAGGCGACGATTTTAAAGAGCCTGACCGGCCAAGGCCGTAACCTGATCCAGTTTGCTTTCTGGACTGGATTGCGAACATCGGAATACGTAGCGTTGAATTGGACTGATATCGACTTCGTGCGCGGCGGCGTTTATGTGAGCAAAGCGCTAACGCAGCACGCCGAAGAGCCTGAGAAGCCAAAGACGGCGGCTGGAAAACGTGAAGTCAAATTGCTGCCTTTGGCCCTGGAGGCGTTGGAGAATCAAAAATCTTTCACTTGGTTAAAGGGTGACGAGGTCTTTCAAAATCCCAATACCGACGAGCGCTGGGATGGCGACCAGGCGATACGCAAAACATTATGGGCGCATGCCCTTAAGCGCGGCGGCGTTCGTTATCGAAAACCTTATCAAACACGCCACACCTATGCGTCGATGATGCTTTCAGCTGGTGAGCATCCAATGTGGGTAGCCAAACAAATGGGCCATGCTGACTGGACAATGATTGCTCGGGTGTATGGCCGCTGGATGCCTGACGCGGATCCGAACGCCGGAGACAAGGCTGTGCAGCGTTTCGGAGGGAATGACAGCATTATGACAACTACCAAGCCGAAGGCCGCATGATTGCTAGGTTTACGGCGGGTTCGATCCCGCCGCCTCCACCACTCTTTTGTTTCAGAAGCCTGAGCTGCCATTCAGTGAATATTTCCCGGTTGTTTCGACCGCCACATATTCACTGAATGGCGGCTTTTTTATTTCTGCCACACCCCATCCTCAATTAACTGATTGAAGTCTTCGAAGAGCCACGCTGGCTGTCGGCGGCAATTTGGCGCGCGCGCAATTCTTCTGTGGTGCTGCCATTTCCATCGGGTGCCCATCCGGGAGGCATGAACAGATACCCAAGGAAAGCGCGCAGGCTGCGCGCCGCAGCCAGATCGCGCAGCAAGCCGGCCCATCCAAAAAACTCTATCCGCAACGGGTTATGGCTGGTCAGCGGTTGCACCAGGCCGTAACGACAAGGCAGGTCGTCACGCTCCTTGATATAGGTGCCGAACATGCGATCGAAGATGATCAGCACGCCGCCATAATTCGCATCCAGGTATTCGAGGTTGGCAGCATGGCGAACACGATGCGCGGGTTGAAGCCTAGCCATATCAGCGGCACGTAAAACATGGCGGTGCCGGCCAGTTTGCTCAGTATGCCGATGCGCACTGCCGCCGACAAATTCAACTGGTTGGGAGAGTGGTGTACCGCGTGATTGCTCCAGAACCAGCGCACCCTGTGCGACGCCCGGTGGAACCAGTAATAACAGAATTCCTGGCCGATAAATAGCAACAGCATCATGAACCAGCCGTCGAGCTGGATCACGCCTAGGCGATGCTGATATGCCAGGCCTATCAGCGGCGTCGCCAGTGACAGCGGCACAAAGATATTGAGACCGGTGCGCACCACAAAATCCAGCGCGGAAATACCGGATGCACGCCAATCATAATGTTGGCGACGCGACAGCACGGCGGCTTCCACCAGCGCGAAAACAAGCACGGCCGGGGTCGCGACGAATAATAAAAATTTATCAAGCAAGTACATGCACGGACCCTTGATTTGCGTCAGGAATAAGTCATGTCAATGTAAACCCTGGGCTTGCGCGACACCAGTTTTTTTACGATGAGGCAGCCCAAAATTCCCGCGATGCGAAGTCGATATTTCGCCTGTTATTCAAGCTAAGTGGGAAGCACGCAACAGTTAGAGGCTTTCTTCGATTCTCCCGTATACAAACTTTCTACCCAGACATAGAATCCGGTGCTGCTAGGCATTGCAGCAGTGTCTCTGCCATCGCCATCACGGATGGGCATGAACACATTCAATTCATTCTGGGAGTCTTCTTGTGAAGCGTTACACCGGTGTATTTGCATGCATTTTTGTCTATTTCATTGCCATCGCGGGCAGCTTGCTGCCAGCCATGGAAAGCCGGGCGGATGCGATGGATGACATCCAGAGCCGGCGCGCGATTCGCATCGCGGTGCCGAAAGATACCCCGCCATTCGGTGCAGATAATCAATACAAGACGTTGGAAGGATTCGACATCTCGATCGCCAGGATGATCGCACTGGAACTGGGCGTCAAACTCGATATGGTGCCGCTGGCCAGCGCTGAACGTATCCCCTCGCTGGTGAACCGGCACGTCGACCTGGTGATTTCCAGCCTGGGTAAGAATCCGGAACGCCTGAAGCAGATCGACTTTTCACAAGCGTATGCGCCGTTCTATCTGGGTGTTTTCGGCGCGCCGAACATTGACGTGAAAAATGGCGCCGGCCTGGCCGGCAAATCCATCGCCGTCCTCAAGGATTCGATCGAAGACGTAGAGCTGAGCAAGATTGCGCCGCCTACCGCTACCATCAAACGCTTCGGCACCAGCAAGGAAGCAGAACAATCCTACCTGCAAGGTGAATCCAAGCTGCTGGCCGCGGGCAACGTGCTGATTTCGGCGTTCACCAAGGAACAGGCTGAGAACACCCAGTTGAAAATCGTGTTGAAAGATTCGCCTTGCTTTATCGGCATTAATAAAAACGAAACCGCCTTGCTGAACAGGATCAACGCCATGCTGACCAGCATCAAGAAAAACGGCATGCTCAACGTCAATGCCCAGCGCTGGTTCAAGGCGCCGCTACCTGACAGCGTATTGCACAGCAGTCTCGAATAAACTGAGTCTCAGGTTGCAGCGAATAAAAAGGGTTCCGTCAATCGGGACCCTTTTTTAATTCCCCGGTCGATTCGCGCCCACATTGATTTCAATGCCGCCATAGCGTCAAGATCCGCCTCGCAACCTGCCGCGAAAGATGTGGTAAGTTCGGAATATGAAATCTATTACGCAGGGAGAAGCAACATGCCGACCGCAAGCCTGAATGGCGAAATCATCACCAGCTGGGAAAGCTTCCATAACGAATCCGCCAAGGCATTCGGCTTTCCCGAATTCTATGGCCGCAACATGAATGCCTGGATCGATTGCCTGAGTTATCTGCGTGACGAGGACGGCATGAGCAAGTTCCGGCTCAAGGAAAATGAAATGCTGGAGATTGAAGTGCTGCACAGCGAAAAACTGCGCCAGCACGCTGCCGAGATCATCGAAGAACTTGAGTTCTGCATCGCTGCAATCAACGAACGTTACGACGACTACGGCGAGAAACCGGCGCTGAAGCTGACACTGCGCTAGATGGCGTTGTCATTTTTTCCTTAATCGATCAGCTTGTCACCGTCGTAAAACGGATACGGTCCGTCAAATTCTCCGATGTAGGCGGTGTGGCTGATCAAGCCGGCATCGGCATCCCACAGGTGTAGTTGAAACGCCGGCGGCTCCATCACAAAGCGGGATGCCGCCTGCGGGCTCAAATCCAGCGCCACCTGATGTGCAACCCCGGGACAAGTCGAAGCAATCGTGCCGCCAAAACGCACCTGGATGGCGCGGTGCAGGTGGCCGCAAAGAATCCGCTCCACCTGCGGATGCGCTTGCACCACGGCGGCCAATGCCTGCGGCTGCGCCAGACCTATGTTATCCATATGGCCGATGCCGGTTTTAAACGGCGGATGATGCATCACGATCACGGTCGGCTGATTCGGCTGCGCCGCCAGCACCTGCTCCAGCCATGCCAGGCTGTCAGCCGCCAATGCACCGCTGCTGGATTGTGGAATGACCGTATCCAGCGCGACGATACGCAGCGGATGATCATCGATCACGTATTCAATCCTGTCTCTGCCCTGCCGAAGGTACAGGTGATCGGGAAAGGCTGCTCTCAGGGCGGCGCGGTCATCGTGATTACCCGGCAACAGGTAGTAAGGCATCGTCAGAGGCTGCAGTAGCTGGCGCAAGAATGCGTACTCTTCGGGTAGGCCGAAATCGACCAGGTCGCCGGTGATCACCACGGCATCGGGCCGCTGCCTGAGTTGATTGACCTCTTCCACACAGCGCCTCAGGCTTTCTGCGGTATCAACCATCCGGTACGATTTCTTGCCATGCGCCTTGATATGCAAATCGGAAATCTGGCACAGAATCATGCACTCACCTCATCGTGAAAATGCAGCAAGGCATGCTCAGGAACACGTAACGATATGCGCTCCCCCACTTGCCAGGATGCGCGTCTGCCGGTTTCAACCACCACGACCTGTTCTGTCCCGACATCGATCAGCAGGCGGGTCCTGTCTCCGAGAAAAAAGGTCGACAGGATTTCTCCCCGCATGTTGGCGCCACCCATGTCATCGGCGACGACTTCGACATCTTCCGGCCGAAACATCAACGTCGCTCGCAGGTCCGCAGACGAGGTATCGCAGGGCAGCCGGCCACCGCCAAAGCATAGCTGGCCATCACTCGCGGTGCCAGTGATGCGATTCATGGTGCCGATGAAATCGGCGACAAAATGATTGGCGGGACGATAGTAGATATCTTGCGGGCTGCCGATCTGCGCGATCTTGCCACGTTCCATGACCACCACGCGGTCACCCAGCGCCATCGCCTCGCTCTGATCGTGCGTCACATAAATGGCGGTGATGCCAAGCTTGCGCAGCAACTGGTTGAGATCGGCCCGCAGGGTTTCACGCAGTTTCGCGTCGAGCGCAGTCAACGGCTCGTCCAGCAGCAATACCTTGGGTTCGACCGCAAGCGCCCGCGCCAGTGCAACCCGTTGTTTCTGGCCGCCAGACAGCTGGTCGATGCGACGGTGGCTGAGTCCTTGCAGGTGCACCATCTCCAGCAACGCTTCAATTTTTTCCAGACGCTGGGGGGCAGGCATCTTGCGGATTTTCAGACCATAGGCGATATTTTCACCGACCGTCATGTTGGGAAACAAGGCGTAGTTCTGGAACACCATGCCAACGCCGCGTTTTTCTATCGGCAAGGCGGTGACGTCTTCACCTCCGAATAACACCTGGCCGCCGGCATCCGGAAATTCCAAACCGGCGATCAGGCGCAAGGTCGTGGTTTTGCCACATCCGGAAGGACCCAGCAGCACCACGGTTTCGCCTGGATGAATTTCCAGTTCTATCGGCTGCAGTGCCTGGGCGCCGTTGGCGAATGTTTTACCGCACCCGACTAATTTGATGGAAACAGCATTCTTCATAAACGGACTCTTGAGCGTGTGGTGTGCGTTACCCATTGCATGGCGATCAGCAGCGGGATAATCATCACGAAGAAAATCAAGGTGTAGGCGGAGCCGACTTCAAGCCTCATCGAAGCGTAGCTGTCGGCCAGGCCGACCGGCAAAGTCATGGTCAGCGGCGTATGCAGCATCCAGGTGATGTTGAATTCGCCTATCGACAAAGTCACGACCATCAATGCGCCGGCCAGGATGCCGGAAAACACGTTGGGAATCACGATACCGAAAAAGCGCTGCATCAATCCGGCGCCGAGACTGGCTGCGGCTTCCTCCAATACCGACAGTTGCGAAGACTGCATCACCGCCAGCACCGGCCGCACCATGAACGGCAAGGTGAACAGCACATGGCCGACCAGGATAAACAACAGGCTGCCGCGAAATTCCCGATACTGGCCGTAGGCCATGATCAGGGCCAGCGCAGTGGCCAGTCCGGGCACCGCCACAGGCATCATCAGCAGTTCTTCGATGGCGCGCGCCAGACGGCTGTTACCGCCGTTGTGGCGCGCCAGCATATAGGCCAGCGGCACGCCGGCGACGGTGGTGACGGCCAGGCAGGCCAGCGCAATCGCAATCGAACGCCAGATCGTTATCTGGTAAGTATCCCAGACCTGCGCTATCCAGCGTGTGGTAAAGCCGCTGGAAAGGCCGATGAAAAAATTGTCGGTGATCCCTGCCAGCATCGACAATACGATCGGCACGATCAGGAATGCACATACCAGCAAGGTGAAGCCGAGCTGGAGAGAGAAACGGAATGATTTATTCATGCTGACCCCTGCCCTATGCTGCGGCGCCAGCGGTATTGCCTGACCATGAACGGGCCAGCGCCAGCACCAGCCAGGTCATCGCCCCCAGCACGATCGACAATGCGGCCGCCATGGCAAAGTTGGCGTAGCTGGTAAATTCGTTATAGATCGCCATCGGCAATACATCAATGTTAGTGGCCAGTGTGAATGCGGTGCCGAAAGCGCCGACGCTGGTGGCGAAGCAGATGGCGCCGGATGAAATCAATGCCGGCGACAACGCCGGCAGCACGACATTGACGAACACTTGCAGCGGATTGGCGCCCAATGAGCGAGCGGCTTCTTCCAATGCCGGATCGAGCTTTTCCGCTGCGGCCATGACCGTCAGGATGACGCGAGGGATCGAAAAATACAGATAGCCGAGGAACAGGCCGCCAAGCGAATAGGCGAACACCCAGGAATCGCCAAACAGCCAGGTGCTCACCACGCCGATCAAGCCCTGACGCCCCGCTAGCATGATCACCATGAAACCGACCACCACGCCAGGAAAAGCCAAAGGGAAAGTCAACATGGCGAGCAGGACGGATTTTCCGGCGAAGCGATTGCGTTGTAAAAACAGGGCGACGAATGAGGAAATCATCAGTGTCGCCAAGGTCACCACTGCTGACAACAACAACGTAGATAGCAGGCTCATCAGATAATGATGATTAGTCACTACGGCAAAATAGGCCGCAATCCCGGTGGGGCCGCTGGCGCCGACTTCCAGCAGCCGCAACATCGGCAGCAGCCAGAAGGCCAGGAACAACGTCATGCCTGGCACGGCAAACAGCAGATATATCTGGCGCCGCGCTGGCGTACGGCGCTTCGGCAATTGCTTGGTCACCGCACTTCAGCCTGATAGCGTTCGCTGAATGCGCGCTGAACTTCGGCCATCTTGCCGTAGTCGATAGACTTGGCGCGTGCGTATTCTGCCGCCGGCAAGAAGTGCGACTGTGCTTCTTTGGAAATCGCGGAAGCCCGTACCGGCCGCAGATAAGCATTGGCCCAGATCGCCTGGCCTTCGCTGGAGAGCAGGAAATCCAGCACCTTCTTAGCGTTGGCCGGATTCGGGCCGTTTTTCACCATGCTGACCACGTAAGGCACAGTCAGGGTTCCTTCGCTGGGAATCACGAAGGCGACGTTTGCTTTGTCCTTGTATTTGGCGCGATAGGCATCGAAATCGTAGCCGAATAAAATCGGAATCTCGCCAGACAGCAGACGCGCGTAGGAAGTCTGCTTAGGCACGATCGGCTGGTTTTTTTGCAGCGCTTTGAAATAGCTGATGCCTGGCGTGAAGTTATCCAGAGTACCGCCGAGCGCCTGGTTGACCGCCACCGCGCCGACATAGCCGACGAAGGCGCTGGCCGGATCGAGATAGCCGATTAGTCCCTTGTATTCCGGTTTCAGCAAATCCTGCCAGGAACGCGGCACCGGTTTGCCCTTGAGGGCATCGACATTCACCATGATGCCCATGGTGCCGGAATGGATCGTGAACCAGTAGCCATCCGGGTCTTTCAGATCATTCGGGATGTCATTCCAGCCAGCCGGCTTGTATGGCGTAATCACGTCTTTCTTTTTCGCTTCAATCCCGAAGGTCACGCCGACATAGGTAAAGTCGGCCACCGGGCTGGCTTTTTCCGCGATGATCTGCGACAGCGACTGGCCGCTGTTCTTGTTATCGGGAGGCACCGTGATACCGGTCTTATCCTTGATAGCCTTGATCTGCGTTGCCCAGTCTGCCCATTCAGGCGGGCAGTTATAGCAAATGGCGTTCTGCGCAACGGCATGGACCGATGCGGCCAGGGCGACGGTAGCGACCATCGCATGGAAAACACGTGCTAAGCGCATGCTGCTTCCTTTCTGTATTAACGGTGAGAGTTGAATGGTTTGACCGACGCGCCGATGCGGACGGTATGCGGCAATATGTGCGATGCGGCGGTCACGCTGCTGTGCTGCGGTTCTTCGATCGCTGTCACCAGTGTGCGCAAGGCCAGTTCGCCGATTTGTTCGGACGGCTGCTCGACGCTGCTCAACATTGGATCCATCAATTCGCCTAATGGAATGCCATCGAAGCCCATGACCGAGACGTCGTCCGGCACGCGCAAACCGAGTGCGCGCAGATCACGCATGGCACTCAACGCCAGCAGGTCGTTGGAACAAAACAAGGCGCTCGGACGCTGCGAGGGATCGCGAAATGCGTGCAGGTATTCGAGGGCCAGCGAAGTATAGGTATGGCGCGGAACTTCAATCGGGGCCAGCGGCTTCAGGCCATGCTGCTGCATCGCCTGCAGATAGCCGTGATAACGCTGTACGGCGCGATCCGAGGCATGGAACTGTCCGGCCAGCATCTGGATGCGGCTATGGCCAAGCCGGATCAGGTAGGCGACGGCATCATAGGCGGCGGTGCGGTTATCCACCGAAACCGACGGCCGAGCGCTCTGTTGCGGCTGGTTGTACACCAGTACATAGGGGATCTGTTCGCGGTCCAGCACATCCAGCGTGGTGCTGGCGTCGGCGTCCGTTACGGTAAGGATGACGCCATCGACGCGATGCGCCAGCAGCAGCTCCACCGCCGCGGCTTCATCCTGCTGGCAATATTCGGTGGCGGTAAACATGACCGAATAATCGCGCCGGCGCGCCGCCATTTCGACACCTTGCAGACATTGCGCAAACACGGTGTTGGACAGGGTCGGCACCACCACGCCAACCGTGCGCGAACGACCCGCGCGCAGATTACGGCCGGTGAAGTTCGGCCGGAAGCCGAGTGCCTCTATCGCCTGATTTACCTTGACGGCGGTATCGATGCTGACCGAGTCCGGCTTGTTCAGCAGACGCGATACTGTGGCGATCGAAACGCCGGCTTCTAAAGCAACTTGTTTGATGGATGGACGCACGATGCAACCCGCGATGTAAACGTTTACATCGTGCCAGTGCATTGTTACGTACTGATGACGTTCCAGCTCTCAAGCGAAATTATTCTGCTGCTGTTGTATTGCCGACGGTTGCGGACAAAGTCGCCTCCGAGATCAGATTCGGCTGAGAGAAACCTTGCAGCTACGCGTATTTTAGGAGAGCGGGCATGGATGAGCGATGCCAGCGACCAGCGACTAGAGAGGCTGGCGAATATAGTAGATATCCCATTCTTCCTCTGAGAGAAACTGGAAACCATTGCGCTGATAAAAGCGATTTGAATCACTGTCGCGCAGAGCTCCTACACGCAACGGCATGGCCCGCGCGTCGGCCTCTTCAAAGATTTTTGCCAGGACCGCCGCACCGATGCCTTGTCCCTGGTGGCCAGGACGGATGTAGAGATGATCCAGCAGCAGTTGGTCTGCTCCAGGCTTGACTGCGACAAAACCTGCACGCTGTTGGTTCACCATCACGTGTCGAGTGTACTCAGCGGAAAAGCCGGCGCGAAAGCGTTCTCTTGCCCGGGCCGGATCAAAGCGGCCAACCCGTTCCAGGCTTTCGCGCATGGCGTCGATACGTAATGCGACAAGTTCTTCAAAATCAGCTTCTGTTGCAGAAACCAAGGTCACGGCCGGAACGCTCGATGCGGGCATATTTGTTCAAGATTTGTCGTTGATCATGACGTCAATTCTATCCGAATGGCGAAACGCCAAGCGCGGTCTTGCTTCCGTGCCGCTCTGGCGTCGCCAGACATGATGGAGTAGGCTATACGCGTCGCCATATGCAGGCCGATGGCTCATCACAGGTTACCTAATATGGAAAAGACCGCATTTGTGTTCGCAGGTGGCGGCAGCCTTGGGGCCATCGAAGCCGGCATGTTACGTGAGCTGATCGCTTCCGGCATACGTCCGGATTTCCTGGTCGGTGCTTCCGCCGGCGCTATCAACAGCGTCTTTTTTGCCTATCAACCACATGCAGCCGGCGCCACACGCCTGGAGTTCCTGTGGCGCGGCATCCGCCGTCAGCAGATCATGCCGTGGTCGATCTTATCTTTGCTGGGCGCCTTCCGGGCCCAAGGCACCCACCTGGTCAGTTCCGCAAAATTGCGCGAACTGCTTTACGCGCATTTTGGCAGCCGTAAGCTGGAGGAGACTGATCTTCCGGTATATGTTGTTGCGACCGAGATGAAAACCGGCAACGAGGTGGTCATTTCTTCCGGCTCGGCGGTGGAGGCTGTGCTTGCCAGCACCGCTATTCCAGGTGTTTTTCCTCCGGTTTCGTTGGGTGGAAACATGTTGATCGATGGCGGCGTCGCCAACAATACGCCAATCTCCACGGCGATTCGATTGGGTGCAACACGTGTCGTCGTGCTGACTACCGGATTTACCTGTGCGGAGCGGCGTCAGCCTAAAGGCGCGCTTGAACATGCCATGAGCGCACTTAACCTGTTGGTCGCGCGGCAGCTGGTATCCGATCTGGAGCGCTGGTCTTCGCATGCGGCGATTGCCGTTGTTGCCCCCTTGTGTCCGCTGGATGTATCGCCCTACGATTACAGCCAGTGTGGGCTTCTGATTGATCGGGCAGCGGCTGAGACTCGGCGTTGGCTTGAAGCCGGAGGACTGGACAAGCAGACGATTCCGGACGCACTTAGACCACACGCCCATGGAAAGGAAGAGGAAATTCGCTAAGATGCCGATGTTTTTTACAAAAAATCATACAAACTCTGTGCACAAATCTGCAATTTCAAAGCGCAAAGCAAAAACCCTCCCAGCTTACGCGGGGAGGGTTTTCTAATAAAAGCCTGACGATGACCTACTTTCACACTGGTTGCAGCACTATCATCGGCGCAAAGTCGTTTCACGGTCCTGTTCGGGATGGGAAGGGGTGGTACCAACTCGCTAT
>NZ_JBDTCG010000023.1:0-34356 GCF_039923675.1 Collimonas sp.
TCTCTCTACACATTGCTACAGATTCTTTCCGTCTCTGTATTTGAGAAAACCCAGATTTCATGCGCCTTGCAGACCGATCAACCGGCCCCAGAAACACCGCTTGGCGCTAACCAATTGAATTTATTCAATTTTTAACCGGACACTACTGTAGCATTATCAAACATAACAAGCGCCCTGCAATGTCCATCGACAAGGAGGAACGGTACGAATGTCGCACTGTCTGTTGTTAATCCGGGCTCTAATTCACCAATGTTAACTGGCATTTCGCAGTTCCGGTCCAAGCTCGTAAATACGCTGCTTTCCATGATTTCATTCCTTATCGAAAGGAGAACGAAAAAAAATGTGTCGAGATGCACTATTTGGAAGTGTGACTTTCCCCAACCTTTAACGTTGGGCTAAGCAAGTATCTATAGGATAGCAAGCGCAGTCGGTACGTTCCCGAACATATGGAAAAATTACAGTCGAGGGGAAAATATTTTATGTCTTTTTGTATTAACACCCTTCTCAGCAAGACAATGCCAAATTGTGTAAATTCATTAGTAGGAATAGGCTAACGCTTCTGTATGTCAGATAGCGTACATTGCGATATTTATCTGTGTGTCGAATTGGCGTGACTGTCAGTAGTGCTATCGGTTTCATATGTACGCTAACGAACGGAACGACGCCAGTTAAAGGATCAGAGTTCGAGAAATAGTTTAAAACTCTCTTACTTTGCCTGGAAAAATCATGGTTACGCAAATGAACGGCTTTGTAGCGCTGGCGACAATGATTATTTGTGTGCTGTCGGTGAATGTAGCCGGATGCAATAACGCTCAGAGCGAACCCGTTTTCATCTCATCCACGATGATCAATGTAGGGGCGGACGACTCATTGCTTGCAACCAAAATCAGAACCGAGCTGATGGATAGTAGAGACATCGTTGATCTTGATATCAGAATCCGAACGGAAAGAGACGTAGTTCTGCTGAGCGGCTTTGCCGATAACCAGGCTCAGATAGATCGCAGCATAGCGTTGGTGCGGCGGATAGTTGGTGTTAGAAGGGTAGTCAGCCACATTGCCATCAGACAGTTTACTTAAGTGCGAATGATGATACGACCTCGTTTCGAGAGATCCTACAAGGAATATCCAAAATGACAGCCAAGCCAAACACTTTCTCTGATGTCGACCCATTGGACAAGGGGTGTGAGAATCCAGATGAGCAGCAACGCAACGTTGAAAGTGCGCTTGATGAAGCATTGGACGAAAGTTTTCCTGCCAGCGATCCTGTTGCCATCACAATCGAGAAGCCGCCATGTCCGCCGATCTGATCGAATTCAGGATGGTCTGGTGGTTCAAGCTTTACGTTTTTGGCGTTACCTCCATGTGCATACTTACCGGTAGTGAGCCGCAACAGGAAAAATCACTGTATTGGGCGAAAAAAGCGATCAGAGCAAGCTGCAATGGTAAGTCAATCAAGATCTCTTGAATCCGGGTTTCCATGTCCTTTGATATGAGATTGCTTCGTTCTTACTTACTTCTTCCAGTGAACTACTTACTCATATAGATTTGGAGATCGCAATGTACAAGCATCAAGCGGGAGGACGGATTAAAAAAATAGAGGCCCGAATGAATGTGTTCGAAGCAAGAAGCTTTGGCGACAAGAGTTTGCAAGATTTAGGATTGACCGAAAAGAAAATTAAAAGAATCCAAGGCGACTATCGGGATACTACGCATGACTTCAAGAAACGTCGCTAGCTGTCCGGGATTACACGAATAGCCGACATGAATTGCCGGCTGCGTCATCAAAGCAATTTGGCATAGATCTTCTGGTCAATTGCGTAACAACTGCAGGCCTCCGCTTCCAGTCCGCTACGATCAAGAACCTTGATATTACCGCGCCGGTATTCTATTAATCCACTACGCTGCAAAATACCGGCAGCATTGGTGATACCTACCCGGCGCACGCCAAGCATATAGGCCAGGAACTCTTGAGTCACGCGAAAGCCGTCAGAATCGGCACGATCCTGGGTCATTAGTAACCAGCGAGCCAAACGGGGACCAATGGCGTGGGATCGCAGACAAGCGACTGATGTGGCCATTTGCGCCATCAGCACATAAAGGTAGCGATCCAGGATCCGCTGAAAAGCTGCGCTGCTTGCCAACTCACTTTTGAAGGCAGCTGTACTGGCTCGTAGAGCCGTGCCTTGTCCCTGCACCAATGCGCGCAACGGTGCGGTGACAACCCCTAGTACAAGCTGCGCGCCCAGCATGCCTTCACGGCCTATCATCCCCACTTCCACACCCGGACTATTATCAGTCCGCGCAACGAGTGAAATAAAACCTTCAGTGGGAAAATAAACATAGCGGGTAGGCGCTCCAGGCTCGCACAATATTTCTGAAATATCCAAAGCAACTGGTTTGCAGATTGACAGCAGATTCAGGCGATCTTGACGCGGAAGCATTTGAATAAGGTGATTATTGGTGTTAGTCAATTTGACTCTCCAGTGTGATTCACTTCGCCAAGTGGCGATGAAAACTGAGGATTTTTCGTCCATATATTAAGTTTGTATGGTTTCCTTTGTAGTGACCGTCTGGCAACGTACATAAGGTCAATATGGTGGGCCGCAGATTACGCATTCCTTGTTTGTCCGGTATAGGACATAGCAACATTTATCACCTATACTGATATTCTGAAAAGTGCCGCTGCCAATGGCTTTCCTTCTAGCGACCTCACCTTGGAATTTCATCATGGACAAGTTTTCAGATCCTAGGAAAAACCATTTGCTAGCTGCGCTACCCGACTCGGAATGGCAGCGCTGGCGGCCACTGCTGGAACCAATTGAGATGCCGCTCGGCCAGGTGCTATACGAATCTGGCACTACCTTGAGCTATGTGTACTTCCCGATAACTTCTATTGTCTCCTTGTTATATCTTCTGGAAAACGGTGCGTCCGCCGAAATCGCGGTGGTCGGCAATGAGGGCATCGTCGGCATTTCGTTGTTCATGGGCGGCGAGTCGACCCCCAGCCGCGCTGTAGTGCAGAGCGCCGGTCACGGCTTTCGGCTTCGGTCGCGAGTAATGAAAGAGGAATTCAACCGGGCTGGCCCGGTGCTGCATCTGCTGCTGCGCTATACCCAGGCATTGATCACGCAGATGACCCAAACCGCGGTATGCAACCGTCATCACACGTTGGACCAGCAATTGTGTCGCTGGCTACTTTTGAGCCTGGACCGGTTGCAGGGCTACGATCTGATCATGACGCAAGAGTTGATTGCCAACATGCTGGGCGTGCGCCGCGAAGGGGTCACCGAGGCCGCCGGCCATTTGCAGCAAGCAGGGCTTATCAGCTATTCACGCGGACACATTACCGTGCTGAATCGAGCGGGACTGGAGAAACGCACATGTGAATGTTATGCGGTGGTCAAGAAGGAGTGTGACCGGCTGCTTCCAGCTAAATTGGCCACGTAGGCAGATGAGCTAGGTATTTTTTTGTTTGCGGAATTGCCATTATGGAACTACTCCAATTACCTATGCCGCACAAAGTGCGTCATTTTGCGTCGCAGTGATGCGGCCAATTTCCCCCCGAACCCCGTGTGGTACCGAACTTCGGCGTTTTGGCGAACTGCGTTAAAAGCAGTGCCTTTAACGAAGCCCCCAGGCGTGGGGGAACTGCGATCGAAAGGTCACGGTCGACGGTCTTTTTCATAGCAAGGCAACAATGCCGGGGCGTAAAAAAAGCCGCATAAAGCGGCCTGATGCGATGCAGGCGCTGCTGTAACAACACGGCAGCGGGGGCGCGGGCGGCACAGTATACCGTCAGCGTCCCGCGCGCCTGAGCGCCTCCTGCTCCCACTGGCAGTCATCCCTGCAATCGGTATTGCAGAACAGCGCCCCATGGGCGACCTGTTCGTCACAGTAATGGCAGTAACCATCTGCCTCCAGCTGGGGCGTGCAGCGCGCATGCGCCTTGGCTACTGTCAGATCCATTGCAATGCGCCACTCGGCGCGGTTGGCTACGTCGCTCATGCTGCTTTCCCATCCATGTTCCCTAGACAGGTGCTCCGGCAACAAGCGGCGGCAAAGCCGCAGGGAGACACATTACGGCGCGCGTCCGGCGGCCGCCAGGATCAGGTCGGCAATCTCCTTTGGATGCGATACCAGCGATAAATGGCTGGAATCGAGCTCGATAGTGGTCGCATGCATGCGCTGCGCCAGGAAGCGTTCCAGATCGGGGGAAGTGGTCTGGTCCTGCTTCGATACCGCATACCAGGACGGCTTGTCATGCCATGCCGCGACGGTGGTGCGGCCGTTGAACAAGGTCTTGGCAATCGGCTGCTGTGTCGCATACAGGGCCAGCGCCTGATCATGCGGCAGGTCGCCGCCGAAATACTTGACATAGGCGTCCTCGGTCAGCGTCACATAGCCATCGTGATCCTTGGCGCCGGCGCGCACCGGCATCGTCGGATACTTGGCGGCCAGGGCGTTGAAGTCCTCGCCCGCATCCGGCGCACGCGCCGCCACGTACACCAGGGCGGTGACCTTGGGATCATCGCCAGCTTCGCTGACGACGGTGCCAGCCCAGGAATGACCGACCAGGACCGTAGGCCCGTTCTGTAGCGCCAGCACGCGGCGGGTGGCGGCGACGTCATCGGCCAGCGACGTCAGCGGGTTCTGCACCGAGGTGACGTTCAGGCCTGCGGCCTGCAGGCGCGGAATCACATTGGCCCAGCTGGAGCCGTCGGCCCAGGCGCCATGCACCAGCACCACGTTGACCGCTTTGGGCGGCGCCACGGATTGTGCAAACGCTGGCATGGAACCGAACATGGTTGCCGCCAGGCTGAGGGCGGTCAGGGAAAGCTTGATGCGGGTTTTCATTGGTTTGCCTTTGTAAACGGGGTTTTCACAGTACCCATGATGAATCCTGAAAATTTGACGGTGGGCGATGACGGATTGCTGCATCGCTCGACGCAAGTGTAGGATTTCATGCGGGACGATCGCGTGACGTTCGTATGACAAATTGGTCATCAAGCGGCGCGGCGCAACCCCAGTCAACCGGGCTCCAGCATGCCGAATACAGCCACCAGCGCCAGCACCGCCACCCCAAGTCCGATCTCCATTAGCGTGTAACGCCTGATCGCGGCAATTGCAGATGGCGAATCATTCCTCATGCGCGGCACAAACACATAGCGGTTCACTACAGCCATCGCCACCATCGCCACCGTCAACAGGATTTTGAGAGAAAGCAGCAGTTGATACGGCGAAGACCAATCGGTCGGCCATCTTCCCAGCACCAGCAGCGCATTGGCGACGCCGCTAAGCAGCACGCCGGCTACCGCGAAATGCCCGGCATTGGAAAAACGTCGCAAGGTAACGGCAGCATCCCCGCGGGCGAGCGGATCGGCCAGCAGCCGCAAGCACAGCAGGAAAGGCAGCAGCGAACCGAGCCATGCGCCGCCGCACAACAGATGCGCCACGTGATTCGCAGCATGCAGGAAGTCTCGCAAACCCTGGTCCATGGCGGCGTGTCCGGTCAGCGCCAGACTGGCGAGCAAGAGGCCGGAACCGATGGCAACGCTGCCCGGGCGCCCCGGCCGTCGCACCAGCGCCAGCGTCATGAGCAGCAAGGCCAGCAGCATCCTGAGGGCCCATGTTTGGCCGATATCGATCCGCAGCACTTTTTGCAACAAGTGGATATCAACAGCCGCTTGCCAGTTGCCGACGATCTCGGCCGCCTGCAGCGGCAATCCTGCCAAGGTAGTCAGCACAGCCAGCGCCGCCGCCGTACGCAGCGCTGAATCCAGCCGGCGGTCGATAGTCAAACGCAAGCCCGGGACTGCAAGACGCCATAGAAAAACGCTGCTGCCGAACAGCAGCATCAGCGCCAGGTAGTGCAGAAAGCGGTTGCCTGCGACTACCGCATCCAGCGTCATCCAGGCTGGACCGTGAAGCTATAGCTACCCTTGGTCTTGTGGCCATCGCGCGAGAGTACATGCCAGACGACGGTGTAGACGCCGGCAGCCAGATGTGTGCCGAGCGGCACCAGCAACGTCATGTTGCTGTCCGGCGCCAGCGATGCGGCGCCGGTGGCTATGCGGTTGCCCTTGGCATCGCTCAGCGCGACGCCGCTGAATCCGAGTTCAAGCGCTTCGGAGAATTCCAGCCTGAGCGCCGCCGGCGCCGTGGCGACAACCGTATCGTGCGCAGGCACTTCGACCTTCAGGTGAGCGTGCGCGATTGCGCTCTCCATCACGGAGAAACTCAGAAGTGCCGCGATAACGGTAACGGCGGTCTTGAAACTGCTAGAAAGAACTGACATGAAACCTATCCTTGAAATTAAACTGTTGGACGCGTCCGACGATATACGATGCCGGATTCATCATGAATGATGCCAGCAACACGGCATTTTTGCTGCCATGCGCCGGTTTCAACCATATGTGCGCGCTGGCGTTGAAAACCGCGACCGCGGTACTGTTGCTGGCGTTCCCGGTTGGCGCGATACTGCAAGTCCGGCGTTTGCGCGCCGCCCGCCGAGGCCGCCGGCGATGCGTCAATACGTTACAGCGCTACTCAAATGCGAGGCGGTGAGATAAAATTCCCTATCCCCTTATATTTGGACCGCCATGTCATCGCGCCGAAAATTCCTGCAAAAGAGTTTGTTCCTGGGCACCGCCGGGCTCTTTTCTACCGAAGTGTCATTCGCGAAGTCGACCATATTTACCAAACCTGCTGCCGCCGATCAGGTCAGCATGGATCCGCCGCCAGACATTTTCGACGCCCAGCTGATCGACATGGATTTCTGGCTGAAGCCGCGCGTGCTGGAAGTATCGCGCCCGGCCAGCGGCGAACACGCCAAGCTGCTGTATTGGAAGGATGGCGAAGTGCAGGATGCCGCCTACCAGGAATTGTGCCACCTGCTGCGCGACGTGCAAGCCAAGAAAACCGAAGCCATCGACCCCAAGCTGTTCGAAACGCTGTGGGGCACGCAAGCCTTTATCGCCCGCTATGGCATGGTTCAGCCGTTGGAAATCCTGTCGGGTTACCGCACTCCGGCCACCAACAACGGCCTGATCGAAAGCGGCGTGCCTGCCGCGCGCAAATCCCTGCACCTGGAAGGCCGCGCGGCCGATATCCGCCTGGCGCAGCTGGATGCCGACGTCCTCGGCGGCCTGATCCGCAGTTTCCGCCAGGGCGGCGTCGGCTTCTATTACCGGCCCGGCAAGCGCGGCGGCTGGATTCATGCCGATACCGGCCTGGAACGGACCTGGAAAGGCTAACCTCGCCCTCCCCCACCCCCAGCTTCAGGCATTTTTGAAGCCGGAGAAATTGACGCGATACTGCATCGCTGTAATTCCCAGCCGTTTCATGAACACGGCGCGCATATGGTCGCGGTTGCGGAAACCGCAGCTGAAGGCAATCGTCTTCAACGGCTCGCCGCTTGATTCCAGCAAGGCGCGCGCGGCGTCCATCCTGGCGCCTTCGATAAAATCCGCCGGCGTCATCTTCGCCTCCTTGACAAACACCCGGGCAAAATTGCGCGCACTCATTGTTACGTGCCGCGCCAGCGCTTCCACCGTCAGATCCGCCTGCAAATGCGCCTGCACGTACTGCTGGACCTGGCCGGTCACCGACAACTCTTCCACATAGGGCGTCAGATAGGGACTGAACTGCGATTGCCCGCCCCTGCGCTGCATGAACACCACCAGCCGCTTGGCGACGTTAAGCGATAGCTCGGGGCCGAAATCTTCAAACAACAGGTACAAGGAAAGATCGATGCCGGCCGTCACGCCGGCGGAGGAATACAGCTTGCCGTCGCGCAGGAAGATGCGGTCTGCGTCCACCACGGTAGAGGGAAACAGGGCAGCCAGCGCCGGCCCGTCGTTCCAGTGGGTGGTGACCGTTTTCCCCTCCAGCAGGCCGGCGCGCGCCAGCAGGAAAGCGCCGTTGCAGATCGAGCCGATGCGCGCCGAGCCGGCCGCAATCCGCACCAGCCAGGCGGACAAGGCCTCGTCGCGCGGCTGCCGCGGCAGGTCCGGGCCGCCGGCCACCAGCACCAGGTCGTAACTCTCGTCAGCCTCCGAGTAATGCTTGTGCGCGCTGATCTGCAAGCCGTTGGAACAGCACAGCATGCCGCGTTCGCTGCCGATCACCACCAGGCGATAGTGATCCTCCGGCGCCAGGAAGCGGTTCGCTTCGGCAAACACATCCATCGGTCCGGAGACATCCAGGGCTTGGACCCCGGGGAAAACCAGGATTGCAATCGTTGGCATCGCCATTTCCCTTTGCTCACGGAGGCGCAACAGTAACGCAACTAACGCGCCGCCGGCCGGTTTTTAAAAGGAAACCGGTGAATTGGCAGGAATCCCACCCAGTCTGGCAGGATAGCAGGCCTGTTAGCAGTTCCGCTACGACGGCTTGTTCCCCATACTTTCTCCTGACCTGCAGTCCATCATATCAACCAGGAGAAAGCCATGAATGAAACAGCCGAAAGAGTAGGGCCCGCATTTTCCGTCGACGGCATGCTGCGCGCCAGGAATGAGACGCGGCGCGCAATCCGCGCCATCGCCGCTTTTGTCGAACCGGGCATGGAGGAAGAATACGCCGTCGAGGAAGCCAAGAAAATCCTGCTGGCGCAAGGTCATTCCCTGAGCTGGCATCCGACCCGGGTGCGTTTTGGCAGCAACACCATGAAGCCGATGAAACAGCCTTCCGCGCCAGGCGTGGTGCTGCAAAAAACCGATATCTTTTTCCTCGATATCGCACCCCGGGTCGATGCCTGGGAAGGCGACGGCGGCGCCTCGTTCGTGGTTGGCGACAATCAGGAACAGGCAAAGTGCGCAGCCGATGCGGAAACCCTGTTCCATCAGGTGCGCGCCGTGTGGCGCGATGAAAAGCTCACCGGCCGGGAGTTGTACCAGTACGCCGAACAGACGGCGCGAGGCATGGGCTGGCAGCTGAACTTCGACCTGCCCGGCCATCGCGTCTCCGATTTTCCACATGCGGCGATCCATACCGGATCGCTGGCGGAATTCGAACAAAGCCCGATTCCGCTGCGCTGGATACTCGAAATTCATTTGCGCGACCCGCAGGGCCGGTTCGGCGCGTTCTTTGAGGACATGCTGCTGGACGACCGGTTCTATGCCTGACTCTGGCAAGCGCCGGCAGGCTGGCGCAATTTGGCGCAGGCTAACGACGATGCCGGCGCCCGAAAGGAGAGTTGCCATGCCCGATGCTCATCATTCGCTGACCTTGCAAATGCTGGAATGGATTGCCCAAGGCGCGCGCCGCTACGCCGAAGCGATCGATGTCTGGAAAACCACCTGTCCGCGCTTCATGATCTGGAAAGATGCCTGCGCGGACGGGCTCATCGATGCGCAGCCGGGCAAGGACGGCATGGTGTCGCTGACTAAAAAAGGAGTGGCGCAGCTTGTGCTCTGCTTTAAATAATAGACAGAAAGAATACAAAGTTAATTTGTATTAATAATTTTTATTGTAAAGTATATTAAAGTGTAACGATGTGTATCACCAGATCGCAAAAATAAACAGCAACGAAATATATCACTCTTGCAATTCTCTCTGAGGGTTAGAAATCTCGATGGAAACCAGTCCCTACTTCAAACTTCTCACTGCAATATCTGCCTCTACGCTTCTGCTGGCTTCCTGCGGCGGTGGTTCAGACGCCTCCTTTCACGTTGCCACAAAGGACGTGAGCTGCCTTGCGATAGACAGTAGCGGGTCGAGCGTCGTTATTGGCTCGAATCTCCCGGGTGACCCCTCGCTTCCCGAAGCCGCTTCGGGTTATCGCACGGGACTTAAGCCCATATACGCACAGACCTATATGGTCACCACATCGAATGCATATGCGAGTGCCGCGGGCTGCGCGGTGCTTAAGAAAGGTGGGACCGCAGCCGACGCCGCAGTTGCTGTACAAGCAGTGCTGGGTCTGACAGTTCCCGAAGCGACGGGGCTTGGATCAGGAGGAGTACTGTTGTATTACGATGCGTCGAAGAAAACAGTCCAGGCGTACGACGGCCGCGAATCGGCACCGAGCGCTGCGACAGAAAACTATCTTCGTTATGTCGACGATACAAACGATCTTTCCGCACCAAAGCCGAACGCCCGCGCAAGCGGTCGTTCGATCGGCAACATCGGCGTACCGCGACTTATTGAGGCACTGCAACGGGATCACGGCACGCTTGCGTGGAAGGATCTGTTTGGCGACGCGATCACGCTGTCGACAAATGGGTTTCCAATCGGTGGACGGCTTGCTGCCGCAATTGCTTCGAATGCAAGCAACCTGAAGCGCGACACCGAAGCAGCTGCGTACTTTTTTAACGCGGACGGCTCGCCCAAGGCATTGGGCACCCTGCTGAAAAATCCAGCTTACGCCAATACGCTGAAGGCGATGGCAAACAGCGGCGCCAATGCGTTGTATACCGGCCAGATCGCACAGGATATCGTGAAGAAGATTGCGACGACCACCGGTGCGGATGGGTCGGTGATAACGCCGGGTAAAACGACGCTTGCCGATCTCGCGAACTATCAGGCGAAAGTGCGCGATCCCATTTGCACGACTTATCGGAGCTACTGGATTTGTGGCATGCCACCGCCTTCCTCCGGCGGAATTGCTGTGGCGTCAGCACTGGGCGTTCTTGAGAACTTCAATCTTCAACAACTCAAACCGACAGCAATCGATCTCGAAGGCGGCAAGCCTACGGTTCAGGGCGTTCATCTAATTACCGAAGCTGAGCGGATGGCCTATGCGGACCGTGACAAGTATGTTGCTGATACCGATTTCATCCCGCCTCCGAACGGCACCTGGAACACGTTGCTCAACAAGCCGTATTTGCAGAGCAGGGCGGCCCTGATCAACATCAACAAGAGCATGGGTACAGCTGTAGCCGGCAACTTCGGCCCGGTTCCACTTGGTGTGGATAAAACCATGATTGAGCACGGCACGAATCAGTTCACCATTGTTGATGGTAGCGGCAACGTGTTAACGGCTACCACGACGGTTGAATCGAGCATGGGTTCGTTCCACATGACGAACGGTTTCCTGCTGAACAACCAACTCACGGATTTCTCCGCGAATCCGACCGACACCACCGGCGCTCTCGTCGCGAATCGCGTGCAGCCAGGCAAGAGACCACGCAGTTCGATGGCGCCTACGCTCATTTTCAAGATCGCTGCCGATGGGTCGAAAGGTGATTTCGTGATGGCAACGGGTTCACCTGGTGGGGGTACGATCCCGCAATACGTCGTCAAGACAATCGTTGGTGTACTTGACTGGGGACTGGACGCGCAGCAATCATCGAACCTGGTCGACTTTGGGGCAAGCAATAATCCTGTCACGACCGTCGGCGGAGAGCATCCGAACATTAACACTTCAAATGGTGGTGCGAACGACCCGTTGCTTACCGGCCTTGTCGCACTGGGGCACACTATCTCCACGGCGGCTCAGGCGAGCGGAGTCAATACGATCCTTCGCACCAGTATCAATCAGTCGAGCGTCCTGCAGGGCGGCACGGATCCGCGCCGGGAGGGGGTAGTTCTGGGTGATACTTTCGCCCATTAAGGAACGGGCCGGTGGTTCTGGTCACTCCATGCCACCGAGATGCGCTCCCTCTTAAAATGAAAATCCCGGCCTCCTGAGAGGCAGGGCCGGGTCGAGCCTATGCAGGATTGTGAAACTTACACTTCGTCTCTCGGCCGGTCTCTCCTTGAGTATTCGATCAGCAGAGTGCATTCCCCAAGTTGAAGGTGATGTCGGTGGGACTATGTTGCACAAATCAACTGAGCTCGTAAAACCCCTTACCCCAGACGGATTTACGGCATGACCACCGTTGTAGGGGTACCGAGTCGCGTGAAACGATTGAGAATGGCGGCGCGCACCTGCAACTCGGCAATCTGGCGGTCGAAGTCCCGCGCCATCACTCGTTCGCCGAGCAGCTTGAAGCAACGCATCTTGGTTCCGACCAGACTGCGCCGGTGATAGCCTGTCCATTTCTTCCATATCGTTCGGCCAAGACGGCGCGTGACGCGCAATATGGCATTGCGGGCCTCGGCGCCGGGACGCCGATCTTTCCACGGCTTGGGATTTTTTCGCGTCGGAATAATAGCGTGCGCAATGGCTTCGTGGCAGCCCTTCGTGTCGTAGGCCCATCTCCGCTGACGCTCGCGATGGGCTCGTTCAAGGCAATCTGGTCGAGCAAGCATGGCAGCATGGGCGCATTTTGGTACTTTCACCGTTCCCCACGACCAAAAAATTGAATACGGCGCCGCGTCCCGTTCCAGCAGGGCGAATTTTCTCCGCTAATTATTTTTTGCATTTTTACACACTCTGGGCTTGAAGCTGCTCGGGGTGAGGTCAACAGGGGCGGGATCTGGTCGTGCAATGACACAAATGGCAATGCCAATTTACGTCTTATTTTCGGCCCAGAATTTCGGAAGAGCGTCATTGCAAGATATGGCCCTGGCGTCGCCCATCGCTTTGCATCGGGGTTGTCGCGCTCGACTATATCCGGGCATGGCCGGGTAATGAACAGTTGAACGGCAGTTTTCGGAACGCAGCAAAGAGCAGCTATGTATGGAAATTGTCTGTCGCACGAAACGCCAAATGGATATTGCTTTGATAATTTTTATATGGCAACATTCATCGCTATCTTCGGGGACTTCCCAACGCGCGTTCACAATCGGAATCCAGTATGAAATTTTTTGGCAATAAAGCCATTTTCGGTCTCGCCTTATCACTGGAAATTGTTTTTGTGCTATCTACGGCAGGCTGTAGCAGGCAGGCCGAAATCCCGGCGCAGATGAAAAGCAGTGGCGTCACGACTGCCCCACAAAGCCAGGCAAAAAATGAAATCGCCGCCAATCCTGCTGCACCCGGATTAACGGACGATTCAAATCCAGGTTCGGACAGCGCATCTCAACTGCTCAAGGCCGGGAAATATACAGCTCTTGAGACGCGCGTTTCTTCGCTACAACAGGCTTACAAAAGCGGATCGATCGACGATTTGGCGCTGTTGCTCGCTTTCCGTGAATTTTACGACACCGATCCGAAACTCGCATTGCGCTTTGCTGGATGGAAAAAAGCGTATCCACATTCGTATGCGGCGCATTTAGCCGAGGCGATCTACTACATTCATTCCGGGCGCGAAGCACGTGGAGCAGAATACGCAACCGACACATCGGACCAGCAATTTGCAGCGATGGAAGTATACAATTCCAAGGCATTCGCCGATCTCCAGGAATCGCTGACACTCGATGCCCGGCCCCTCCTTTCTTATGTCCAGCTTATTGATCTTGGCCGTCACGACAGCGACAACGACGCTGATTTTTCTACCAGTGCAATTTCCTATGTGGATAAATTGACAGCGACCGTCTTGCATAAACCCGTTCCGTCAAACGACTCGCCAACTACGTCACGTGATTTTCTGGATAAAGCCAACAACATTGATCCGGGAAATTTCATAGCACGGCGGAAATACATGACCACCCTGGAAACGCGTTGGGGTCACAGTACCTCCGAAATGGATGCATTTCTTAAGGAATCGAAAGCTGCGGGGCTTTCAAGCGCAAAATTTCGTGTTCTGGAGGCGCTTGTCCTGAGGGACCGCGCTTGGAATGAAGAACGCCAAGGGAACATTCAAGCAAGCGGCAAGGACTATGCTGCTGCTGTCGCGACGTTAGGGGATGATGGAAACCTGATGGAGCAAAACATGTTCGCTCAATTGCTGTCTGAGACTGGGTACATCCATGAAAAACTCAGACAATACGACGTAGCGAAAGGCTATTACCAAAAGTCTGTTGAAAGCGATCCTGGCAGTGAAATTGCATGGTCGAATCTTGGCATTTGCCAAGCTCATACCGGCGACATGGAAGGTGCCGCAGTTTCTTATAAAAAAGCGGCCGAGATGGGAGAACCTATTGCACAAAACGAATGGGGTAAATTTCTATGGTACGGCACGAATGTCAAAGCAGATCATGCCGCTGCCATCAGCTATTTTGAAAAAGCAGCCGCCAAAGGGATCGTAGATGCGAAAAATAATCTACGGTTTGCAAAACAGAATTGAGCCGACGTTTCGCAACGGTGACATAGAAAATTGACAATAGCAATCGGTCAATTCGACATCGCCAAAGTAATTTTCACGCCCGCACGTTTCACTTACTTATATGCCATCGATATGGAACTAGTTCCTACGCAAAAGACTGCTGCCTTGGCCGGTATCTGGGCCGCATTTGGATTCGTCCCGGTGGAGCACTGGATGGACCAAAGCCACATGTCCACACTCCACCACAATGTACTTATGCTTTTCATGATGCTGGCGTTTCTTTTCGTTCCGGCCCTGTATCTGGTCATTGGGCGAGATAATCGCTTCAGTCGGACTTGGCTCATGGATCCCGAAGAAAGAGCGCGTTATTGGATAGTTTGCAAACGCATGCTCTGCTGGCTCTTGGGCGCGGCGCTATTTGGCACTATATGGTCTCGTATATTGAATTTTTTTTGGTAACTTGGAATTAATGACTAAAAGCGGGCATTTGAAATTCGTGTTCAAAGGAGATGCCGGAGACAATTTTATGTCGAGCGCCAGTCTTGATTTGGCTTCAACGGTTTATAAAAGGCTTACCTCTAAAACATGCGAAAAATTACATTTGCAATTCTTTTTCTAGTTTTCATTCCTGTCATTTCCTTTGGTGAAACCGAATGCACCGACCGCCCTGAATGCTGGCCGGAAGGCAGCGCAATGCACACCGGGTTGCTACTCGCGAAGAAACAAAATGCGATTGAAAAGCTTATGGCAAGCGAGCAGGAAAAACTGGTCAAGCTGGTATCCGACGCATCTTCATCAGACGGGGAACTTCATACAGATGGCAGGCTGGTCCGGGCGCTCAAAGCTCAACAATCGGCATGGATAACATATCGCGCTAACGAGTGTGAGCTTATCGGTTCTTTAACAGGAGCAGGAGGAACTTGGCCATCCACTTATGCAATCCGATGCGAAGTCAATCTCAGCCAGCAACGGCTACGTCGAATACGCTCTGCCACACAATGCATTGAGAAAATATCAATCGAGAAACGTATATTTGAGCAGAATACCTGCCTGCAGCAACTTGCCCCTCTGGTTAATAAATAGTCTCATCCGTATCGACCGCAAGGGGCGAGGTCGGGTCTCAATACTGATAGGAATGCGGACAGCTGGTTAGGTGCAGATGAAGACTAGTTGAATGGTAAACTCGCAATTGGCCCAGGCTGTATAACAACTCGGATAAATTTCGCCGACCAAAAAATCGACCGCTTAAAACGGCCGCGATGCAATTTTCTCGATATCGGCAACGGTGTCCTTACCCATGAATTTTTATCAGATTTTCGTTTTTACACAACATCGGCCAACAGCAGAAATTCAAGCAGCCAAAACCGTTCATCGCTAAGGCCAAGTTTCCGTGGCAGCATGTAACGACTCCATTTATCCTATCGCGGCCTCATGGACAAACAACTGATATTCCTTTGTTTTCTTACCTTTATCATCCACATAATCGGTACTTTGGCATACTCGGTACGCATTGCCGGCGTCAGGACAAGGCGCATCGCCGTGTCGCTGGCATTGTTCAGTATTCTTGTTCTCGTCTCTCGTACCTCCAATTCATTTCTTGGCCCATTCCTGGCCAAGCGAGTTGAATCAAACTTAGGCGCACAACTCGCACCAGAAAATTTGCTTGTCGATTTCCGGTGGCTTCTGGTTTCCGCAACAGTTGCGACCATTGCGGGAGCTTTGCTGATTCCGACTTTTCAACGTGTATTTTGTCGAGCTGTTGAACATTTTCAGGTGCATCGTTCTATACCCAAGCTGGTCTTGCATGGTTTTTTCAAGGGCGGCCTGTCTTATATCAAAGATGTAGCAAGCATGCCGGTCGCCACCAACGTCACCGGGCTTCGCAATAGTGGCAATGTCTCTTTGTCAGTCACTGCGCTAAATGTCGCTGCCGTAGCGCTATGGACGGTCGGCGTATTTGCTGCGCTATACGCGGGAGTTCTGGACCCAAGCGTACGTGTGACGTCAAGCACACTGTCGTCAATCATTAATGGCGGCGCTACGGTAATGATGGCCGTCTTTATCGACCCGCACATGTCCGGCATGACGGATGATGTTATTGAAGGCCGCGTGAGTGATTCGCAATTCAGGCGAGCAGTCGTTTGGCTGGTAGGTAGTAGATTGGCGGGAACTTTGCTTGCCCAACTATTGCTAGTCCCATCCGCGATGTTGATTGTGTATGTTGCCAAGTCATTATAGTTCCTGTCTCAACTGTGCCGGACACATATGTATTTGGTTTTTGACAGGCTGCTTTTGGTCATAAGCCGCAACGCATTATTGTTAGCTAACGATCAAAAGCATGTCGTCACCTGCGGCAAACCAAATAGAGATTAAATAGCAAACATATGAATGCTCATCGCTTTGAAATTGACGGATTCGCAGTCATTTCACAACTTCTGACTGATTCAGCATGCGCAGAAATTTCGTCCTCGCTTGCTGAACTCCGGAATAAAGGAGCCGGCTCACGCAGCCTGCTTGAATTGTCGTGGTGTAAAGGACTGGCGCAAACCATTCACCGGCATCCCGCCATTGAGGAATTGCTTCCACGTGACTCCGTTGCAGTTCAATGTACCTATTTTGAAAAATCCAAAGAGCAAAATTGGCTGGTCCCGGCTCATCAGGATTTAAGCATTCCGGTCCGGGAAAGAATTGACCACCCGGCGCTTACAGGCTGGTCCGAGAAAGAAGGTTCGGTGTTTGTTCAACCGCCTGACACGGTGCTTCAGGATGTGGTGGCGGTAAGGCTTCACATCGATGAATGTGGCCCGGAAGATGGGCCGCTCAGGGTTGTGGCAGGCTCTCATCTGGTCGGCAGGCTCAGCGATGAAAGTGTTCTGATAGCGCGCGACAAATTAGGAGAGGTGGTTTGCCCGGTCGTAAAAGGTGGCGCTTTATTGATGAAGCCGCTTCTGCTGCATGCGTCCTCTAAAGCTGTCGGCAACAGCCGCAGGCGGGTTCTTCACTTTGTCTTCGGGCCGAGGACATTGCCTTTCGGGTTGAGGTGGGGGCATGTCATTTGACGTTTTTCCCGGTACCGATACCTCGTGTTAGCCAGCTCAGATATTGCGTATTTTATGTTATTGCTTCCCTGAGTTTCAACGCCAGACGTAGCGCATCCTTCTCATCAATCACATTGGCAAAACCCAGCAACAAGCCTTGTCGCGGCTTCGCTTTGATGTACCAGCGCGATAAAGGATTCAAGGCAAGGCCGGCGGCATGCGCGCGCTCAGCCAGCGTGATGTCGTCTTCGTGAGCAGCCAGCTTGGCCAGCATATGCAAACCTCCAGCTTGCAGATCTATCCTGATGCGGTCACCCAGTACTTCCTGAAAAACGCGCTGCGTCAGTGCACGGCGTTGTGCGTACAACAGGCGCATTTTTTTCAGGTGGCGCGAGAAATGGCCTTCCGCCATGAAGTCGGCGACGCTTGCCTGGAACAGGTATGGACAACCTGAGTTGATGTTGTAAGAGACAGCCTGGAAGCGCGCCACCGCGCTGAGCGGTACGACGACGTAAGCCAGCCTTAAGCCCGGAAACATGGCCTTGCTGAAGGTGCCGCTGTAAATGACGCGGTCATTGCGGTCGAGGCTTTTCAGCGCCGGCAGCGGTCGCCCCTGATAGCGGAATTCGCTATCGTAGTCGTCCTCGATGATCCAGCTGCCGGCTTTGTCGGCCCACTCCAGAAGCGCCATCCGGCGTTCCAGCGACAACGTCACGCCAAGCGGGCTTTGGTGCGACGGCGTGACCAGCGCGAATTTTGCGGAAGGGCTGAGACGTTTGCCTGCTTCGACCATCAAGCCGTTGTCATCGACCGGCACCGGCACCAACTTGATGGCGGCGTTTTGCAGGAACAGGCGCGCAAGAATATAGCCGGGATCTTCAAACCAGAGGGCGTCGCCGGCAATTGAAAGACTCCTTAACGTCAGTTCCATCGTGTTATGCAAGCCGGTGGTGATGAACACCTGCTCCGGCAAACAAGCCACACCGCGCGACACACCCAGATACGTTGCGATCCTTTCACGCAAACGGTCATAGCCGACCGGGTCGGGAAAGCCCAGCCGGGCCAGCTCGCTGCCGCGCAGCCGATGCCCGACCAGCCGGTTCCATACCTTGCGCGGGAATGCGTCGAGCGCGGGCAAACCCATCTGCAAAGGCCTGGGCGCCTTGCCGTCATGATCGGTGACGGCTGGTTGCGCTTGTCCGGCCAACGCCACTTGCGGCTTGAGGATTGCCGGCTGTGGCAAAGACGGCGAGACCACCGTGCCAGCCGCGCCCCTGACTTGCAGATATCCTTCGTCCGCCAGGATGCGATACGCCATTTCCACCGTGCCGCGCGCCAGATTGAGCTCGGTCGCCAGTGCACGTACCGCCGGCACGCGATCACCCGCGCGCAGGTGCCCCTGCTCGATCGCCGTCTTGAAACGCTGGCATATCTGCAGGTACATGGGCAATTCCAGTGCGCGGTCAACGCGCAGGTCCAGTTCAGGTTTGACGATTTTCATGGACTAGTCCCTTTTACATTTCTTGGCTCTTCTTACTTGGCCATGATATCCGCATACTACGCCTCAGAGAAACACCACTTTTAACCTGATTAACCTGAGATAGGAGCCTCAAAATGCAAACCCGCCTCGACTTCTACACCGACAAAGATGCCATGAAGGCAATGATTGGTATTGAAACCCAGATCGCCAAAGGCACACTGGATATCTTACTCAAAGAGCTGGTACGCCTGCGTGCATCGCAAATCAATGGCTGTGCATTCTGCCTCGACATGCATGTGATCGACGCCCGCAAGGCCGGCGAGTCGGAACGTCGCATGGCTACCGTCGCCGCCTGGCGTGAAACCCCATTCTTCAGCGAACGCGAGCGCGCCGCACTGGAATGGACGGAATCGCTGACGCTGGTCTCGCAAAACCACGTGCCGGATGCGGTGTGGGATGTAGTCCGCCCGCATTTCACCGATGCCGAACTGGTTGAACTGACATTGCTCGTCACATCGATCAACAGCTGGAACCGGTTTGCGATCGCATTCCGCAAGATGCCATCGTAATTGGCAGCACTTGCCACCGCTTAATAGGCAAATCCGCCGCCCGTTGTCAGCACAACGATAGTGCAGCGCTCATCTTTTGGAGAAATGCATGCAGTCTCAGATTGCGATCAAGCACATCGAAAGCGACGCCGATCTGGATACTTCGTTTTCAGTAATGCAGGAACTACGGCCGCATCTGAACGATCGCGCAGCATACGCCGCACAGATCGCGCAGCAACGGACGCAGGGGTATCGCTTGCTTGCGGCATGGAGCGGTGGCGCAATCGTCGGGCTTGCCGGTTATCGGCTGCAAGACAATTTGCTGTACGGCCATTTCATTTATGTCGATGATCTGGTGGTGACCGCATCGTTGCATCGCGCGGGGATCGGCGAACGCTTGTTGCAAGCGGCACGGCAACAAGCTGTCGCGCTGGACTGCCGTCATTTTGTACTGGATACCGGATTGCATATGGCGCTTGCGCAACGCTTTTATTTCCGCCACGGACTGCTTGCAACTGGCATGCATTTCGTCGAACCACTACCACAGGAAGCAAGGACATGACACGCATTTTGCTATTGAACAGCGGCCCGCACAGCACCGCGAGCCATGGTTATCGTCTTGCAACGGAAGCGATTGCCGCATCAGGCATGGCCAAGGCGCGGATCACCGAACGCGACCTGGTGCAGTCGCCTATCCCGCCAATCTGCCGCGATTACGCCATCGCCGTAACTTCGCAGACTGCACGCGATGCGCAAGCATTCGATTGGTCGGAGCGCCTGATCACCGAACTGGAACAACACGATATGCTGTTCATCGTCACGCCGATGCACAACTTTACCGTGCCGGCGGCGCTCAAACTATGGATCGATCATGTGATACGCATCAATCGCAGCTTCCACTCGACGCCGCAGGGCAAGGTAGGGTTGATGCGAGACCTGCCGACCTTTGTACTGGTGAGTTCTGGCGGTTTTCATGCGGGAGAGCATGCGAAACAGGCCGATTTTCTGACGCCGTATCTGCGCTACGCGCTGGCGTCGATAGGCATCAGCGATGTGCACTTTTTCCCGCTGCAAGGCCTCGTCTTCGGTCCGGAATCCGTGGCGCAGTCGGTGCATGAAGCGCACTGGCAACTGTCTGAGAAATTGTCATTGGCCATGGCAAACCTGCAGGCAAGAGCAGCATGAGGTAAGAGCAAGATGATGAAGGTTCGACACCTGGCTCGTGATGCCTCACCAGCCCCCGCCCAGCGCCCGGAAAGTCGCCACCACCGCCCGCCCGCTGCCGGTTTGCGCCTGCGCCAGCTGATCCCGCGCCGCCAGCAGCTGGCGGTCCTGCTCCAGCACTTCGGTCAGACCGGTGGCGCCGCCCTTGTAGGCGTCTTCCGACGAATCCCGGGCCCGCACATCGGCCGCCACCTCGCGCAGCAATTCCTGGCGTTCCGCCTCCAGTTCGGTTTGCATCACCAGTGCGTTCTCGACGTCTTCGGTGGCCCGCAACATCGCTTGCCGATAGTGTGCCAACGCTTCGGCATTGACGCCTTTGGCGCGCGCCACTTCAGCGTCGACCCGATCGAAATCGAACAGACGCCAGCGCAAGCCGACCAGCGCCAGCGGCTGGAAACTGGCCGCGGATGGCGTGGCGCTGCTCAGGCTTTCAAAACCAAGCAACGCCGATAACGAGAATTTCGGATAATACTCGGCGATGGCGACGCCGATGCGGGCGTTGGATGCGGCCAGCCGCCGTTCAGCGGCGATCACGTCGGGCCGGCGGCGCAGCAGTTGTTCCGGTTTCAGGGCGACCGCCAGCGGCGGGATTGCAGCCTCGATAGTTGCGGCAATCAATTCGCCGGCATAGGTGCCGGGCTGGGCGCCCATCAACACATCGAGCCGGTTCAGCTGGATCGCGCGTTCCGAGCGCAGCGGTGGAATGGTCGCTTTGACCTGCGCCACGCGCGCTTCGGCCTGGGCTTGTTCGCGCTCGGTGGCCATGCCTTCTTTCAGACGCAATTTGACCAGCTCGAGCAGGTCGTTGTCGGCCTTCAGCTCGGCGGCGGCCAGCATCATTCTGGTCTGCGCGCCGCGTACCCGGAAATAGGCATCGGCCGCTTCCGCGGCAACCGTTACCCGCACCCCCAAATGGTCGGCTGCCGCAGCTTGCGCTTCGGCGGTGTCGGCTTCCAGGCCGCGATGCAAGCCGCCGCCCAGATCGGCTTCCCAGCTGGCGCCGACGCCTGCGCTATACAAGGTGGCGTTGCGCTGATAACCGGGATGCGGGCTGGCCAGCTCGCCAAGTTCGCTTTGCAATGACTGATGCTGTTTGGCCACTTGGGCGGTGACGCTGCCGATCGGCAGCAGCGCAGCATTCGATAAACGGGCAACCGCGCGCGCCTGTTCGACCCGCGCCAGAGAAGCCGCCAGGTCCAGATTCTGCGCCAGTACCCGTTCGATGATCTGCGTCAGGACCGGATCGTTGAAGTAGCTCCACCAGACTTCCAGCGCCGGCGGCGCGCTGGCGGTCGCTGGCGCGGCATGCTGGAAAGCCGCCGGCATGTCCGAGCCGGGCTTTACATAATCAGGCCCGACGGCGCAGGCGGCGAGCGCCAGCGATAGCGCCGCGGCGATCAGTTTTCCGGGCCGGCGTGATAACAGTGCGACTGATTGGCTTGCCATGTGGTACTTCCTTTATTTTTCCCGCGGAAAAGTTTTACCAAGTAACTTGCATAACAATAGTCACAAGTGTAAAGTGACTTTCATGATGAAAGCAAGTTGTTTTTGGGATGTGCGTTTTATCGGGCCAGATGCCGTAAACGCAGGTCAGGGTGCGCCCTCCCCGGAGCGGCGTTAAGCAAGCTTTTCACACTGTCTACGGACGGTGTCTATCCGATGTTTATTAATAGGGAGCAGTAGTCATGACAAATGCGGTAACTGGGCAGGCAGGTACAGTTGTGGCGCCGGCAAAACGGAACCGGCTGAGCGGCAAGGTGCGGCTGATTACCTGCGTCGCGATCGTGGCCGGACTTGGCTCTGCCGCGTATGGCTGGCACTGGTGGGAAAACGGCCGCTTCATGGAAGACACCGATGATGCTTACGTCGGCGGCGACATTACCGTGATCAGCCCCAAGGTGCCCGGCTATATCGTTTCGGCCGCGGTCAGCGACAACCAGGCCGTGCATGCCGGCGATTTGCTGGTCAAACTCGATGACCGCGACTACCGCGCTGCGCTGGCCAAGGCCGAAGCCGCAGTGGCGGCGCAACAGGCGCTGCTGGCCAACCTGGAGGCGACGCGTAATTTGCAACAGGCGGTGATTGCGCAAACCCGTGCCGGCGTCGCCGCAAGTTCGGCGGAAACCATGCGTTCGCACAACGATCAGCAGCGTTACCAGAACCTGTCGGCCAAGGCCGCAGTCTCCGTGCAAAGCGCACAACGGGCCGACGCCGACTACCAGCAGGCGCTGGCCAACGGCCATAAAGCGCAAGCGGTGCAAGTGGCGGCCGAACGCGAACTGGATGTGATCGCCAGCCGCCGCCAGCAAGCCATGGCGGCGCTGGGGCAGGCAAACGCCGAACTCAACATCGCCAAACTCAATCTCGGCTATACCGAAATGCGTGCGCCTATCGATGGCACCATCGGCAATCGCTACGCGCGGACGGGCTCCTACGCCGCAGTGGGTACTCACATGATGTCTATCGTGCCGGCCCGCGGCCTGTGGGTGGACGCCAATTTCAAGGAAAGCCAGCTGGCTCGCATGCAGCCCGGCTTGCCGGCCACCATTGAGGCGGATGTGATGCCGGGCCGCCGTCTGCATGGCCACGTCGCCAGCATGGCGCCGGCTACCGGCGCCCAGTTCAGCGTGCTGCCGCCGGAAAACGCTACCGGCAATTTCACCAAGATCGTGCAGCGGGTGCCGGTGCGCATCGTGCTGGATGAGGCCGACGGCGTGCTCGGCATGTTGCGGCCCGGCTTGTCGGTGCTGGCGCAAGTCGATGCGCGTAGCAACCGGAAACAGTAACCATGCGCAGCGCCCCATTGCAGCTGATCCCGCCGTCCGAGATGGCCATGATGGCCAAGCTGTTCGCCTTCGGCACCATGTGCGTCGGCATGTTCATCGCGCTGATCGACATCCAGATCGTCTCGGCTTCACTGCGTGAAATCGGCGGCGGCTTGTCGGCCGGCGCCGACGAGACGGTGTGGGTCCAGACCAGCTACCTGATCGCCGAGATTATCGTCATCCCTTTATCGGGCTGGATGTCGCGCGTGATGTCGACGCGCTGGCTGTTCAGCATTTCGGCGGCCGGCTTCACCATCGCCAGCTTGCTGTGCGCCGTGGCCTGGAATATCCAGAGCATGATTCTGTTCCGCGCCCTGCAGGGCTTCCTTGGCGGCTCGATGATTCCGCTGGTGTTCACCATGGCGTTTACCTTTTTCAGCGGTTCGCAGCGGGTGATTGCAGCAGCCACCATCGGCGCCATCGCTTCGCTGGCGCCAACGCTGGGGCCGTCGGTGGGCGGCTGGATTACCGTTAACTATTCGTGGCACTGGCTGTTCTTCATTAATCTGGCGCCTGGCATTTTCGTCGCCGTCGCCGTGCCGCTGCTGGTCAAGGTCGACCGTGCAGACTGGTCGCTATTGCGCAATGCCGATTACCTGGGCATGGCGCTGATGGCCTTGTTTCTTGGCTGCCTGGAATATACCTTGGAAGAAGGCCCGCGCCTGGACTGGCTGGGTGATCCGGTGATTACCGCCACCGCCTGGATTTCCGCCGTCGCCAGTGTGCTGTTCGTCTGGCGCAGCCTCAGCTACCAATATCCGGTGGTCGACCTGCGCGCGCTGAAGGACCGCAACTTCGCACTCGGCTGCTTCTTTTCCTTCATCACCGGAGTTGGCATTTTCTCCACTATTTACCTGACGCCGGTATTCCTGGGCCGGGTCCAGGGCTATAGCGCCTTGCAGATCGGCATGGCGGTGTTTTCCACCGGTGTGTTCCAGATCCTCTCGATCCCGGTCTACGCCGTCTTTGCCAACCGGGTCGATCTGCGCTGGCTGATGATGTTCGGGCTGGCTTGCTTTGCGCTGTCGATGTGGCAGTTTACGCCCATCACGCACGACTGGAGCGCCGCGGAATTGCTGTTGCCGCAGGCTTTGCGCGGCATAGGCCAGCAGTTCGCGATACCGCCTATCGTTACGCTGACGCTGGGCGGGCTGGCGATGGAACGGCTGCGGCTGGCTTCGGGCTTGTTCAATCTGATGCGCAACCTGGGCGGCGCGATCGGCATCGCGGTGTGCGCCACCATCCTCAATGACCGCACCAACCTGCACTTCTACCGTCTGGCAGAGCACCTGACGCGCAGCAACGACGCCACCAACACGCTGTTGCAAAACGTCGGCAGCAATCCGCTGGTAGGCGAATCAGGGGCGCTGCGGCTGCTATGGAATCTGACTTACCGGGAAGCCTTGACGCTGACCTTCGCCGATACCTTCCTGGCTATCATGGTCTGCTTCGTGATCGCCACCGCGATGGTGCCGCTGATGCGTAGGGTCGCGCCACCCAAGGCGCCGTCCGCGGATGCCCATTGATTGACTGATTGATTGGTTGATTGAATCATGACGTTTTTATTTGCACCAATCGCCGCACACGCGCTGTTCTTGCTTTAACCGGCATAGAGATAAAGGAAACTCGTCATGAAAATCAAAGACGCCGTCGTTTTCGTCGCCGGCACTGACCGTGGCCGGCATCGAAGCCTGGCAGGAGGAAATACTGGCCAATGACATCACTCGCACCGGCAAGCAAGGCCTGACCGGCGGCATCTACCTGGCGCCGCTGGACCGCTAAGGGTCTTCAATCCGGTACCCAGACGCGAGCGCTTGAGGAATCGCACCTGATGACGGCCGCAGTTGCTATCATATTGAAAGTCTTAAGCATAGGAAAAGGATAACCATCATGCAACGAAAGAGCTTCGGCAACATGCAATGCCCCATCGCCCGCAGCCTGGAACGGGTCGGCGAATGGTGGAGCATCCTGATCCTGCGCGACGCCTTCTATGGCCTGACCCGCTTCGACGAATTCCAGAAAAGCCTGGATATCGCTCCCAACATGCTGACCCGCCGCCTTAACGCGCTGGTGGAAGAAGGCTTGCTGGAACGGCATCTTTACTGCGAAAAGCCGCCTCGCCATGAATACCTGCTGACCCCGCGCGGCCGCGATTTCCGCCCGGTGCTGCTGGCCCTGCTCACCTGGGGCAACAAGCATTTCGCGCCGGAAGGCGAAAGTGTAGTGCTGCTCGACGCCAGCAGCGGCGACAAGGTCGAGCCGGTGCTGTACGACGTCGCTCGCGGCCAGCCCATCAACGAAAAGCAGTACTTGATCGGCGCCGGCCCCGCAGCCGGCCTGGCGATGCAGGAGCGCATCGCCCGCAAGCAAGGCAAGTAAAAAGTCGGGATAGGCAAACCCGGGGCTGCTACACTAATTGCTCGTTGTAAAGTTTACAGTCAATAAAAACGGCTACCTTTACCCTTTTGCGGCGAGGCTGATGTGAGTGCGACCTGTTTTAGTCCGGTACCCTGTCAATTACAATTCCAGCGCGGCGACCATCTCATGCCGCGCCATCGGCATGACGCCAGCTACCTGGCGCTGGTCCTCTCCGGCAGCTATGAAGAAGCCGGCGATCGCGGCCGCTTCCAGGTCGGCGCAGGCGATATCGTGGTGCATGGCGCATTCGAGGCGCACCTCAACCGCTATCTCTCCGCCAGCTCGCTGATACTGAACATTCCCCTGAATACCTGGCAAGAACCGGCAGCGCCTTTAATGCGGATCGCCGATCCGGATACCGCGGCGCGGCTGGCTGAACGCGATCCGCGCGAGGCAGCGGCTTTCGTGCTGTCCACCATGTGCGCCGCCCCCTTGCCTGCGGCCGACTGGCCGGAGCAGCTGGCCGCCGACCTGGCGCGAGATCCGCACCTGAGACTGCAGCACTGGGCACAGGCGCAGGGCCTGGCCGACGCCACCGTTTCACGCGGCTTTCATAAAGTGTTCGGCGTCAGCCCGTCGGCCTATCGCGCGCAACTGCGCGGACGGCTAGCCTGGCGCCGCATCGTCGGCGGTGAGAAATCGCTGCCGGATATCGCCATCGATTGCGGCTTTGCCGACCAGTCGCACATGACGCGCACGGTGTTTGCCGTCACCGGCCGCTCGCCGGGAGCGTGGCGCAGCGAGGTCAAATAGGTTCAAGACACGGCCGCCGCCGGTGCGCCATCATCTGGCCATGAAAACACCAAAATCTTCGATCGCGCAGGACCGTAGCCGGCATCTCAATCTCAACGCCATAGTGCTGGGGTGTGTCTTGGCATGCGCAGTTCCTTTGCACGCGGCAGAGAGTACCGCCGGCGCGCCGGCTTCCGACAGCGCCCAGTCGCGTGACGCCACACAACTCAATGTCAGCCACATTCTTGCCGCCAACCGGGCCGCTGCCGGCGGCGACGCCTGGCAAGGCAAAGCGACGCTGCGCGCGCTGTACGATTATCGCGGCAACAGCCTGAGCGGTACGGTCACCTCGCTTGCCGATACCCGCAACGGCTGGTTCATCGACGCCTACGATACCGGTCCGACCAGCGGCGCCGGCGGCTTCGACGGCACGCTGCCATGGATGCGCGACCAGTCCGGCGCGGTAACGCCGGAAGAAGGCGGCGACCGCATCCAGCTGGCCGTCAATGAAGCTTACCGGAACGCCAATACATGGTGGCGCAAGGATCGCGGCGGCGCAAAAATCAGCAGCATCGGTCTCTGGCACGACGGCGACCGCAGTTATGCGGTGCTGCAGGTTTTTCCTCAAGGGGGCAAGCCGTTTGAAGCCTGGTTCGACCGGCAATCGCATTTGCTGGCCAGGGTGGTCGAAGTGCAGCTGTTCCTGACCATCACCACCAGCTATGCCGATTACCGCGCAGTCGACGGCGTGATGCTGGCCGGCAGCGTCAAGATCGATAGCGGCACCGGCGGCGAGCCGGAACTGCAAACGCTCAGGCAAGCCACATTCCTGGCGGCGCGCCCGGCAAGTGCCTATGCTGCGCCACCATGGTCACGCAGCAATCTGAGTCTGCCTGGCGGCAGCACCACCATTCCGTTCGAACTGTTCAACAACCACGTCTTCGCCAGCGTGTTCATCAATGGCAAAGGGCCGTTCCGCTTCATCTTCGATACCGGCGGCCATAACATCCTGACGCCGGCAACCGCCGCGGCATTGGGCCTTAAACCTGAAGGTGATGCCCAATCCGGCGGCGCCGGCGAAAAAACCGTCAGCACCGGCTATGTCAAAGTCGACAAGATACAAGTCGGCGCCATGACCATGCGCGACACGCCTGCCTTCGTACTGGACTTCAGTTCAGCCAGCGTCGAAGGTTTTGCGGAAGAAGGCATGATCGGCTTTGAAGTGTTCCGCCGCTTCGTCACCACTTTCGACTACGGCGCCCAGACCATCACCTTGACCGATCCCGCCAGCTTCTCGCCCGCAACCGCAGGCACGCCGGTGCCGTTCAAGTTCTACGATCACAATGTACAGGTGGCCGGCACCGTGGACGGCGTACCCGGCCGCTTCAATATCGATACCGGCTCGCGTTCCGAAGCGACGCTGACCAAACCCTTTGTCGACAGATACAAATGGCGCGAGACGCATCCGCACGGCGCATTGGCCATCGACGGCTGGGGCGTGGGCGGTCCGTCGCGCTCGTACGTGGTGCGCGGCAGCGAACTGACGTTGGGCGGCGTGCGACAGGAAAACCTCATCAGCAGCCTGGCCCAGCAAGACAAAGGCGCATTTTCCGACGCCAATTTCGAGGCCAACATCGGCAGCGGCTTCATGAAGCGCTTCGTCGTCACCTTCGATTACGGCCACCAGGTCATGTACCTCAAGCCGCGTGCGACGCCGGTGCCCGACATCGCTGTGTTCGACCGTTCCGGCATGTGGATCAATGCCGGCGACCAGGCTTTCGATGTAGTCGATGTCACGCCGAACGGACCGGCGGCAGCCGCCGGCTTGCAGATCGGCGACCAGATCGTCGCCGTCGATGGCAAACCGGTGATCGCCACCGACCTGTCTGCGTTCCGCAGCCGCCTGCGCAACGATCCGGCAGGCAGCACGGTCAAGGTCTCGATCCGGTCCGGCGCCGACAAGCGCGAACTCCGGATCACCCTGCGCGACCAGCTTTGACTCAGCGGCGGCGGTACTTCACGGCGACTGCAATCGGCGATACAGTGGCGTCTCGGCATTGATGATTTTCTTCATGCAAAGGGAGGCTGCACATGGAATGGGTTTACGAGCAATCCGCAATCGACTGGGGCGCGCTGTCGCATCTTTACAAGATTGCGCCCCTTGGCGACAAACACCCGGACGATCTGAAGCTGGCCTTTTCCAACAGCCTGTACAAATGTTTCATCTTCGATCAAGGTGTGCTGGTGGGCGTCGGCCGGGCGCTGGCCGATGGCGTCGATTGTTCCTATATCTGCGATGTCGCGGTGCATCCCGAGTTCCAGGGAACCGGGCTGGGCAAAGCCATCATCGCGCAGCTCAGAGACTTCTCCGCCGGCCACAAGAAGATCATTCTCTATGCGGTTCCAGGTAAAGAAGGATTTTACAAAAAGCTGGGATTCAAGCGCATGAGCACCGCCATGGCGATTTTCAAGAACCAGGAACGGGCGCTGGAGGCCGGGCTGGTGAATGAAACATAAGATTGACCATCAGCTTGGAGCCTGTCGAAGCAAGCCCTGCTCGCCGATTCCACATCCCGGCTTGTGACAGACAAAACCATATACGGCTTTTTCTGGCATCAAGGTTTTCGCATACTGGAGGCGTTACATCAACCTCTGGAGAAAACCTCATGTACATCCTGAACATCAGCTATAGCCAGCCACCTGCGGCCGTCCAGCCGCATATCCCCAGCCACGGCGCCTGGGTCAAACAGCATATCGACGATGGCAGCTTCCTGTTTGCCGGCCCCAAGAAGAGCGGCCTGGGCGGCATCATCCTGACCGGCGCCATGCCGAAACCCGCTTTACTGGCGCTACTAGCCCAGGACTCCTACGTGCAGGCCGATGTGGTCGATTACCAAGTGGTCGAATTCGACTGCAAGATCGCTGCGCATGCTCTGCAAAGCCTGCTGGCTACAGCATGAATCATGTCTGGTTGCCATCCCTGATTTGCGCTATCGTTCCACCTTGGCGACAACTCACTCAGGGACACAAATGATTCGTTGGGCAATAGTAGGGAGCGGCGGTATCGCCGAGCGCTTCGCCGATGACTTTCAATATGTGCGGGGCGCTGAACTGGCCGGTGTATTTTCACGGCGGCCGGAATCCGCGCAAAAATTCGCCGCGCGCTTCAAGCTGGCGCACAGTTACGCCAGCCTGGATGCATTGCTGGAGGCCGATATCGATGCGGTGTATATCGCCACGCCTCATATAGAACACCCTTCCTATGCAATTGCCTGTCTCCAGGCCGGATTGGCGGTGCTGTCGGAAAAGCCGGCCGCACCCAATCTGGCGCAGCTGGAATCGGTGCTGGCGGTTGCCGAGCAACATAAAGTGCTGTTCATGGAAGCCATGAAGCCGGCCTTTTATCCGCTTTACCGGCAAATCAAGATGCTGCTCGACGACGGTGCAATCGGCGAAGTCAATTTTGTCGATGCCGGCTTCTCTTACCTGTTCCATGACCGTGCGCACAAGGTGTTCGATCCAGCCCAGGCCGGCGGCAGCTTGCTGGACGTCGGCATCTATCCAGCTTTTCTTGCCTGCGACTTGCTCGGGCCGGCCTTGCAAGTCAAGGCGCTGCTGGATATCGGCGCCAGCGGCGTTGATGAAGCGGCGGTGGTCAGCACCCGGCACGCACATGGCATGTCGAATTTCTTTTGCGGAATGCGCAGCGCCAGCGACGGCCGTGCAATGATCGGCGGTAGCAAGGGGCATCTGGTGATCGAAGGAAAATGGTGGAATCCATGCAAGGCATTGCTGGTCCGCGAGTCTGGCGTCAGCGACATCTTGTCGGCAGCTTATCTGGGCGATGGTCTCTGCCATGAAACCCAGCATTTCACGGACCTGCTGCGCGATGGGAAGACCCGTAGCGAGATCATGCACTTCGATTTATCGCGCGCCATGATCCGCACCCTGGACATGGCCCGCGCAGATGCCGGCTTGCGCTTTCCTTTCGAGTGACGAGTGAGGCGGAACGCCCTGTTACGGATCCCTGCCGCCAGGCAGGGGCACGCTGCGCGCTCAGTGACTAGACAACAACTGTGAACGTCGGCCGCGCGCATTGGGGTATGATAAAAGTCCCTTTTTCCAGGTCCTCAAACCTGGCGCTCGATACGAAACCAAGGAGTTGAACATGCTGACCAGTGCACGCAATGAATTCGCCGGCAAGGTAACCGCCATCCATCCAGGCGCGGTGAACGACGAAGTCGAGCTGACGCTCGCGGGCGGCGACCGCATCGTCGCGATGATTACCCGCGAAAGCACCAAGTACCTGGATTTGAAGACCGGCTCGGAAGCGCTGGCGCTGATCAAGGCGCCATGGGTGATCCTGTCGAAGCCGGACGCCGGTATCAAATTCTCAACCCGTAACCGCCTGGACGGCACGGTGAAAGCGGTCAAACCCGGCGCGGTGAATGCGGAAATCGAAGTCAGTCTCAAGGGCGGCGAAACGCTAGCCGCGATCATCACCCAGGAAAGCGTGCAGGCGTTGGGCTTGACAGCCGGCAGCCAGGTGGTGGCGATTTTCAAGGCCTCGCACGTGATCATCGGCGTCAAAGCCTGATGTCGATCAACGGTTTGTTGCAGCGGCCGGCGGCCACGTTGTAATGCGGGCCGCCGACGTCATGTATGCGGCGCGATGGCAATCCGGTTTATTTGCCGAAGGTTTTGTTTTGCCGAATCACGTCGTCGCCATTCAAGCGTGCCAGCGTTTGCTCGATCAGGCAGTATTTCCGGGTATTTTCCCTTTCCACCGCGACCGTCTGCTTGTCGGCGAACAGCGAACAATCCAGCAGAATCTTCTTTTTCCACAGCACGTAGTCATCCGCGAACTGCTGCTTTTCGGCGACCGGTAAAACTCGCACGGTGGCCGTGTGCGAATCGGCGGCTGCCTTGGTTTGCGCATTCAATTCATCGCTCAGGCATGCCGACTTGGATTCACTGCCGGCATCGGCCGCGGTATAGCAAGCCTGGAACCGGTTGGAAAACTCGTGACTGGCGGAGGCCGCGCTCGCCATCGCGGACGTCAGCGCCAATGCTGCAACAATCGCAAGAAAATAGCGTTTCATGAGCGTACCCTCCGGGCTTTAAAAATCAAGGATAGCAGCAAAAACGGCGCGCTTCGCATTTCCATGTGCGCGGCCTGGACGCTTGTAACAGTTAATGGTTGGACGGATCGGGCAGCGCCGTTTTCATTTCCTCCGCCGCAGGCACTTCCACAGAGATGCGGCTTGCGCCCAGCACCTTGGTCTGCGACATCTGGCCGCAACGTAGCGCAACCGAGTTGCTGGCGATTTTTTCCAGCAACAGGTCGCCGTCAAAATTCTGCCCCTCGACCACGGTGAGCGAGCCGCGCTTGTCATTGTTGAATACGGCGATGCCGGCTTGCCGGTAGCCGCCCATCTCGACGCTGATCAAACGCCACGAATCGAGACGTCCGATCGAGCAATCTGATACTGTTTTATTTACTGCATCGCTTGTGCTCGGCCGCACCACCGCAACCGGAGATTCGGACGCAACGGCGCCTCCTCCTCCCGGAAGCACACCTATCTGCGAAGGCGATATCGGGTCAGGCATGGTCAGGTACACCAGCAATGCGATGAACGCACAGCCGGCGACGCCTATCCCGATTGCAAATGTCTTCTCATTCATTCTCTAGCCCACAACTTGCCGTCGGCCCGACGCTGCGGTTCACACAGCGCCAGGCTCAACCGCTCCCTGACTTACCAGCGCAGCACTGGTGGCCGCGTCAAACCCTGCTGGCCTTCAGTGTAGCCCACCATCGACTGCATGAAATTGCTGTCGCCGCCCAGAGTGATCTTCAGGTCGTACCAACCGTTGGTGGTGGTGAACTGGATGGTCGCGGTCTGCTTCGGCGCCACCGTGATGGTCTGGCTGCTGGTGCCGGCCGAAGTGATCCGGTCCAGCAGCGTGAACACCGCGGTATTGGTGGTGCCGCTGTTGTCGAACAAGATAGTCACGGTCTGACCGACACCGTTGTTGGTCAGTTGCACCTGCGGCTCCGGCTGGCCCTGCCATGCGGTGGCGCTGAGATAGCCTTTGAAGCGGCGATAGAACTGGTTCGGCGCCAGCAGTTCAAGGTCGTAGTAACCGTTGCCGTAGCTGATCACATGCCAGTAGTCGCGCGAGGTGGCGTTGGCGGCCATGGTATATATCCATGGATTGTCGGTGCGATAGTTGTCGACGTTGATCTGCAGCGGCGCCGGTTTGCTGCCGCCATTGCTCCAGTTGGTCCAGACCTGCTTGTTGGCCAGGTCTTGCGTCAGCCAGCCGTTGAGCTGGTAGGGTTGCACCCGCAACGGCTTCTGGCCTGCTTCGTAAGGCGGCATGACCGTATTGGCCGCCGGCGGCACCGGCTTCGGCAGGCTTTGCTGGCTGGTGGCCAGGGTCGCCAGCGCGGCGGTATTCGGCAGCACCGGAAAGGCAGCGTTGCTGACGCTGAAATCGAAGCAGGAGGTCAGGTCGCCGCAGATGTCGCGCCGCCACTGGCTGATGTTCGGGCAGGTGACGCCGGTCCATTTTTCCAGAAACTGGATGGTCGAGGTGTGATCGAACACTTCGCTGGCGACCCAGCCGCCGCGGCTCCAGGGCGAACAGACGATGGTCGGCACCCGCGAGCCGAGGCCGATCGGCACGCCGCTGACGAATTCGTTGACGGTGCCGGTTGGCGGCGTCGGCGTGGTGACGTGGTCGTAGAAGCCGCCATTCTCGTCATAGGTATAGATGAACGCCGTCTTGGCCCACACCGCCGGATTGGACGCCAGCGCTTGCAGGAACTGGTTCACATAATCGACGCCGACATTCGGCGAGCCGCTAGGGTGCTCGGACTTGGCTGCTGGCGCGACGATCCAGGAGACTGCCGGCAAAGTGTTGTTGGTGACGTCGCTCTGGAAGTCCGCCAGCACCCGGGTCTGGACGCCGTTGATGTACAACGGCGAACTGGTCGGCAGGTTCTGGAACTGCTTGAACCAGGCCAGCGCGTTGTCGTCGTAATTGTCGACCTCCTGGTACGTGCGCCAGCTGATGCCGGCCGCCTGCAACGCTTCCGGATAAGTCTGCCAGGTCAGCGAGCCATAGGTAAAGCCGTTGGTGGTGGCCGGGCCGCCGTTCAATCCCTGCGGATCGATAGTGCCGCTCATCAGGTACAGGCGGTTCGGATTGGTCGAGGTGCGCGCCGAGCAGAAATAGTTGTCGCACAAGGTGAAGGCATCGGCCAGCGCATAGTGATACGGCAGGTCGCTGCGCGTCATGTAGGTGTGCGAGTTCATACCCTTGTTGGGAATCCACTTGTCGCTGCGGCCCTTGTTCCAGGCGGCGGTGCCGGTGTTGAGGTCATGCGGCACATCCGACAGCCATTGCGCCGACGCCGTGCTGGAATTCAAGCGCCACGGCGTGTACAGGGCGCCGGTGCTGTCAGCCTGGCTGAAGACGTTGCGCGTGGTGGCCTGGATGGTGGCGGCGTGGTCGTCATTGAAGCCACGCGCGCCCTTGATGGTGCCGTAGTAATGATCGAAGGAGCGGTTCTCCTGGCAAAAGATGACAACGTGGCCGATCGAGCCCAGCGTACCGCTGACAGCGGGCGCCGCCAGCGCTTGCTGGACGGCCGGTGGCAGCATGGTCGCTCCCATCGCCGCGACAGAACCTTTGAGGAATTTTCTACGACTTGAGTGCGCCATGACATTTCCATAAAGAAAGAAAAACCAGACTCTATCGAGCATGTGTTACCTGCGCATGACCGGCGGGTTACGTATCGATGACGTTTGGCGAGGCGGAATAAGCTGCATTTCCCGAGTGCCGCACTGTTAGCGCAACCATGATGATTGCACTAGGTTTTCTAGTATGAATGCATCAAGATTCCGCGCGCCGCCGATCCTATACTCCTCAACTCAAGCAGTCTCGCGACAGCGGATAACACCCCGCGGACTGCTCCTGACAATTTCCTGAATGGGGCGTAAATGGATACCTACAACGACATCAACCACATCGAAAGCAATCCCGCCGTCCTGC
>NZ_JBDTCG010000024.1:0-6578 GCF_039923675.1 Collimonas sp.
TTTGAATCGAACATCTACTTTATATCTGAGGGTTAAAAATGAAACAAATGACTATCGCTAAGTTGGTTGCAGTTGCTGCTGCAGGTTTGTTGTCCCAAGCGGCCTTCGCTGACGGCGGCACGGTGAATTTCAATGGCCAGATCACCGCTTCGCCATGCTCGATCGCTCCGTCCAGCCAAAACATCACCGTACCTATGGGTACTGTGGCGCAGTCAGCGCTGAACGGTGCTGCCGGCAAAAAATCCACACCATCGAAATTTCAGATCCTGTTGCAATGCGTGAGTTTGCCTAAAACTGGCGCAGCCGTAACTTTCACCGGCACAGCCGATGCGAACGTTACCGACGACCTGGCCCTGGCTAACGCCGGCGCGGTTGGCGTGACTGCGGCAAAGGGTGTGGCAATTGAACTGGGCGACTCCGCCGGCACCAAGATTCCTCTCGGTTCGGCATCGGGTACTTACGTTCTGGGCACGGGCGACAATCCTCTGAACTTCCAGGCAGCCTACATTTCAACCGGCCCTACAGTCACTACCGGTCCTGCTAACGCGACAGCACAGTTCGTTGTTACTTATCTGTAATTGACGTGCTTCGCAATAATCCTCAAGCAGCATTACCTCGTTTCGTCATACCTGGCGAGATGAGCAACCCGGCGCTTTAGACGGCCGGGTTTTGAGGATGGGCTGGCCTGCCACTGCGGTGGCGGTGGCCAGCCATCATTTTCCCGCAACGCCCATGCATCAATTTGTAAGCACGTGAGAGCGTCCAGTGCTTGCTTAGAAATTTGTGCATAGGACATTTTGATAGGCGAGGTTTTCCATGTTGAACAAACGATTCATTACTTCCGCCATAGTTGCCTGTGCGTTGGCATTCAGCGCGCTGTCTGCGAACGCCAGCGTCGAGCTGGGCGGCACCCGCGTGATCTTCGGCGAGAAGGACCGGCAAGCGTCGATTCCGCTGAAAAACACAGGTACTTCGCCTTACGTGGTGCAAACCTGGATCGATGCCGGTGAAGGCAAGAACAAGACGCCGCTGCTGGTGACGCCACCGTTGTCGCGGATGGACCCGGGCGATCAAAACATCTTGCGCATCGTCCGCATCGGCGGTGATTTGCCGGCCGACCGCGAATCGGTGTTCTGGCTCAACGTCAAGGAAATCCCGGAAAAAGCGGACCAGCCGAATGTGCTGCAAGTCGCTGTGCGCACTCGTATCAAGGTGTTTTATCGGCCTGTCGGCCTGGCCGGCAAACCTGGCGAAGCATCCGGCCTGGCCACGCTTTCCGTTGTACCTGGCGAAAACGGCAAAGGCGCTGCGCTCAGAGTCAGCAACCCGAGCGCCTACAACGTCACGTTTACCGGCTTCAAAATAAACGGCGGCAAGGAACAGACCAAGGCTGGCATGGTGCCGCCTTTCGGCGCCAGCGATTTTCCGTTGACTTCGATCAGCACGCCGCAAGCGATCGATGTCAACTACACCACGATCAACGACTACGGTGGTGAAACCCCGGAGGTGACGACCAAGGTGGCGGTTGGCAGCGCTGCTGCGCCAACGCTGCCACGATCCGCCGTTCCGGAAGCCGTGCCGGCCGCAGGCAAGTAACGTCGTCGTCGTCATCTCTCAGGTAGCAAACATCAGATCCTGTCAAGGCAAGTCAGTCTGCCGCGCAAGGCAGAAATAGAGGAAGGGATAGCTGTGATCAAATTGTCGCATCAACGCAAACCTGTACGTCTGGCGCTATCAGCGATTACGCTGGCCGTGCTGGCGCAGGTGGCGCACGCACAAGGCCAGGGCGGCTCGGTATTCAACGAGCAATTCCTGGATATCGGCGGCGAACAAAGCCGCGCCGACTTGTCCCTGTTCGCGTTCGGCAATCGGGTCATGCCCGGCAGCTATCTGGTTGACGTCAGCCTCAATGAAAGCGGCGTCGGGCAGAGCCAGGTCAATTTCGTCGATAATCCTGACAACGCTGCGAACAACAAGAGTGCCCAGGCCTGCATTACCCGCGCCATGCTGGAAGGCTGGGGCGTCAAGGTGGAAGTGTTTCCGGCCCTGATGGCGGCAGGCGACCAATGCGTCGACCTGGCTAAGGCGATTCCCGGCTCCAGCGTTTCCTACAATGGCGAGAAACTGCTCTTGACGATCAGCATTCCGCAAGCCGCCATGAAGCGCCAGGCGCGCGGTGCCATCAGTCCCGACAAGTGGGACAAAGGGATCAATGTCGCCATGCTGGATTACCAGTTGTCGGCAGCGCGCTATGACGGCGGTAACACGATCAATAACAGCATTACCGATTTCAACGCTAACCCCAATGCCACCACCACGCAGGCGCGTAATACCTTGTATGCCGGCCTGCGGGCCGGCTTCAACCTGGGCGACTGGCGCTTCCGTAACTTCTCGACCTACAATCGCGGCGTTGACGGCGAAGGCCATTGGCAGTCGGTGACTTCCTACCTGCAGCGCGATATCACCTCGCTGAAAGGCCAGCTGACCATCGGCGACAGCACCACGCCCGGCAATTTCTTCGATGCCTTCCAGTTCCGCGGCGTCCAGCTGGCCTCCGATGACGGCATGCTGCCTGATAGCCAGCAAGGCTATGCGCCAACCATCCGGGGCGTGGCGCAGACCAATGCTCGCGTTACGGTGCGCCAGAACGGTTTCGTGGTGTACAGCACCTACGTTGCACCCGGCCCGTTTGTGCTCGATGATTTGTATCCGACCGCCACCAGCGGCGACCTGGAGGTGACCATCACAGAAGCCGACGGCCGTGAAACCAAATTCCGCCAAGCCTTCTCTGCGGTGCCGACCCTGTTGCGCGAAGGCGTCTGGCGTTACAGCGTGACCGGCGGCCAGTACCGCAATGGCTATTCGGCCTTCACTGGCGGCTCCGGCAGCGCCAAACCTAATTTTGTGCAGGGCACGCTGGCACGCGGCCTGGGCAAGGAATACTCAGTGTACGGCGGCCTGATCGCCTCGGATATCTACCAATCCGCGCTGGTCGGCGTCGGCAAGAACTTGCGCGACTTCGGCGCGATCTCTGCGGACTTGTCGCAAGCTCACACCAAGGGCCCGTTCAATCAGAGTTATGACGGCCAGTCGCTACGTTTCCTGTACGCCAAATCTTTTGAAAACTACGGCACCAGTGTACGCATGGCCGGTTACCGTTATTCCACCGGCGGTTTCCGCACGTTCCAGGAAGCAGCGCAAATGCAGGACCTGCAAACCGGTCAGGTACTCAACAACCGCCGCAGCCAGTTGCAGCTGGAACTGGCGCAGCAGCTGGGTAGCAAGGGCGGCACCGCTTACGCTTCGGCACAGCAGCAAAGCTACTGGGGCACCGATCAAAAAACACGCCTGATACAGGTCGGCTATTCGAATTTCTACAAGCAGCTCAACTATAGTTTTTTCTATAACTACAGCAGCAATATCTACGGGCCGTCGAACCGGCAGTTGATGATGACCTTGTCGATTCCGTTGGGAGACAGCCGTTCCTATGCGCGGTATACCGTGGCCAAGGGCAATAACGGCGAAGTGACGCAGCAAGCCAGCGTCTACGGTTCGACCCTGGAAGACGGCCGCCTGACTTATAACGTCACGGCCGCGCATTCGAACCAGAGCGACAACAGCGGCAGCGCTTCCGCCAGCTATCTGGCGCAATACGGTCGGCTCGATTTCGGTCGTGCGCAGGGCTCCGGTTACGGCCAGACCACACTAGGCCTAGCCGGCGGCCTGGTGGTGCACGGCGGTGGCGTTACTCTGTCGCAGCCTTTGGGTGAAACCATGGCGCTGGTGGAAGCGCCGGATGCTGCCAATGTCGGCTTTGAAATCTATCCGGGGGTACGTACCGATAGTCACGGCAACGCGGTGCTGACCAATCTGAGCCCGTACCGGATCAATCGCCTGGCGGTGCGTACCGAGGACCTGGGCGACAACGTCGAGGTCAAGAATGCGGCGATGGATGTGGTGCCGACCCGCGGTGCGGTAGTGCTGGCGAAATTCGAAACTTCGGTCGGCTTGCGCATCATGCTGAACCTGAGCGACAAGGATGGCAAACCGTTGCCGTTCGGCGCCAAGGTCGAGAACGAGCAAGGGCAGCAGATGGGCATCGTCGGCAGCGAAGGCCAGACCTTCATCACAGGCGCCAAGGAAACCGACGTGCTGAGCGTGAAGTGGGGCCAGGGTGTGGCCGAACAATGCAGCATCAAATACCAGGTGCCGGCCGAGAAAAATCCGGCGCCGATTCGTGAGATGAATGGACAATGCGAATGAAAATGCGGCGAATTTTTTTGGGCGGCGTCAGACGCGGTCTGGCATTGATGGCGCTTTCTGCGATGGCGTTGCTGAGTGCGGCAAGCGCACACGCATCGTGTGTGAGGCCGCCCGGCGCCACCGAGAAAATCATCAGTATGGACATGGGGACGGTGATCATTCCAAACAACGCGCCGGTTAGCATGACGCCTTTTGCGACCAAGCAATTTGTTATCCCGATTGCGGGCGCTTCTGAAACCTCATGGATATGCAGTGGCGGCGGCTTCGTGACCGGCAGCATGTTGCAAGGAACGCCTGTCGCCGGCATGCCCAATGTTTACACCACCGCGGTACCCGGGGTAGGCATCAGGCTGTCGCGCCAGATTACCGGCATCGGGCAGACCTATTATCCCCATACCATCAACGTTCCCAATGGCAACGCTGAATTCCGGAGCCCGTCGTATTTCACCGTCGAGCTAATCAAAATTGCCGCCAAGACCGGCAATGGGCCGCTCGCGGCAGGTACCTATACCACCTATGTAGGCAATGGCGACAACAAGTCTGCCATCACCTCGATCCTGTCGGGCAACGGCATCACCATCATCACGCCCTCGTGCACAGTCGACGCTGGATCGAAGAATGTGATGGTGAATTTCGGCTCCGTTTCCACAGGAAGCTTCAAAGGGGTCGGTTCGACCGCCGGTAGCCAGCCGTTCAACATCAAGCTCAATTGCCAGCGCGGCGAAAACGCCCAGAATACCATTTTGCTGAACATGACGGCAACCGCGGATCCGTCGAACAGCCCCGGTGTGACGCAACTGACGCAGGGCGCCGGCGTGGCGACCGGCGTGGGGATCCAGATCCTGGATAAAAACAGCAATCCGGTAGTGTTCGGCACAGCCGCTACCGTCGGTCCGTCTGCCGATATTCAGTATGTGGTGCCGTTCACGGCGCGCTACTACCAGACTGCAGCCAAGATCACCACTGGTCCGGCCAATGGTGCAGCGACTTTCACTATCGAATATCAATAGCATGGACATTACCGGACGTTGATCGTCAAGCGTATATCAGTGTGTTTAATTGTTGAATCCGCCGCAAGCCCGGCAAATGAGGAATGGCATGAAGATATCAAAAGCAACCGCAGACCGGGCGAGCGGCGTTTTAGCATGGCTGGTGTCGCTGGGGCTGCTGGCCTTGCTGTCACTGTTCTTTGTCAGCGATGCGAAGGCAGCTTGCGTGCGGCCGGCGGGCGCCACCGAGAAAATCATCCAGATGGACATGGGGACGGTGATCATACCTAATGGCGCTCCAATCAGTCTTGTTACTCCTTTTGCCAGCAAGCGTTTTCCGATTCCGATCAACGGTGCTTCGGAGCCGGCATGGACTTGCAATGGTGGCGGTACAGCTACAGGTAGCATGTTGCAGGGTAATCTGGTGGCTGGTACGACCAATGTTTACACAACTCAAGTTCCTGGCGTGGGGATCCGACTGTCGCGCGAGATCACCGGTATCGTTCCCCCGCAAACGTATTATCCGCATGTTTTAAGCTGGTCGTCTACCACGAACGTGGTATTTCAAAATCCTTCGTATTTCACGGTCGAATTGTTAAAGATCGCTGACAAGACCGGTAACGGTCCACTTGCCGCTGGTACCTATACCACCTATATCGGTAACGGCGACGGCAAGTCGGCGATCACATCCATCTTGTCCGGCAACGGTATCACCATCATCACACCGTCATGCACGGTCGATGCAGGATCGAAGAACGTGGTGGTGAATTTCGGCTCCGTCTCGATAGGCAGTTTTAAAGGCATCGACACGACCGCAGGCAACCAGCCATTCAATATCAAGCTCAATTGCCAGAGCGGCGAGAATGCACAAAACACGATTTTGCTGAGCCTGTCGGCGACCCAGGATCCCTCGAACAAGGCCGGGGTATTGCAACTGACCCAGGGCACGGGGGTGGCGACCGGCGTGGGGATCCAGATCCTGGATAAAAACAGCAAGCCGGTCCAGTTCGGCACTGCGGCGACGGTCGGGCCTTCCGCCAACATCCAGTATGTGGTGCCGCTTACTGCCAGGTATTACCAGACTACCGGCGCCATCACCACCGGGCAGGCCAACGGCGCTGCGACTTTTACAGTCAGCTATCAGTGATGGCGGCTGTCTGCCTCGATTAACGCTTGGCCAGCGCAGCGCGTTGTTGCAGCAAGCTCAGCCAGCGCTCGCCGCATTCGGCATCGCTGATGCATAGCGCATAGTCGGTGACGGTGCGGGCCGCGCGTTCCAGCAGCTGGATATCGGCTTCATGCTGACGCGCCACGTGTGGATCTTCC
>NZ_JBDTCG010000025.1:0-6272 GCF_039923675.1 Collimonas sp.
CGACGCGGAGCGGCTGGACGGCACCGTCACCGAAGTGCGGCTGCGGCAAGCGGTCATCGCTGCCATTCTCCACGTCAACAACGAACTGCGCGACTGGAAGCTGGAGCAGATTGCCGCCGGCTATGCCTCGCTGGCGGCAGTGCCGGCGGACCGCGTTGACCGTGAAAGCGTCCTCATTGCCCGTTATCGGCGCGCCGTGTACTGCTGGGCCAAGGCCGATCTCACCGAGAGATATCGCGACTTCGACAGCACGGCGTCTTCCTTGTCCGACAAGAAAATGATGGAAGCGCTGGACAACGCCCCATCCGAGCAACGCCGTAACGCCCATTGGGCCATTGCCGACATCATTGGCCGCTCTCACATGACGGTCGATCTGATCTGATGCAGGTACGCGCCCAACAGCATGACACGCTGGACGCACTGTGCTGGCGCCACCTGGGCGCCACTGCCAACGTGGTCGAGGCGGCGCTCGAACTGAATCCCGGCCTGGCCGACCGGGGGACGATCCTACCGCACGGCCTTCTGGTCAACCTGCCGGAACCTACCGCAACCCCTACTAAAACCGCCCAGGTCGTCAATCTCTGGGACTAAAAACGGAGCAATATCCTATGGCAGAACCCAGCACCACCACCCTGGTCGTCACCAGCGCCGCCGGCATCGGCCTGTCAACGCTGTTCCCTGGCATTGACGGCAATGCGCTGATTGGCGCTTTCGCCGGCGCCACGCTGGTGGCGATCTCCAGCAAAAACCTGCCGGTCCTGCAACGCCTGGCGTACATGGTCATTTCCCTGGCGATTGGCTACCTGGCAGCACCCGAGGTCATCAGCAATACGCCCTTGAAGCAATCGGGCGTGGCCGCCTTCTTCGCGTCGGCGGCGGCCATTGCGCTGACGCTGCACGGCATCGACCTGATTAAAACCATCGAGCTGCCGGCGTGGCTGCGCAAGGGAGGCGACCATGACTAAAACGCTGACCTTGCTGGCACTGCTTTCCTACACCAGCACCTGCGTGCGGCTGCTGTGCTACCGGCGCGGCCTGGCGAATCACCGCTTGCACATCTCCCTGGTGGCCTGGCTGCTGATTGTTGCCACCGGCACCAGCGCCTTGGAGATCCTGCTGGGTCTTGGTCGCGTCTCTTTCGGCGAAGCCGGCATCGCCTTCACTTTGTGTTACCTGGTGCACCGCGCCCAGGGCAACGTCGCCAACATCATCAGGGGTATCGAATGACAATAACCACACCATTGACCGAGCATTTCACGCTGGAAGAATTTACGCGTAGCGACAAGGCCCGGTCCCTCTCTATCGACAACAGGCCGGCGCCGGCCATCGTAGCCAACCTACGACGCCTGGCGAAATTTAACGAGCTGGTGCGCCTGGAGCTGAGCGGTGCATCAATCATCATTTCCAGCGGCTACCGCTGCCAGGCATTGAACCGTGCCGTCGGCGGCGCGGGCAATAGCGCCCACCTGATTGGGCTGGCGTGCGACTTTACGGCGCCGGCGTTTGGTGTGCCGATGGAGATCTGTCAGGCGCTGGAAAAATCCTATCTGCAATTCGACCAACTGATCTATGAGCGGGTCGGCGGCGCCGTGTGGGTTCATCTGGGGATTGCGGTCGAGGGCAAGACGCCGCGCCGCCAGGTGCTGACGATCGACAACCGCGGCACGCGGGTCGGCCTATGGAATTGATCGCCAAGAGCCTGATATCGGCCTTGGCAGTCGGCGCGCTGTGCCTGGTGATTTACGTCCAGCGTGACAGTTTGACCGTTGCCAAGGAACGCGCCGAGACGGCAGAACAGATCACACGCGACCGCGACGGCACCATCAAGACCTTGACGGACGCGGCGGCCAGGAACAGACAAGCCACCGCCAAGCTGCAAGCCGCCCGCGACAGCATCGCCGCCACCCTCACCGAACGAGAAAATCTCATTGAAAGCCTATTACATGACGATCCAACGATACGCAGCTGGTTTGACACTGCTTTGCCTGACGCTGTTGCCCGCCTGCGGGAGCATCCGGCCGCCACCGGCGCCGACGCTTACAGTCAACGCCTGCCCGGCGATCACCCGTTGCAAGCTGCCGGCGGCGGCGCCCAGGACTAATGGCGCCTTGCTTCTCGCCCTGGAGCGCGCAGAGGCTGCGTGGGGCATGTGTGCGGCCAAGGTAGATGCCGCTGTTGATTGCCAGGAGGATGCCGAGCATGTACAAACCCAAAAGCCTTAGGGCGCACCTAACCGCCGTCAGTGCCGAATTGCAGCAGAATCCCGATAAGCTGCTGATCTTTGCGGAGGGTGGCAACACCGTGGCGACCGGCACCGCTTCACTGTCGTTTGAATATCGGTATAAGCTCAACATCATCATCACCGATTACAGCGGCAGCGAAGATGCCATTATGGTCCCGTTGCTGGCCTGGGTGCAGATGCACCAGCGCGACCTGTTGGACAATGCCGAGCTGCGTAAAACCGGCATCGGCTTTGATGTGGATTACAACAACCACACATCGATAGACCTGGCGATCACGCTGGCGCTGACCGAGACCGTGATAGTAAAACCAGCCGGCGCCGGCCGGCTGGAGGTCATTCACCGCGCCGAGCCGCAACCTACACCGGTCTATACCGACGAATTCTGGCAAGCCTACGCGGGCGCCGCGCTGCTGGCCGAATGGCAGACGCCGGCTAATCCAGAATGAGCGACGATCTATCAACCCTGGAAGCCTGGGCCGGCGCACTGCTGGCCCAGCTCCAACCCGGTCAGCGCCGTGTCGTCACGCGCAGGATTGCTCAGGACTTACGCCGCAGCCAGGCACAACGCATCGCCAGCCAACAGGCGCCGGACGGCGCGCCTTACGCGAAGCGCAAACAGCGCAAGAATCTGCGGGGCAAGAAAGGGAGAATCAAACGGCAGAAGGCCGCCATGTTTGAGAAGCTGCGCAAGACCAAGAATCTACTGACGGAAAATGATGAGAATCAGCTTGCCGTCGGTTTCTTTGGGCGCGTGGCGCGGATTGCCCGCGTGCACCAGGAGGGATTGACGGACAAGGTCGCAAAAAAAGGGCCGAGATATCACTATCCGGCCCGGCCTTTACTTGGTTTCAGCGCTACTGATCAAGCATTAATTCGAGATTCGCTCTTGCGTCACTTGACTTGATTCGCTTCATACTGCACCTGGAGCAATTTCCATCTTGGTAAAAAATCTACGACAATGCGCTCAAATTCCGGTTTCTTGAATACTTCAGAAATTGGCATCAGCGCATGCAGCAAGGTACTAATCGACATGGACAAGGTATGCGGCAAATCTTCTTGAACTGGTTCAAATCGAAGGTCACTAATTTTTCCGGCCTCATCCTGATAAATATGCCGTGTCAATGCGCCTATCGTTGGATGTGCTGCATCGCCAGAGATGCCACGAAAAACCGTATCGTATAGTCCCATCAGCCCCACATCCTTTGCAACGTCCTTTAGGATGTAACCATTCGGTTTTCCGTTTGGGAAATGCGCGTCGACGTCGTCTATCACTCGTTGCAGCGACGCCAACGTAAAAATTGAAAGCTCCTTGGCCGCATCTGGATTGGAACTAAGAGCCTTGGCTACTTGCGACGAATGCTTTTGATGAGATTCAACTAATTTCAAAATAAAACTAGCGTCTTTCCCCACCGCAGAAAGGACAATTGCCGTTTCAGCACAATTTCTGACCAATGTCCGTGCTTCCGAAATCATACCTCGCTCGGTCAATAGAATTGCGCCTTGAAACGATTGGACGGCTCGGCTAAAGAGCAGAGCAGCCGTCAGCTGTTGCTTGTTGTTTTTCAGAGGATGCAGCGTGGTGAGAGCTTGAAAAACCGTTTTATTTAAATCGGCAACTAGTTCAAACCATTCCTTAAAATCAATATGAGATTGATTGATAAAAATATGTAAATCACCAGACAGAAATCCATCTGTTTTAAATGTCATTTTCTTCCCCTTTATAATCTACTGAATTTCATCAACGTTATTCCAGCAGCCTTGACTTGATGAGTCAAAAAAAGTCACATTATGAATTCCAATTTTTACGAATTTACTCAATACGTGCTGTACATATTCTTGATTGTTGTCGCGAACAGATACAGCAACGCGGTCGAGCTTCGCATTTTCTAGTTGCTCCAAAATGTGTTTCTCCTGGTCTCCTATTCCCCATCCATAAATCGTCAATGATTTCCCAAGAGAGGGAATGATTTCACGATAGATACGATGTAAATATGAGGATGATTCAATAGCTTTTCGTTTATGCCCCGACGTACCTTCACAAACGAACAAAGGGACAACACTCCCTTTCTCCCAGGTATCAATTATTGCGTCTAGGAGACCTTTAGATTTCGCAGAACATTTGCTTTCCGTTAAATCGTCTTCTCGGGTAAGAACCAAATTTCCGTGAGGGTAAAAATACAAAGTAACGGCTTTCTCTTTCCCATAAGGTGTCCTGTATTCCTCCCAATCGTCAACAAATTTCCCACTATGGAAACAATCTTTAAATGCATGCTCGTTGTTAGCGTTGCCGTGCATGGCCGCCCAATACAATGTCAAATCATAGTTAAGGGTAACGACCGTTTTAAAATTTTTGAGAAATGATCTTATTGCAGGTAGATGCTGCGCCGCTTCGTCGTATGAAACATGCGTGCATCTAATCGTTGAGATCAAGGCATTGCGTATCTCATTATAGGCAGCATCTACTGGGCCAACTTTAATTTCGAGCGCTTCATTCACCAGCTTCGCGTACCAAAGCCTGCGTAACACGAATTCAAAATCTTCAACTTTGAATTGCTGGAATACTTTAGCCACGCACTCAGTGATAAATCCCAGTTCCTGAGCTTTCGCAAATAATGATTTGTAACTGAAACCATCATGTATGGCGATGCTCGCACCATTTCCCAAAATCAGGCCATCTGTAAAATTTCCTGCTATGTCTGACCATTTCACGATTTCTACCATTGATGCCCCCTAGTTCGCTCAATACCAGTGAACTATCAATAATACTCGCCATCTTCCTTAGAAAAGCTGTGTCAATACATCCGCCGCCCAGTTGGTAATCACCAGTTCTCGGCTGACGCCAGGCTGACCATGTGTGCTGCCGATGCTGTATTTGATATCCAGTCCCATCATCGTAAAGCCGTCAAACACCCGTCGAATGTCGGGATGGTCGTTAATGCTGACCATGACTTTTCCCTTGCAGGCCCGCATGAATTCGGCCATCTGCTCATACTGCTCGATGCCAAAATCCACACCATAGCCCTCTGTCTGCCAATATGGTGGGTCGCAATACTGAAATGTATGTGGCCGGTCGTAACGCCGCATGCATTCCAGCCAAGGCAGGTTTTCGACATACGTACCGGCCAGGCGCAGTCGTGCAGCGCGTAGATTTTCTTCAATCCGGCTCAAGTCGATGGCCGGTCCGGTCGTGGCAGTACCGAAGTGCTGCCCGGTCACCTTGCCGCTGAAGGCATGCTGTTGCAAATAATAGAATCGGGCGGCGCGCTGGATATCGGTCAAGCTCTCCAACCGCGCATCCTGCTGCCATTTGAATAGTTGCCGACTAGTGGTCCACCACTCGAACTGCCGCACGAATTCTTCCATATGGTGCTGGACGACCCGGTACAGGTTGACCAGTTCGCCGTTGATATCGTTGATGACTTCCGTGCGCGCCGGCACTGGCCGCAGGAAATACAGCGCGGCGCCGCCGCAGAACACTTCGACATAACATTCATGCGGCGGAAATAAAGGGATGAGTTTATCGGCCAGGCGGCGCTTGCCACCCATCCAGGGAATAATCGGACTTGCTTGCACGGTCTGCTCCATAGTCAGATGCTCGATGGCATGCTGGTGCGGAGCGCGTGGCTCTCAGGTGGTTCAACGTGCCGCATCGCGGACACTTGATAGAGAGGGCGATGTATTCACCCTCTCCTAATTTTCGGGAACAACTCCCACAACGGATGTCTTGCATTTTGGTATACCTGCGCGAATATGGTAGCCTTCGCCTCGCCTGTACAGGTGGCGCGGCCTAGGCCTTGCTTGCAGCCGTATTCTGCTGGCACGGTGGTGTAGGTAGTGTTAGCGCATTATCTACGTCGCCGCGTTCTTTTTCCAGACCGGCACTGTAGTACGCCACCTCGCAACAAAACATCCCTTTGCAGTCGGTAACGCGGATATCAACCCGCTACCAGGTGCGCCGATTCCGGCAACCCGGCAACATGCAACGCATGACTGCTGACTACTCCGAACTGCTGCGCTTAATCCTGAATCT
>NZ_JBDTCG010000026.1:0-24085 GCF_039923675.1 Collimonas sp.
AACTGCGATTGCAACGGCATCAATTCATTGCGGGCAAATACGCGTGCTGCAGGTTCCACCGCGCCGAAATTGCTAGCGCTGTTGGGCATGATCCCCATCAGTTGCGGCGGCACGCGGTGTGCAGCCAACAAGTCGTCTCGGGTCACACCCTTGATATTAAAAAATTCGTCTTTCGCTGCCACGTCCGACACTGGCAAGATCTGGATACCGTCTTTCTTTCCATTGGGCGCGTACATGAAGAGATTGCGGAAATTGCCCGGTCCCTTGCTGTCACGCATCGCCTGGCGCAGCTGGTCCACGTCTTCGATGTTCTGGGCTGGATCCGTCATATAAAAAATGAAACCGGCATGCGAACCGTTCTTGTAATACTTGCGCCGGAATAGCGTGGCCGCTTCGTTAAGCCAGGCCGATTGCAAGGCACTGAGGTATTGCGGAACGCCATACACCTCCTGGTTCACATCGGGGTCCATCAGGTGGAAGACGCTGCCTTTGTCGAAGGCGTGTTCCTCTTGCCAGCCGTTGATGAAATAGTAGGTATCCAGGTCGCGGCCCCGGCGCATGTATTTGGATAGCGAATGCTGGAACTGCACCAGCTTGCCTGTACGGCTTTTGCGTTTCTCCAGATAGGCATTGCCGAAGATCGCCGCGTCCAGGGCATAGCGCCTAAACGCATCCCGCGACAAATATTTATTTGGCACAAAGGTCGAGGTCAGGATGTTGACCTTGAAATAGATCGCACTGCTATGGTGGACGCTGGCGTTGAACGATTTCGCCAGGCCCGGCAAGCTGATCGGCGGTTCGTACCATTTACCGTTGAGCCAGCATTCAAAGCTGTCCATGACCTCGCTATGTTCCATGACCGGTGTCGGATCGCCAAACGTGAACGCCTCGAATTGCGACTTGCCAGGCGATGGCGCCGGGGTGGTGGCGCTGATCGCGGGCCGCTGCGCACGATGTTTTTTATTGCTATTGCTCATTGTGTGTAAATCTCCATAAATGATTGGGTGCTTTCTGTTGTGCCTTCGAATGGTTCGTGGTCCAGGGCATGCATGACCGCCCACGCCAGGTCGCCGTGGCCGGTTTCTTCCGAGCGGGTCGCGTCATAGGTGACGCGCTGGCCGCTGGCAGTTAAAGTTTTACGAATAGTCATAAAGGACTGCGCGATGTCGGTCCATCCGGCGTCAAACTCCAGGCGCGCTTTGCTGATGATGTTTTGCGCCTTCAGGACCATGCGCGTTTTGACTTCCGGCGAATAGGTAATGGCGGTAGCCATCGGGAAGAACTGTTTCACCAGGGGGAATACGCCGATGCCCATGCCGGTAGTGTCGATGCCGATGTACTGGACGTTGTAGCGCTCCGTCATCTCCTTGATTGCCTTGGCCTGCGCCTCAAAGTCGATGCCGCGCCATTGGAAGCGCTCTAATATGCGGAATTTGCCACCGGCAACCAAAGGCGGGGCCAGCACCACGCAACCGGCGCTATCGCCGTTCAACGAGGGGTCGTAGCCGATCCAGACCGGACGGTTTGCAAATGGCCGCTTGGCAAAGGGCTTGTAGTCGTCCCAGCTAACCCATGAGTCGATCATGCAACGCTGCAACTCCGTCAACGGAAACACGGATTGCGTGTCGTCGATGAAGTTACACATCAGCAGGTTCTCAAACTGATCCGGGCTGTATTCGAAATCGCGCAACTCATCCAGGTCGAACAGGTTGCAACCGCCGCGTTCGGCGTCCAGGATGGTGACGATCTGCCGCCAGATCTTGTCTTCGCAGACCGCGCCGTCGCCCAGCCGCCTGTGGCTGACATCGATGTCGGTCCGTTCGGCCTTGGCCTTGCGTTTATTGAACAATTCACCAGTCCAGAACGAATACGCCTGGTGCGTGATCGATGACGGCGTCGAAAAATAGGTTTTTCTCCACTTCTTGTGCATCGCCATGCCGGACGCGACTTTGTTTAGCTCCGTGAAATTATGGGTCCAGAAAAATTCGTCAAAGTAGAAATTGCCGTGATAACCCTGGGCGGTCCTGGCATTGGTTCCCAGGAAGTACAGGTGCGCGCCATTGGGCAACACAATCGGGTCACCCGATAAATCCATGTTCGCCGCCTCCCTGGCGAACTGAATGATGTATTGTTTAAAAACGTGCGCTTGCGACTTCGATGCCGACAGAAAGACCTGATTGCGGCCAGTCAGCATGGCGTCGGCCAGCGCCTCGCGGGCGAAGTACCAGGTAGCGCCGATCTGGCGCGATTTCAGAATGATCCGCGTGCGCTGATCGCCATTGCGGTGCCACGCCTTCTGATAGTCGAATAGCGAGTCCTGGAACGCTTCCAGCAACTGGTCGCGTTGTTCCTCGCTGTAGTCGTTCCTGGTCGGCTTTTTCTTCGGTCCCGCGTTGCGGTTCGCCAGTTTGGGATTGAGATCAACCTCATTGCCGCCTGGTTCTTCATAACGGCGCACGCGGGCTGCCTGCACCACTTGGCGCATGAGCAGGTCGATTTCTTTGAAGTCGCCGCCCGTTTTGACATCCTTGCAGATGAGTTGCACCAGGCGCGCTTCCAGGGACACTTCGATTTTTTCTAGTGAGGTGGCTTTCTCCCATTCGTCGCGGGTCTTCCAGCTTTCTATCGTGGTGCGCTTTTGACCCAGGTGTTTGGCAATGGATGTGACGCGCCAGCCTTGCCAGTACAGGTGCTTGGCTATGCGGCGCGGATCAATTTCCGGTTTGAGGTCGGGGAGTTCGGGTGCGTTTTCTGACATGCCGCAAGCGTATGCGCCGCGCGCGCGTAACGGGGACAGCAGGAAGTTGCTAACTCGCTTATCAACCCTCTGCTTGTTGAGTCAGTCGCCGCCAGCGCCGACTATGGTGTCCTGATTCAACCACCACTTATGCAGGCTCACCAGGACAACCATGGCAGATAAACAGAAATCCAAATTCTTCCGCGTCGCCGTCGAAGGCGCGACCACCGATGGCCGCGTCATCGACCGGCCTTTTATTGAACAGATGGCCGCTACCTTCAATCGTCAACTGTATGGCGCACGCGTTTGGCTGGAACATTTGCGTAGCACGTTGCCGGATGGCCCGTTTAAAGCCTATGGCGACGTGCTGGCGGTGAAGGCCGAAGAAGTCGTGCTGGGTGGCGTCAAGAAGCTGGCATTGTTCGCGCAGATCTCCCCCACGCCGGAACTGGTCGCCATGAACAAGAATCGCCAGAAAATCTATACCAGCATCGAAATCAACCCGAAATTTGCCGATACCGGCGAAGCCTATCTGGTCGGCCTGGCCGTGACCGACAGTCCGGCCAGCCTGGGAACCGAGATTCTGTCATTCGCCGCGCAAAACCCCGAGGCCAGCCCCTTTGCCAATCGCAAGCAGAGCGCCGACAACCTGTTTTCGGCGGCGGTAGAAACAGAACTGGAATTTGAAGACGACACCCCATCTTCCCCAGACGGCGGCAAGTTGTCGGCCATGGTTAAAAACCTGTTCAAGAAAGTCACCACCAAGGATTCCAGCGACGAAGCCCGCTTTTCTGATGTCGCTACCGCCATCGAAGCCGTCGCCACGCATACCGCCGGTCATGACCAGCAATTTGCCGACAGCAACAAGCGCGTCGATACCCTGGAAGCCGCGCTGACCCAAATGACAACCGACTTTGCCGAATTCAAGCAGCAGATTGACACCGAAGACGGCAACCCCACCACGCGGCCCGCCGCGACAGGTGGCGGCAGCGACTTGCAGACGGATTTCTGATCTGCGCCGCGCCATCACCCATCCCCCCCTATTTGAATGAATACCGGAGCAATACACATGAAAAAACTGACGCGTCAAAAGTACAACCAATACACCCAACGCCTGGCGCAACTCAACGACGCCAGCAGCGCAGCAGAGACATTCAGCATCGATCCGTCAGTACAGCAAAAGCTGGAAAACAAACAGCAACTCTCCAGCGAGTTCCTGTCAAAGATCAACATGCCAGGCGTGACAGAACAGGAAGGCGAAAAGCTAGGTTTGTCGGTCTCTGGTCCCATTGCCAGCCGCACCGACACCAAGAGCGAAGAGCGTCAAACGCGTGACGTGTCAGCACTCAACAACCAGCGCTACCGCTGCGAAAAGACCAATTTCGATACGCATATCACCTATGCCAAGCTGGATGCCTGGGCGAAATTCCCCGATTTTCAACAACGCATTGCTGCCATGATCCTGCAACGCCAGGCGCTGGACCGGATGATGATCGGTTTTAACGGGATAAAAGTCGCGGCCAAGACCGACCTGGACAAATTCCCGATGCTGCAGGATGTCAACAAGGGCTGGTTGCAACACTACCGTGAACAAGCGCCCGAGCGCGTATTGCATGAAGGTGTCAAAGATTCCGGCAAGGTCGTCATCGGCGCCGGTGGCGATTATGCCAACCTGGACGCCGCCGTGACCGATGCCTTGAATTTGCTCGATCCCTGGTATCAGGAAGATACGGGCCTAGTTGCCATCGTGGGCCGCAAGCTCTTGAGCGACAAGTATTTCCTGTTGATCAACACCAAGCAAGCGCCGACTGAAACCCTGGCCGCCGACATCATCGTTGGCCAGAAGAGAATTGGCGGTCTGCCAGCTGTGCGCGTGCCGTTCTTCCCCGACAACACGATTTTGATTACCCGGTACGACAACCTGTCGATTTACTGGCAGGAAGGCGCACGCCGCCGCCGTGTGGAAGACGCCGCCAAGCGGGACCGTATCGAAAACTACGAATCGTCCAACGACGCCTACGTGGTGGAAGATTTCGGCCTGGGCGTCGTGATCGAAAACATCGCATTGAAGGATTAAGCCGATGCCCGCGCGTTGGCGCTTTACTCATGGCGCTTATTACTACCAAATTCCACCTGGACAAGAACCGGCGTGGGATGGGAAGCGAACATTTAGGTTGGGCTCAAAATTGCCGGAAGCCTATAAGGTTTGGGCCGAACGCATCGGAGTCATCGAGAATGCCAGCACTATCGGAGCGCTTCTGGACCGTTACATGTTGGAAGTCGTCCCTCGAAAAGGGGTAACGACGCAAGCGCATAATAAAGTCGCCATTAGGCCGCTACGTGCGGTATTCGCAGACACCGCTCTTCTTGATCTCAAACCACGCCACGTCTATCAATATATTGAAAAGCGCGCGGCAAAAATATCAGCTCGTCGTGAAATAGAGGTGCTGTCGCATGCGTTTACAAAAGTAGTGGAATGGGGTTACATCGACCGGCACCCATTCAAGGGGGAAGTACGCTTTGAAGGTGAAAAGGCGCGAACGCGCTATGTCGAAGATTGGGAAGTTATCGAATGTCTGGCGCTTACATCAAAGCGAAAAACTGGTAGCGTCTTAGCGGTTCAGGCCTATATTCGTTTGAAGCTACTCACTGGCATGCGACGCGGGGATCTACTTCGGCTGACCCAGCCGGACCTAAAAGAAGATGGTATTCATGTAACGCCGCATAAAACTTTAAACAGCACTGGCAAGCGTTTAATTATTGGCTGGTCTGAAGAGGTACGAGAAGCTGTAGAAATGGCAATTGCCGCGCGCCCTGTAAAAATATCACCTTACGTTTTCTGCAACAGATCGGGGAAATGTTACTTCAACGAAGAGACCGGGCGTGCTGGCGGTTGGGATTCAATGTGGAGTGGATTTAGTACACGGGTCTTGGAGGAAACCAAAGTTCAGCAAAAATTCACTGAACACGATTTGCGGGCGAAGTGTGCCAGCGACGCTTCAAGTCTTGAACACGCTAGGGCTCTACTCGCTCATGCTGATAGTCGACTAACTGATCGTGTCTATCGCAGAAAGCCTGAGTTCGTCGCGCCGCTGCGCTAACGTATACGGATTTTAATAGTACAACTCGCATCTATAGTACAAATAAAAAGGCCTCCCGTTCGGGAGGCCTTATAAACACTTGGCGGAGAGACGGGGATTCGAACCCCGGATAGGCTATGAACCTATACACGCTTTCCAGGCGTGCGACTTCAACCACTCATCCATCTCTCCTGCTGGTACAACAGCGCTTCGCGAGATTTGAATTTCACGAAGCCGCGTATTATAGCAACAAATCGGCAGGAAATCGAAGTTTCTATTTCAATCCGTCCATTTTCATGGATCTACCGACAAAGCTGCAGCTTTTAGTTGCAACTTCTGCCAATTTCACCAAACCCAAGAAATTATTGCGCTTCTTTGAGCTGATCGAGGATAGCTGGATTTTCCAGGGTTGAAATATCCTGCGTAATCTCCTCCCCTTTCGCCAACACGCGCAGCAGGCGACGCATGATCTTGCCGGAACGGGTTTTTGGCAGGTTGTCGCCGAAACGGATTTCGCGCGGCTTGGCAATCGGGCCGATTTCCTTGGCGACCCAGTCGCGCAGCTCCTTGGCGATCTGCTTGGCTTCGTCGCCGGTGGGGCGGCTGCGCTTGAGGACAACGAAGGCGCAGATGGCTTCGCCGGTGGTGTCGTCCGGCTTGCCGACGACTGCCGCTTCCGCCACCATCGGGTTGGCGACCAGCGCCGATTCGATTTCCATGGTGCCCATGCGATGGCCGGAGACGTTCAGCACGTCGTCGATGCGGCCGGTGATGGTGAAGTAGCCGGTGTCTTTGTTGCGGATGGCGCCGTCGCCGGCGAGGTACAGCTTGCCGCCGAATTCGGGCGGGAAGTAAGCGCTCTTGAAGCGTTCCGGGTTGTTCCAGATGGCGCGGATCATCGATGGCCATGGACGCTTGACGACCAGGATGCCGCCGTGGCCATCCGGTAGCTCGTGCCCCGCTTCGTCGACGATGACGGCCTGGATGCCTGGCAGCGGCAAGGTGCATGACCCCGGCACCAAGGGCGTCGCGCCTGGCAGCGGCGAGATCATGTGGCCGCCGGTTTCGGTTTGCCAGAAGGTGTCGACGATCGGGCAGCGCTCGCCGCCGATGTGTTTGTGGTACCACATCCAGGCTTCCGGATTGATCGGCTCGCCGACCGAGCCGAGCAGGCGCAGCGACGACAAGTCATATTTGGATGGATGGATATTCTGGTCGGCATCGGCGGCCTTGATCAACGAGCGGATCGCGGTTGGCGCGGTGTAGAAAATCGTGGCCTTGTGCCGTTGCACCATATCCCAAAAACGGCCTGCGTTCGGGAAAGTCGGCACGCCTTCAAAAATGATTTGCGTAGCGCCGACTGCGGTCGGACCGTAGGCGATGTAGGTGTGGCCGGTGATCCAGCCGATGTCGGCGGTACACCAGTAAACATCGTCCGGCTTGATGTCGAATACCCATTTCATGGTCAGCGCGGCCCACAGCAGATAGCCGCCAGAGGAGTGCTGCACGCCCTTCGGCGTGCCGGTGGAGCCGGACGTATACAGGATGAACAGCGGATGTTCAGCGTCGACCCATTCCGGCTCGCAGGTTTCCGCTTGCGATGCGACCAGTTCGTGCAGCCAGAGGTCGCGGCCGGCGACAAAGTTGGTGTCGCCGCCGGTGCGCTTGTAGACCACTACGTTCTTGATGCTGTCGCAGCCGCCCATCGCCAGCGCTTCGTCGACGATGGATTTCAATGGCAGGCGTTTGCCGCCGCGCACCTGTTCATCGGCGGTGAGCACGGCGACTGCGCCGGCGTCGATGATGCGCTCTTGCAGCGACTTGGCGGAAAAGCCGCCGAACACCACTGAATGGGTGGCGCCGATGCGGGCGCAAGCTTGCATGGCGACCACGCCTTCCACCGACATCGGCATGTAGATGACGACGCGGTCGCCCTTCTTGATGCCCAGCGATTTGAGGCCGTTGGCGAACTGGCAGACTTTCTTGTGCAGTTCTCGGTAAGTAATCTTGGTGACGTCGCCGCCGTCGGTTTCAAAGATGACCGCGACTTTGTCGGCGTTACCGTTTTGCAAATGGACGTCGAGACAGTTGTAGGAGACGTTCAGCTTGCCGTCGTCGAACCATTTGTAGAAAGGTGCGCTGGATTCGTCCAGCACCTTGGTGAAGGGCTTGTGCCATTCCAGGTTTTCGCGGGCCAGACGCCCCCAGAAGCCCTGTTCATCCTGTTCTGCCTCGGTTACCAGTGCGTTGTATGCGTCCATGCCGGAGATTGCGGCGGTCTTGGCGAATTCCGCCGGAGCGGGGAAAATGCGGGTTTCTTGCGAAAAGGTTTCGATGTTGGCCATGCCGGTCTCCTGCTTTTAATAGTTGCGGGTAAAGGTATGCTTTCTCACTTACTCAGTCCTTACATGTTCGGACCAGTCCTAGTTTGCCTGCTGGCGCTAGCAGAGCGTAACAATCAGCTATCATCGCATATTCGGCTCGAATACAACATCGCACGGCTCGCATGCACTCTACAAAATCTCACGCCAGGTCTTACGTTTATCTCGCACTGGCCATGATGCTGGTCGGCGCCAACATCGGCTTCGGCAAGGCGATTATCGGCGTGATGCCGGTGGTGGTGTTCGGCCTGCTGCGCTTCGTGATTGCGGTGATCGTGATGGCGCCGCAGTTTTTCAAAGGGGCGCTGCGCATGGCGGGCCACGAATGGCTGACCTTGTTCGGCCAGGCGTTCTTCGGCACTTTCCTGTTCACGCTGTGCATGCTGTATGGCGTGCAGCACACCACCGCGACGGCGGCGGGAGTGATCACCAGCACCTTGCCGGCGGCGGTGGCGATCCTGTCGCGCCTGATCCTGAAAGAAAGGCTGCAGCCGCGCACGCTGGCGTCGATCCTGCTGGCGATCGCAGGTATTGCCGTGCTTAACCTGAGCAAGGCCGATGGCGGCGATACGTCCGTGATCGGCAACCTGTTCGTGATGGCGGCGGTGGTCTGCGAAGCCACTTACGTGGTGCTCTCCAAGCGCCTGACGCAAACTCTGTCGCCGATGCGGATTACCGCTTACAGCCATCTGTTCGGTTTGTTGCTGATGCTGCCGTTCGGCCTGGCTGCGGCCTGGTCTTACGATTTCAGCCAGGTCACGGCGGGCATGTGGTCGCTGATCATCTGGTATGCGCTGGCGGCCAGCGTGATCGCCTTCTGGCTGTGGCTGACCGGCACCAAGTACGTACAAGCCAACGTGGCGGGCATCTTTACCGCCCTGATGCCGCTGGCGGCGGCGTTCATCGGCGTCGTGTTTTTGCATGAAAGCCTGGGCTGGGCGCACTTTGTGGCGCTGGGGTTGGTATTGACCGGCATCGCGGTGGCCAGTTGGCCCCGAACCATGAAAACGGTCCAGGAAGTGTAAAATAGCGACGCCTTGTCAATCCCAGCGGAATCCCACCGCCTCCAAATAATGCCAATTAGCAATACTCAACCCTCTGCGCCGAAAAAAGTCATCGGCCTCCTGCCGAACCTGATCTTCATGAGCCGCTGGCTGCAACTGCCGCTGTATCTGGGTTTGATCCTGGCGCAGTGCGTCTACGTGTTTCATTTCTGGGTTGAACTGACCGACCTGATCGGCGCCGTGTTCGGCAATGCCTCGTCGCTGGCGCATATCCTGGACGCCGTCACCATCGAAGGCGCTCTGCGCCCGACCAAGCTGACTGAGGCCACCATCATGCTGGTGGTGCTGGGCCTGATCGACGTGGTGATGATTTCCAACCTGCTGATCATGGTGATCGTCGGCGGCTATGAAACCTTTGTGTCGCGCATGAACCTGGAGAGCCATCCGGATCAGCCCGAGTGGCTGTCGCACGTGAATGCCTCGGTGCTGAAGGTCAAGCTGGCGATGGCGATCATCGGTATTTCGTCGATCCATTTGCTGAAGACGTTTATCAACGCCAATTCCTATGATGTCAAAACGCTGGTTGCGCAAACCGGTATCCACATCACGTTCCTGCTGTCGGCGCTGGCGATTGCCTGGTGCGACCGCATCATGACCGCGACCCAGAACCAGGCCGGCCCGGATCACTAACCGAACTATCCGCACCACCCCTTTGCCATTTTCTTACAAAGCATCTTAAAGAGAACCGCCATGACCACCCTAGCCACCCTGTCCACGCTCACTACGATCCGGCAGGAAGATCTCATCGAGTCGGTAGCCGCTGCACTCCAGTACATCAGCTATTACCATCCCGTCGACTATATCCAGCATCTGGCGCGCGCCTACGAGCAGGAACAGAATCCCGCAGCGAAAGACGCGATCGCGCAGATCCTGACCAACTCGCGCATGTGCGCCGAAGGCAAGCGGCCGATCTGCCAGGACACCGGCATCGTCAACGTCTTCCTGAAGATCGGCATGGACGTGCGCTTTGAAGGCTTCAAGGGTTCGATCACCGATGCGGTCAATGAAGGCGTGCGCCGCGGCTACCTGAACCCGGACAACATGCTGCGCGCCTCGATCGTGGCGGACCCGCAGTTCGAACGCAAGAACACCAAGGACAACACGCCAGCCGTGGTGCACATGGAACTGGTGCCGGGCAATACCGTGGATGTGCAGATCGCAGCCAAAGGCGGCGGTTCGGAAAACAAGACCAAGTTCGTGATGCTGAATCCTTCCGATTCGCTGGTCGACTGGGTCATGAAGACCGTGCCGACCATGGGCGCCGGCTGGTGCCCGCCGGGCATGCTGGGTATCGGTATCGGCGGCACCGCCGAACGGGCGATGCTGATGGCCAAGCAAGTGTTGATGGAGGATATTGACATGTACGACCTGCTCAAGCGCGGCCCGCAAAACAAGACCGAAGAACTGCGGATCGAGCTGTTCCAGAAAGTGAATGCGCTGGGTATCGGCGCGCAAGGACTGGGCGGCCTGACCACGGTGCTGGACGTCAAGATCATGATGCATCCGACCCATGCGGCCTCGAAGCCGGTGGCGATGATCCCGAACTGCGCGGCGACCCGCCACGGCCACTTCGTGCTCGACGGTTCCGGCCCGGCCTACATGGAACCGCCATCGTTGTCGGAATGGCCGGAAGTGCATTGGGTGCCGGACACCGAGAAATCGAAACGGGTTGATTTGAACACCCTGACCAAGGACGAAGTCGCATCCTGGAAACCGGGTCAGACCCTGCTGTTGAACGGCAAGATGCTGACCGGCCGAGACGCCGCGCACAAGCGCATCCAGGAGATGCTGGCCAAGGGCGAAAAGCTGCCGGTCGATTTCACCAATCGCGTGATTTATTATGTCGGCCCGGTCGATCCGGTGCGTGAAGAAGCGGTGGGCCCCGCCGGTCCGACCACCGCTACCCGCATGGATAAATTCACCGACATGATGCTGGAACAGACCGGCCTGATCTCGATGATCGGCAAAGCCGAACGCGGTCCGGCCGCAATCGAATCGATCAAGAAGCACAAGTCGGCTTACCTGATGGCGGTAGGCGGCGCGGCTTACCTGGTGTCGAAGGCGATCAAGTCGGCGCAGGTCCTGGGCTTTGCCGACCTCGGCATGGAAGCGATCTACGAATTCGACGTCAAAGACATGCCGGTGACGGTGGCGGTCGATTCCAACGGCATCTCGGTGCACAACACCGGACCGAAGGAATGGCAGGAAAAGATCGCCCACGCAGCGCTCTCGAAAATCCCTGTGACTACCATCTGATCCGTCAAACTCCATGACATCCAGCAGCAACTCCTTGCCGATGGTGCGCACTGCGCCCATCGGCATTTTTGATTCCGGCATCGGCGGCTTGTCTGTGCTGCGGCATATCCGTCAGAACCTGCCGTATGAGAATCTCCTGTATTTTGCCGATTCAGCCTACGCGCCGTACGGCGACAAATCGGAAGCGGCGATTTCCGCGCGCACGCTGGCGGTAACGGAATTCCTGCTGCAAGCCGGCGCCAAGGCGCTGGTGGTCGCCTGCAACACCGCGACCACTGCCGCGATCAAGATGGTCCGCGCCGCCTATCCGGCGTTGCCGGTGATCGGCATCGAACCCGGCCTCAAGCCGGCTGCAGCGCAAACCCGCAGCAAAATCGTCGGCGTGCTGGCCACCAAGGCGACATTGATGAGCGCCCGCCTGTTGGCTTTGCAGGAAGAGATCAGCGCCGTTAGCGGCGTCCGTTTTGAATTACAGCCCTGCGTCGGCCTGGTCGACCAGATCGAAAAAGGTGAGTTACGCTCACCCCAGACCGCATTGCTGGTGCGGCGCTATGTCGCGCCGCTGCTCGAAAAAGGTGTCGACACGCTGGTTCTGGGCTGTACCCACTACCCTTTTGTCCGCCCCCTGATAGAAGACATCGTGCACGAACTGAGCAGCAACCCGGTGACGATCATCGATACCGGCGACGCCGTCAGCCGTCAGCTGGCCAAGGTATTGCATGAAAAAGACCTGCTGCAACAACAAGCGCGCGAAGGGTGCGTGACCGCGTTCGCCAGCGGCAGCCAATCCGTACTGGAAACCACATTCGCCAACCTGTTGCAGTTGCATCCACAGGTCTTCCAAGTCGCGGCCATAGCGCTTCCTGAAGGAATATCGTAAATCCGCATTATTTGATTTGCCAGGCGGCGGGTTAGTTTGTATAATAGCCAGCTGCCTTAGTGCTGAACAAGCATTAGGGCGTTGCAGTAGTAATGCAATGGTGGCTGTAGCTCAGTTGGTAGAGTCCAGGATTGTGATTCCTGTTGTCGCGGGTTCGAGTCCCGTCAGCCACCCCACAGAATACGAATGAAATCAAAGAGTTACACGCTTCGGCCTGTAACTCTTTTTTCTTTTCGGCCTCTGCCCTTGCTCCATGTAGGGATAGTGCAGGATTTTCCGGGCCATGGCGAAATTTTGGGTTCGTTTGCGCTTGAATCTGAATATAAAAAACCACCGGTAGGCGGTTTGTTGAGCGTGCAAAGGGCTATTTAGCGCGCTCTATCCTCTGAATCATTTTTTTCGTCTCAGCAGTAACGCACAGGGCCTGGGCGGTCGGCTTTATTGATCCGCCGCCATACTCTCGCTCTGCCGACTTGATGGATTGTAACTGGACGCTGTAATTCTTCAGGCGTATATACGCCAGTGCGTGCCAGCGTACCTACGCCATAAGTGCAATTATTGGCATTATCGTTCTAATAACGAAGCACTGCGCCTTCCCGCGTACGAAGTGCCGCCATATCTGCAGCACTCATTCTCCTGTGTTCATTTGCCATGCGTACTTCCGCGCTTGTGGAATTACCAACAAATGTAGCATAAGTTACCGACGCGCATCTGAATTGGTTGTAAAGCCTATATGAGTTTGCGGGCTCGGATTTTAGTGTACGCGATTTTTTACATATCCCGGTGAACACGTTATTTGAGTCCATTTTTCGACGCTCACCTGGTAGGCTAGAAGTGACTAGCCGTATCTCCGTAGCGCTGCAGAAGCCGGAAAATGGTGTGCCCTGCCCCTCCGATATCTCCCCGATTTTTAAATCTCTTGCAGATACAATATTTCTGTCTGTGATACGTCTTCACAGTATGGAAACGACGCGGAACCCTGACCTGATGGCCGACTCCGACAAGCACATCACCGAAACCGTCTTGCGCGAGCGGGCGCGGCTGCGCAGCTTCATCCGCAAGCGCATGCCCGACGCGGATGAGGCGGAAGATGTCTTGCAGGATGTGCTCTATGAGCTGGTCGAAGTCAGCAGGTTGCCCGAGCCGATAGAACAGGTTGGCGCGTGGCTGTTCCGTGTGGCGCGCAATCGTATCGTCGATCGTTTTCGCAAGAAAAGAGAACAGCAGTTGCCGTTCGCCGAAGAACAGGACGAAGACGATAGCGGGCTTGATGATCTCCTGCCGTTGGCGGATGCCGGGCCGGAAGCCGCCTATGCGCGCGGCATTTTGCTGGCTGCGCTGCACGACGCGCTTGAAGAACTGCCGCCGAAGCAACGTGAGGTTTTTATTTCACACGAGCTGGAGCGGCGCAGCTTCAAGGAACTGGCTGCGGCCAGCGGCGAAAGCGTCAACACGCTGCTGGCGCGCAAGCGTTACGCCGTGCTGTATCTGCGTCGGCGCCTGCAAGACATTTATGACGAATTCGATGTGTAAAAGAGAATGGAAGGAGTAATGATGATGAACAGAAAAGGTAAATTCCTCAAGATTGTATTGCTGGTCCTGGTCGGTGTCGCGATCCTGGGCTGGATCGTGATGTCGCTGTGGAACTGGCTGATGCCTGCGCTATTCGCCGGCGTGCATCAGATCGACTACTTGCGCGCCATCGGCTTGCTGGTCTTGTGCCGCATCCTGTTTGGCGGCTTCCGTGGCCGCGGCGGCTGGCACGGCGCCCATCATCGCCAGCGCTGGGAGCAGATGAGCGAAGAGGAACGCGAAAAATTCAAGGACGGCATGCGCATGTTCCGCGGCAGGTGGAAATAACATGAGCGGGCAAACAGCCGCTTCAAACTGCAAACAGCAACCTGGCGTCATCGTACCGGTGGTGAATTTCAAGCGCTGCGAAAGCAAGGCGGATTGTGTGGTGGTCTGCCCGGAAAATGTGTTTGAAATCCGCCGGATCGATGACGCAGACTACCAGCCTCTGGGACCGCTGCAAAAATTCAAGCTGCGGGTGCATGGCATGCAAGTGGCTTATACGCCCAATGCAGATGCATGCCGGGCTTGTGGTTTGTGCGTGACGGCTTGCCCGGAAAAGGCGATTACTTTGGCCAGGGCGATTTGAGACGACAGCTTATGGGGCCGGTCAGCCCCAACAGTTTTTTCTTATAAATCACCCAAATGTACCCGCGCTGATATCGCAGATTGTAAAATCCGTATGGCAAAACACGGCACGCTCTTGAGGGTTTCCTTAGAGCGTGTCCCGATGGCGCCTGGCAGCGTTCGCGAGCAGGTTGTCAAATAACGCTTGACGTTTAACGCTATACGTTACAAACTCCTTCATGATACTCAGCTTTCGATGCGGCGATACCCAAGCCCTGTATGAGGGCGAACGGATCGCCAGATTCGCCAACATCCGCACTGTGGCTGAACGAAAACTCCAGCAACTCGACAGCGCCGCGACGTTAAGCTTTTTGCGCGCCCCGCCCGGCAACCGCCTCGAAGCTTTGGGTGGCGATCGCAGCGGGCAATACAGCATTCGCATTAACGATCAGTGGCGCCTTTGCTTTGTCTGGACTGCCAAAGGCATCAATAACGTCGAAATCGTCGACTATCATTAGGAGCAGCGTCATGAGCAAAGCCAGAAACGGCATGCGCCCGATTCATCCCGGCGAGATTCTCCGGGAAGACTATCTGGCGCCCAACCAGATGAGCGCCAACGCACTGGCAATGGCGCTGCATGTGCCGGCTACCCGTATCGGAGAAATCGTCAACGAGCGGCGCGGCATTACACCCGACACCGCCTTACGGCTGGCCCGCTATTTTGGCGGCGATGCGCAGTCATGGCTGAATCTGCAGCTCACCTATGATCTTAAAATCGCCGAGAAAGAGATTTTTCCGAGGATTAAGAAGGAAGTTCAGCCGATGGCAATCCCAGCCTGAGCAACAATCAGGCGCAATACTTCACGCCTAGTTCCTCCAAGCAATATTCCGGCAGACGCGCTAAAATCGAGGCTACATTCCGTTACATACTATCCAAATTGATGGAGCCTGATTCATGCTGCGTTCTGCCGTACTGTCTGCCCTGCTCACCCTTACCATTACTCCGCTAGTCAACGCCGCCGATCCGCTCAGCACGGTTGCCGAGCGCTCCGGCTTTGTGAAAACCGGACGCTATGAAGAAGTCATCGCGCTGTGCGCCGCTTTCCAGAAATCGTATCCGAATCAAGTGCGCTGCACCGAGTTCGGCCGCACACCTGAAGGTCGGCCGATGCTGGCGCTGGTCGTGTCGCGCGGCGGTGCGCTCAGCGCGGAACAGGCGCACAAGCGCGGCTTGCCGGTGCTGCTGGTGCAGGGCGGGATTCACGCTGGCGAAATCGATGGCAAGGATGCAGGCTTCCTGGCCTTGCGCGAAGCCTTGCAGGACACTTCCACCAACAGCGTGCTGAGCAAGCAGGTACTGATCTTCGTGCCAGTGTTCAATATTGACGGCCATGAGCGCTTCGGCCGCTGGAATCGTCCCAACCAGCGTGGTCCGGAAGAAATGGGCTGGCGCACCACCGGCCAGAACTTCAATCTGAACCGCGATTACGCCAAAGCCGACACACCTGAAATGCAGGCGATGCTGAAGCTGGTCAACCTGTGGGATCCGCTGGCCTATATCGATCTGCATGTCACCGACGGCGCCAAGTTCGAGCATGACGTCTCGATCCAGGTCGAGCCGGTGCATGCCAGCGACCTCGCCTTGCGCAAGGATGGCCAGGCGCTGCGCGACAACGTCATCGCTGACTTGGCCAGACAAGGCTCGCTGCCGCAAGCGTTTTATCTCTCATTCAATGTCGACGATGATCCCAGTTCGGGTTTTACCGACGACGTTTCGCCGCCACGCTTTTCCCACGGCTATTTCCATCTGCGCAACCGCTTCGGCATGCTGGTGGAAACGCACTCTTGGAAAGATTATCCGGCCCGCGTTCGCATTACGCATAACGCGATTGTCGCCGTCATGAACCAAATCGCGCAACATGGCGGCGAGTGGCTGCAAACGGCGCAGCAAGCCGACCTGCGGGCGGCGCAGCTGGGCGGCCAGCCGGTTGCGCTGAGTTATAAGGCCAGCGAGAAAACACGGCCGGTTGCTTTCCGCGGCTACGAGTACACGCGCACGCCTTCGGATATTTCCGGTGCACTGATGACGCACTACGATGAAACCAAACCGCAAATCTGGAATGTGACGCTGCGCGATGACCTGCAACCTGATCTTGTCGTCAAGGTGCCGCAAGCGGGCTACTTGGTGCCTGCGGCGCATGCCGCTTGGGTCGCGCAAAAACTGCAGCAGCACGGGATAGCTTTCCGTGTATTGCCGACGGCCTTGAGCAAGGCGCAACTGGAGACGTTTCGCGCCGACAAGGTCAGCTTTGATCCAAAATCGATGGAAAGCCACCAGCGCCTGGACTTGCACGGCGCGTGGCATGCCGAAACCCGCGACCTCGGGGCCGGCGCATTATTTGTACCGATAGTGCAAGCCAAGGCGCGGCTGGTGATGGCGTTGCTGGAACCGCAAGCGCCGGATTCGCTGGCGGCATGGGGACGTTTCAACAACGCCTTCGAGAAGAAAGAATATATGGAAGCGTATGTGGCGGAAGATGTCGCGCGCCAGCAACTGGCGGCTGATCCGGCATTGGCGGCCGAATTCCAGAAAAAACTGGCTGACGATCCTGCATTTGCGAAAGACCCGGCTGCGCGGCTGGAATTCTTCGCGCGCAGGCACTCTTCCTGGGATGAGCGATTTAACTTGTATCCGGTGATGCGCACCGACGTTGTGCCGGGTTGAAAATCACTCTTGAAACAGTGGCTTAAAGCAGCTTATTCGTTGCTTGCCGCGCCTTGGATAATTGTCGATCCAAGGCCGCTGGAAACAAATTACTCCTGCGAACCACCAGTTTTCTTGGACAGGTAAAACCGCAGTGCGAAAGCGGCAACAACGGCGAGCAGCGGCAAAGTTTGCAGAAAGTTCATGGCAGGGCTCCAAAAGAATAGATAGTGTTGATGCATTGCAGCATATAAAAATGGCGGACTTATTGCCAATTCTTATTTCTGATGCCTACTATCAGTTTCGTGAATAACATGACATCCACAAACCCGTTCCCCAATATAAAAAGCCCGCTATCTTTAACGATGCGGGCTTTCCCTGTCTCCTCACCTCTAGAGAGATGGACTCTTTTTTGCGTGGACTGATACTGAGCTAAAAAACTTGAGCAGTCATCATGCGCCGCAACATAGCGTTGTTTTGCTCCAACACAGAGAGATACCTGTTGTGTGATCAGGTGGTTTTCGCGTAGCGATAGCGGTATTCATCGCTATTGGCACCTTTGAAATAGTCTGCATTTGGCAACAAGGCTTCACGTTGGAATCCCAATTTTTCCACCAGGGCAATAGATGCCTGGTTACGTGTATCTATCAGCGCATAGACCGAGTTGACCGCGAAGGCGCTAAGCAAGTAGTCCCTGATTGTCGTGCACATTTCTGCGGCATAACCGCAGCGTTGATAGGGGGAAAATACAAAATATGCCAGCATCGCCTGGCCATCGGCTTCGACGCCGGCCTGCCCATAACCGATATATTCCTCGCTGCCCGTGATCCGGACCGCCCAGTTCAACCAGATCTGAGCACCGTCAGGAGATGCGCGGCTTGCAAGTCGTTGGTATCGTTCGGCCAGGGATGTCAGCGACACCGGTGGATGTTGCGGTATGAAGGTGTACAGTGCGGTGTCACAAAAATGCGGGAATAACGCCGCCGCATGCGTAGATTGCAGCGGCTCTATGGTCAGGCGCTTAGTAAATAAGGTTGTTTCTGCCGGGTTCAAATCAGTTCCTGTCATACGTAATCCTGCCGGGTCCGGTCGGCAATCGCCCTGTATCAAGGCCCTTGCCGGATAAAGTCCACGGCTTTTTCCGCGATCATGATCGTCGGGGCATTGGTATTGCCGCCTATCAATGTCGGCATGATCGAGGCATCGACCACCCGCAAACCCTGTATGCCGTGCACCTTCAATGTCGGGTCGACCACTGCAGCCTGGTCGGTCCCCATCTTGCAACTGCCGACAGGATGATAAACCGTATCGGCATACCTCTTCAGCACCGACCTGATCTCATCGTCGGATTGCACATCCGCAGTGCGTATGTCGCGTTTGGCATACGCGGCCAGTGCCGGCGCCTCCAGCAATTTGCGGGTCATCTTGAATCCCTCCACCATGTCTTCCAGGTCTTGCGGATCGTCGAAAAATCTCGGGTCGATCAGCGGCACATCTTGCGGATTGGTGTTGCGCAGCCTGACCTCGCCTTTGCTCCTCGGACGCAACAAGCACATGTGGCAGGAAAAACCGTGCCCCAGATGCAGTTTTCGTGCATGATTTTCGACGCAGGCGATGACGAAATGGAGTTGCAGGTTGGGCGCGGCCAGATCCGGCCGCGTCTTCAAAAAGCCGCCGCACTCGGCGAAATTGCTGGTGAGCATGCCGCGCCGTTCGTGGCGGAAGCGCTGCAGTTCCTTGAACATGCGCATTGAGCCGCTGGCGGAAATGCCGAAAGTATCCAGACTGTCCGACTTATGGCAAAACACAAAATCCGGATGGTCTTGCAAATTCTTGCCAACACCGGGCAAATGATGCTGCACCTGGATGCCCAGCTTGCGCAGTTCCGTGCCGTCACCGATGCCGGACAACATCAATATCTGCGGCGACTGGAAAGCCCCGGCCGACAGGATCACTTCGCGCCTGGCGCGCAGCGTGCGCAACTTGCCGCCCTGCCTGACCTCCACGCCAACAGCGCGCCCTTGTTCAATGATCAGCCGCTCGGTATAGGCGCCGGTTTCCACGCACAGGTTGCTGCGAGATCCCAGATGCGGCAACAGATAAGCGCGTGCTGCGCTCCAGCGTTCGCCGTTCTTTTGCGTGACCTGATAAATGCCCAGGCCCTCTTGCTGCTCGGCGTTGAAATCCGTGGTGAGCGGGTAGCCGGCCTGGCGCGCGGCTTCCAGGTAATGCTGATGGATGGGATTGTCGGTACGCAGATCGCTGACCCACAAAGGACCGTCTTGCCCGTGCCAACTGTTGGAAAACTGCTCGTTATGCTCTGATTTCTTGAAATATGGCAATACATCGTCGAAGGACCAGCCGGGATTGCCCAGTTGCGCCCAGTGATCGTAATCCGAGCGATGGCCGCGAATGTAGACCATCGCATTGATCGCCGACGAACCGCCGAGCGTCTTGCCGCGCGGCTGGTAACCGCGACGACCGTTCAGTCCGGCTTGCGGCACTGTCTCGAACGCCCAGTTGTTGAGCCTGGTCGGCACCATGCTCAGGGCCCCGACCGGCAACTTCACCGCCCAGCTATCGCCACTGCCGCCGGCTTCCAACAGACATACCGATACTTCAGGATCTTCTGTCAGACGGCCGGCCATCACACAGCCGCCAGAACCACCGCCAACCACGACAAAGTCGAACTCGTCTTGCACGATGCGTCTCCCGGTCTTGTTATATATATTGTGTGGCAACCGGACAAGCCGGCTGATGCAACAAATTTAACAGCTACGGGAAAATCACGCTACGCAGTGAGCTAGAGTAATCGTTTCAATAATGCAAAATAACCGGGTGTCAGCAAACAATAATTACCGGGATCAATGCGCTTTCGACATGACCACAAGCCATTTGCGGAATAACAGGATTTCCAGATGCCCCGCCTGGATGCCGGCGTTGCATTCGACTACGGGATTGCTGCGATACAGGCGTTTGTAGAAGTCGCGGCAGATGAACAGCTCGCGCTTGCCGAAGCGCATCAATATTGAGGAAGGGGTAGACTCCATACCAAAGCGGGAGCCGGAGGTAATATCCAAGTTCGTCATGGCAGCATTTCCAATCTCGTTGAAGGAGATTGAACTGTACCATAAGTACTGTATATACATACAGTAAAATGCGGTGTGTCTGTTTTTAGTCACGCCGCCATCGTTTGCAGCTATGGCGCGTGGCGCATGTATCGCACCACGCTAAGTTACCACATTATTCCGCTACATTGTCTTGCCGGTCAGGGTGGCGCCATTAACGACGCCAGCCGCCGTGATCATGCCGATAGTGGTCGTGCCAGCCGCGTCCGCGCCAGTAGTAGCCTGGGCGGCCATAATAAGCCGGAGGATAGTAGCCGGGAGCGCCATAGACGACGACTGGAGGCCGCACATAGACTGGCGGCGGCGCATAGTAGACCGGTGGCGGCGCATAGTAGACTGGCGGCGGCGGGTAATAAGCCGGCACGCCAACGTTGACCGACCAGTTGACACCGGCAAATGCGGGCGCAGCCGAGAACAGCATGCCAGTAGCGGCAAGCAGTCCGAGCAAGGTGACGCGCATGGTTTTCTTCATGGCAGTTCTCGATGTATCTGAGTTAAACATAACTATATTTAACCTAAATTTCGGACGCTTCGCCACGCACAACTCGTAAGGCCTGTAACAACATGTATCGCTATGGCAAAAAACTGTCGTCTTTTACACGCAGGCCCTAATCAGTGACGAGCGCATTGCGCCTGAATTTTGCAATGGCCACCAGCGCCAGCGCAAGTACGAAGAATCCTGCCAGCAGCATGGCTGCATTCCCCATCACCCGGGCGTAGCCGAGGTTGGTGACATTCAGGAACGGATAAGGGTAAAAACCCGACGATCCGCCGCGCAGCATCGCCATCGCAAAATACGCCAGCGGATAGACCAGCCACAACAAACTGTCTTTCGCTCGCAAGCCGCTCTTTGGCACATACGATAGCCAGTAAAACAAATACAAGAGCGGGACAACCGTATGCAGGCTCTCGTCAGACAGCCGATGCAAACCCGTGAACGGCGCATGGTTGCGCAACAGGACGTTGTAACCCAAGCCGACGATAATGATGTACAGCGTTATTGCGGTCTGTACCCCGGGGCGGGAGAAATACTGGCCGGGCGCGGAGTCCGGCTTGAGCAGCAGCACGCTGCAGGCAACGGCGACCAGCACATTGGTCAGGATTGTCAGGTAGCCGAACATGCGCCAGACCGCTTCGCCATAGGTCATGCCTTTGGCCAGCAGCAAGGGAATTGAAATCGAGAATTGCGCAGCGATGGCAAACCACGCAATCAGCGCAATCAGGAACAACAATGCGCGCGGGGCGACGGGAGAGTTTTTTTTCATATGCGGATTTCGGCGTATTGAGAGGTCAAAGACGGCATCGGAAGCGGCTACCGTTCCTCGATACATCTGCCTCAGGCGATGCCTCGGTCAACGCTCATCATGCGTTCCACATAGCGGGCGATCAAATCAATCGGTCGATAAGTCATTGATTTCATTTAACATATTTATTTAAGCCACGTTTATACCGTCAGGTATACCGTAATTCAGTTTAGATTTCATTGGATGCAACAACCCTATACTGGAGAAATAACAAATAGTTTAATTGATTTCACGCCACATTCCACATTCAACGCCTGTTGGCCGCTGAAGATCAGAATCAGAACTAGACTGAAAATCAAAAGCTTCATTCATCATATTTCCATATTCGAATAGCCTGTTAGATGAACTGAGCCGTAACCAGGAACCGTTCGGTCGTTGTTGGGAGGAATGATGCTTGATATCTGACTGTGAGGGGTTCTTTGCAATCATTAAACTTTACGAGATGGGCCATCTCTCACCTGTAACGACTCGCGTTTCAAACCGGCCGAACTCTCATTTAAAGAGCCTTTTAACTCGAATTATTTGTAATTGCAATGAGCACTCCTTATACTGAGCGAACAGAAAAGCAAGAATTAAACTACTGATCTGTTTGTGCATGGGTCGCTGAGAGCACGGAATAGATCGATGGAGTCAAAGCCTCACTATTCCATGCACGACACGAGAGGAAGGACGATGCCGTCGATTCCAGAGGGTTTTCAGAAACCAGTTCATAGGACTTGGAAGGGCTTTCGAGTAGCACGTCGTCCCTTCGTCGCCATAGGGATCGGCTTCGCTTTGTTGCTGACAGGATGTAGCCTTCTCCCGGTTACTCCGTCAGTGTCCGAACCGCCGCTCGCCTATGTTTGGCCACTCAATCGTTGCCCGTCTGACCTGGTCCCAAAGACCTACGCTGAACAACATCAAAAGCCACAAGAGTTCGTTCTCGGTATCTTCGCCGGAGCCCTGGCGAACGTTGCACTTGGCGAAGTGACTTCGACCATTTTCGGAATACCTAGTCAAATCCTTTCCCAAGCAGCGAAAGCCGACAAAGACGGGTACACGGTTAGCTCCACTAACTCGCGTTTGTACTATTCCGAAGTAACCGATACGACTGACCCGAAATACGGCACCAAGCTGCAAAGATTGGCGCCCCCCGCCTGCTACGTTATCGCTATCTACAAGTCGCCTGACGTTGTCCTTGGCAACGCTGCATCCTGGTGCGACAACAAAATCCTGGCTAATACCGTACCTGATAGCTGCAAGAACGGCAAAGACATGTTGGACGGCCTGCCGCTAACCTCGCCGACAGGAGAAGGCTTCGTGAAGCAGTTCGGCCTCACGACAAAGAACCTCACACCACCTGACTTCTATATCGAGGTCGGCTTCGACGAGGTTGCGGAGGTCTATGGAAAGGCAGCCTCCGGCGCAACGGCGAAATCTGCGGCTACTGGTGCTGGTGCAGCAGCACCAGTAGCTACTTCGACTACCGTACGGGCCTCCATAGCGTTGCCCCGGGCCAAGGCCCTCTACTACCCAACATCGCTTCAAACGAAGGCTAGTACCAAGAAGCGACAAATCACGATCGGCATCGTGCTATCGCAGGTTGCCACCTACGTGCCCTCCGATCAAGGCAAGGCACGGGTCACATCGAATGAAGCCGAGAAGGGCGGGTTGCTTAACGTCAATTTCACGCTCGCACTAAATGCTGAAAAGCCGGGCGCAACTGCGGCAGACGCCAAGGTCGCCGCCTATCCGCAAGCATGGGTGCTTATCCCAGGACTGCATGACGACGTTGATGTGCCGGTGCCGTCATCGTCTTCTCCGCTTACTCCAGCAGAGGAGGCTCTCAACCGTGTGCCTGTAAACGTGACCGTCAGTGTACATGAGGTAGGAAATCCGAGCATCTTCCTCGCTGCACTCGCCAATGCTACGCAAACCGCCGGCACCGACTACAGCAAATCCATTGTTGCCGCCGTGCTGCCACAACCCGGAACACTCAATGCTCAGCAGACAGACCTAAAAAACCAAGCGAGTGTGAGCGCCTTGGGAGCCAGCTATTCCAAGGATCTTGCTAGCTTTTGGAAGGAATGCTCAAAACCTCTAAATACTGGTAGCGGCGAAACAGCTTACCTTAACTCGCTGTGGCAGATCGTGTTCCAGGACTATCAGCAAGCTATCCAGACCGCCGCTGCGCTCGGTACAACTTTGGATCTCCAGCCGACGCCTGTAACTCGCCCAAAAAAGTGCTTAGGGTTGTAGTGCCATCTCCTCCGGTACAGTTTATCCAGTTCACCAAATGCCCCCCCCCGAGAGCCAATGCCTCATTGTTCTGGCGCCGCGTCGACCTATGCTGCTGACAGGTAGAATGTAAGCGGTCATCCGCTCCACCTATGAATTCGTTCTCGGCGTCGTCACACTGTCACTTTCGGTTAT
>NZ_JBDTCG010000027.1:0-3631 GCF_039923675.1 Collimonas sp.
TCATTGCTCATTATCGGCGTGCCGTCTACTGCTGGGCCAAGGCCGATCTCACCGAGAGATATCGCGACTTCGACAGCACGGCGTCTTCCTTGTCCGACAAGAAAATGATGGAAGCGCTGGACAACGCACCTTCCGACCAGCGCCGTAATGCGCATTGGGCCATTACCAACATCATTGGCCGCTCTCACATGACGGTCGATCTGATCTGATGCAAGTGCGCGCCCAACAGCATGACACGCTGGATGCACTTTGCTGGCGCCACCTGGGTGCCACTGCCAACCTGGTCGAGGCGGCGCTCGAACTCAATCCCGGCCTGGCCGACCTGGGGCCGGTCCTGCCGCACGGCCTCCTGGTCAACTTGCCGGAACCTACCGCAACCCCCACTAAAACCGCCCAGGTCGTCAACCTCTGGGACTGAAAACGGAGCAATACCCTATGGCAGAACCCAGCACTACCACCCTGGTCGTCACCAGTGCCGCCGGCATCGGCCTGTCAACGCTGTTTCCTGGCATTGACGGCAATGCGCTGATTGGCGCTTTCGCCGGTGCCACGCTGGTGGCGATCTCCAGCAAGAACCTGCCAGTGCTGCAACGCCTGGCCTACATGGTCATTTCCCTGGCGATTGGCTACCTGGCCGCGCCCGAGGTCATCAGCAATACGCCGTTGAAGCAATCGGGCGTGGCCGCCTTCTTTGCATCGGCGGCGGCCATTGCGCTGACGCTGCACGGCATCGACCTGATTAAAACCATCGAGCTGCCGGCCTGGTTACGCAAGGGAGGCGACCATGACTAAAACGCTGACCTTACTGGCGTTGCTTTCCTACGCCAGCACGTGCCTGCGGCTGCTGTGCTACCGGCGCGGCCTGGCGAATCACCGTTTCCATATCTCCCTGGTGGCATGGCTGTTGATTGTTGCCACCGGCACCAGTGCCCTGGAGATCTTGCTCGGCCACGGCCATCCCTCCTTCGGGCAAACCGCTATCGCTTTGATCTTATGTGTCCTGGTGCATCGTGCCCAGGGCAACGTCGCCAACATCATTCGGGGATTTCAATGACAACTACTACACCGCTGACCGTGCATTTCACGCTGGAAGAATTCACACGCAGCGACAAGGCTCGGTCCCTATCTATCGACAACACGCCGGCGCAGGCCATCGTTGCCAACCTGCGGCGCTTGGCGAAGTTTAACGAGCTGGTGCGTTTGGAGCTGGGCGGCGCATCAATCATCATTTCCAGCGGCTACCGCTGCCAGGCGTTGAACCGTGCCGTCGGTGGCGCGGGCAATAGCGCCCACCTGGACGGCTTAGCGTGCGACTTTGCGGCGCCGGCGTTCGGCACACCGATGGAGATCTGCCAGGCGCTCGATAAATCCTATCTGCAATTCGACCAGTTGATCTATGAGCGGGTCGGCGGCGCGGTGTGGGTACACCTGGGCATTGCGGTCGAGGGCAAGACACCGCGCCGCCAGGTGCTGACGATCGACAGCCGCGGCACGCGGATCGGTCTATGGAACTGATCGCCAAGGGTCTGATTTCCCTCTTGGGTATTGGCGCGCTCTGCCTGGTGATTTACGTCCAGCGCGACAGTGTGACCGTTGCCAAGGAACGCGCCGAGACGGCAGAACAGATCACACGCGACCGCGACGGCACCATCAAGACTTTGACCGACGCGGTGGCGAGGGACAGACAAGCCGCCGCCAAGCTGCAAACCGCCCGCGACAATATCGCCGCCACCCTCACCGAACGAGAAAACCTCATTGAAAGCCTAGTCCATGACAACCCTACGATACGCAGCTGGTTTGACACTGCTTTGCCTGATGCTGTTGTCCGCCTGCGGGAGCATCCGGCCGCTACCGGCGCCAACGCTTACGGTCAACGCCTGCCCAGCGATCACCCGTTGCAACCTGCCGGCAGCGGCCCCCAGGACTAACGGCGCTTTGCTTCTCGCCCTGGAGCGTGCAGAGGCCGCGTGGGGCATGTGTGCGGCCAAGGTAGACGCCGTTGTTGATTGCCAGGAGGACGCCGAGCATGTACAAGCCAAAAAGCCTTAGAGCGCACCTGACTGCCGTCAGTGCCGAGTTGCAGCAGAATCCGGATAAACTGCTGATCTTTGCGGAGGGTGGTAACACCGTGGCGACCGGCACGGCTTCGCTGTCGTTTGAATATCGGTATAAGCTCAATATCATCATCACCGATTACAGCGGGAGCGAAGATGCCATCATGGTCCCGTTGTTGGCCTGGGTGCAGATACACCAGCGCGACCTGCTGGACAATGCCGAGCTGCGCAAGACCGGCATCGGCTTTGATGTGGATTACAACAACCACACATCGATAGACCTGGCGATCACACTGGCGCTAACCGAAACCGTGATAGTCAAACCAGCCGGCGCCGGCCGGCTGGAGGTCATTCACCGCGCCGAGCCGCAACCAACACCGGTCTATACCGAGGAATTCTGGCAAGCCTATACAGACGGCATGCTGCTGGCCGAGTGGTATAGACCGGCTAACCCCGAATGAGCGACGATCTATCAACCCTGGAAGCCTGGGCCGGCGCACTGCTGGCCCAGCTCCAGCCAGGCCAGCGTCGTGTCGTCACGCGCAGGATTGCCCAGGACTTACGCCGCAGCCAGGTACAACGCATCGCCAGCCAACAGGCGCCGGACGGCGCGCCTTACGCGAAGCGCAAACAGCGCAAGAATCTGCGGGGCAAGAAAGGGAGAATCAAACGGCAGAAGGCCGCCATGTTTGAGAAGATCCGCACGCTAAAAAATCTCAAGATCGAGCAGGACGAAAACCAGCTCTCGGTCGGCTTCTTTGGGCGTGTGGCGCGGATTGCCCGCGTGCACCAGGAGGGATTGAGCGACAAAGTTTCATTAAAAGGCCCGGCATATCACTATCCGGCCAGGCCTTTGCTAGGTTTCAGCGCTATCGATCAAGCGCTTATCCGAGAATCTCTATTGCGTTATTTATCTTAAGCCGTGCAGTGATCTGCGCTTTCAGGAAGTGCACTAGAAACAGCGTTAGAAAATGACGTATCAAAATGATTTAAAAAGGTTTCTATCAGATGTCCGTGATAATAAGCATAGACTTGTGATGTCACATTTGAGCCATTTGGTCTAATAATATTAAATGTAAGTTGACTATTTAGCACTTTTGGTAGAAGCCAAGCCTTTTTGTTCCATTCAGTTGCTTTGTGTGTGTAATGACCATCACTGGCTTTTTCCCACGTAGTTATTTTCCCCTTTGGTTCAGTTTGCGCAATCCTCGCGTCAAAATTATTGAGAAGAGTTTGAGGGGTGGTAGTTGCAAAATGTATTGCCATGTCGGACTCCCTGTCATGAGCTTAAGCTTCTATAGTGACCGTGTTCGCTGATTTTCAAAATCTTGCATAGGTATTCATAGTAGTCAAATGCATAAATTCTTCAAGGAAATATTTTAGACTGGGAAATTTCACTACTTCGCCCGTTCTTTTCCCCGCCCAGCACTGTCATATGCCACCTCGCAGTAAAACATCCCTTTGCAGTCGGTAACGCGGATATCAACCCGCTACCAGGTGCGCCGATTCCGGCAACCCGGCAACATGCAACGCATGACTGCTGACTACTCCGAACTGCTGCGCTTAATCCTGAATCT
>NZ_JBDTCG010000028.1:0-10804 GCF_039923675.1 Collimonas sp.
TTACGATGGCATCCCGGTGCCGGTCCTGCTGCTGCTGGCCTTGCTCGGCCTGTTCAGCTACATCACCACGCAAACCGTGTTCGGCCGCCGCATCTATTCGGTCGGCAGCAATATGGAAGCGACCCGCCTGTCGGGCGTCAACGTGCAAGCGGTCAAGCTATGGATTTTCGGCATCATGGGGATGATGTGCGCGCTGGCCGGTCTGGTGAATACCGCGCGGCTGGCGGCCGGCTCGCCGTCCGCCGGCAACATGGGCGAGCTGGACGCCATCGCCGCCTGCTTCATCGGCGGCACCTCGATGCGCGGCGGTTCCGGCACAGTCTACGGCGCGCTGATCGGCGCGCTGGTGATGGCCAGCCTCGACAACGGCATGTCGATGCTGGATGTCGACACCTACTGGCAGATGATCGTCAAGGGCAGCATCCTGATGCTGGCGGTGTGGGTCGATGTCAGTACCCGTTCCAGTCGCTAGCGGTGCGCCGGGCCGGCTTACGCATGCGAACCATGCGCGTTCACCGCGCGCATGATAGCCTTGCATATCGCCAAATCAAGCGATCAAGCCCTTAATTGAAAGCTAGCGAGATGAACACCCAGACCATCCTCACATTCACTGCCATGGCAGTCTTGTCGATCCTGAGTCCGGGGCCGTCGATCCTGCTCACCTTGCGCAACGGCGCCACCTATGGTCCGCGTTCGGTGATGTGGTCTGGCCTGGGCAACATATCCGGCGTGTTCTGCCTGTCGACGGCAGCGATTCTCGGCCTCGGCGTATTGCTTAAGTCCTCTGCATTGGTGTTCAGCGTCGTGAAGCTGATTGGCGCTTGTTATCTTTTTTATATCGGTGTCCGCCATTTGTTCGGCCGCGGCACGGTGCTCGCTGTCGAGCCTGAAACCGGCAAGGAGGAAGTCGCGCCAAAGCGCCGAAAATTATACGGCGAGGCTTTCCTTACGGCGGCGACCAATCCCAAGGCCGTGCTTTTCTTCACTGCGCTGTTCCCGCAATTCATCAGCGCCAAAGCCGCCTTGCTGCCGCAATTCCTGATCCTGATGGCGATTTTCATGACGCTGTCCTACTCCACTCATCTGAGCTACGCCCTGATCGCCTCGCGCGCCCGCGGTTTGCTGCTCAAGCCTTTATTCGCCAAGTGGCTCAGCCGCTTCGTCGGCGCGGCTTTCATTGCGTTCGGTTCGCTGTTGCTGACTTTGCGGCGGCAAGCGGTTTAAGGCGGACAGATTGATCAAGGATCTGGAAAATCCTGTGTAATTGCATGATCTGCTCCTATCGTCAGAAAAATTGATGCGCTGATAGAATGGCGCGCATCATTCTTTCACCATATACCAACTCTCCATGAGCGCTCACGTTAAGAAGCTGTTGTTGTGTACGGCCATTTGCATCCTGCCCACGTCGTATGCCAGCGCCGACACGGATACCACCGTGCGCTCGATCGATGAGGTGCATGGCGCGATCAATAATCGCGATGCGCGAGCCGCTTTCGACCGTGAAATGAGCGGTGCGCCGATACCGGACGGTTTCGGCACCCAATTACCGCAGGGTTTTACCAAGGATCTGCTGGTGGCGCAACTTGCGCCAGAACGCGATCCGGCACGCCTGGTGCTGGCCGGCGCCAAGCCGTGGCCGCAGCATCCGGGCTGGTATGTCGCGGTGGTCTGTCTCGCGCCCACGCCAGAACTGGCCGCGCGGAGCTTGACGAGCGCCAGATCGTCTTGCGACGGCTTCAGCGACGATCCGGACAACGAAATCTGGCTCGGTGTGTTCAATCACAGTTCCGGTGCTATCCCACATCTAATCGCGAGGACTGAATCGCCGGTTGCTGCGCCCACCGACTGGGGCTCGACAAATATCGACGCCCCGCAAGCAATCGGCTCGGAAGACGGCAAGGGGCCGGCGGAGGGATTGCCGGACAACTGGCAGCGCTTCGACCTTGCGCCTTATCTGCTGCGTGATGGCGACTATGCCTTTGGTGTGCGGGCCGGATGGTCCGAGGGCTACGCTGGAGGAGGCGCCTCGTTCGAATCTTTATATTTGTTTCGTATCGACGGCAAATCGCTACGGGTCGTATTTTCGCAGCCGATGCTGTTCAATAAAATGATTGCCGGAGATTGGCATAAAGACGGTACGCGTAGCCACGACATATATTACGGCAGCAATTCGCTCAACGTCCTGCCACGTATGACGGCAGGCTTTCACGATCTCCAACTGCGCGAGCAGCGTGGAAAGTGGCGTCAGGCGTTTCGATGGTCTGATAGCAAACAGAGCTATCAGACGGAGTAGCAGCAAACATCCTGATTCGAATCGGATATCACTGAGAAATCAAAACGATACTTTCCGGATTTGAGCGCTGCCGTTGGTGCCTAAGTACAGATTGCCCTTATTGTCGGCGATCATTGAGGATATCCCCATGGTGCTGCTATCCGTCGGGTAATAGGAAGTTATAAAACCTCTAATGTCGATCTTGGCCAAGAAGCCAAAGGGCATTTCGAAGTAAATATTTCCGGCGAGATCAATTGCGATAGGGCCATACGGAGCAGGAATAGGCAAAGGGCTAAGCTTGGTATCTAGATTGCTGTCGCCTTGAGGGGGCGCGGCAATGGTCGTTACCGTGCCATCTGGCGTGGCTTTACGTATCGTCGCGTTCTTCCTGTCAACGAAGTAAAGATTATCGTTGGCATCAATCGCCAAATGACTCGGGGCGGAGAGTGTAGCCATTCTGCCTCGTCCATCGTTGTTGCCCTCTGTGCCATTTCCGACGAATACCGACATTGAACCCCATGACGTAAATTTGATGATGTTATTGGTGCCTGGACTTGCGAGAAACAAATTTCCCTGACTGTCCGCAACAAGATCGCCCAATGCAATGAAAGGCTCTGTCGATGATGCGATCCAGTTAGCGGAGAAATCTTCCGTTTTTCCTGCGATATCCATGACTCTGATTGTTCCACCATAGGTCGGTATCCGTTCAGAGGGTGGACCAACCCAAGGTGCAGGGATCACGGTCATGAAAGACCCATAAATATTGCCAGTACTGTCAACCGCAATGCCATCCAGGCCCCGGTCTTTTGGCTGCAGGTTGAGTGTGGTAACAACGCCGGCTGGGGTTACTCTTCGTATAACTCCGTCATCGGAAACTATGATATTGCCGTTAGGATCGAATTTGATAGCACGGATAGCCGAAAAAACCGCAGCTGCTCCGGTTCCGTCAACATGCTTTTCGGTCATGTCCGTGGATGTCGGGTTTCCAGCTATTGAAGCGATGACCGGGAGCTGCGTAGTAGAAATGGCGCCAGCCGGGGCCTTGGCTGTTGTGATTAGGTTGCCAGCAACACCCTTACTTGCAGAAGGGACGGAAATGAATGCGTCCGCTTTGGTATAGATTGTCAGAGTCGACGCCTCGGTTATCCTAATAGTTAGCCTGCCGTCGCTAATCACGGCGCCAGCCGGCACCAGCAGATCGACGCCGTCCCTCATCTTGAATGTAGATCCCGGCGTTACGACGATTGGTTTGGCTGGTTGTGGGAGTGGCGGAGGTGGGGAGTCTCCGCCCCCACCTCCACATCCAGCAACAAACACCGCGCTCGTCAGTGCTATCAGTATTTGTCGGCCAATCTTTCCATGTATTCCAGACATTATCGTTCCCTTAAGTCATTATATTTATTGGAACATAATGTTACACTAAGTTACATATTTAATTGTGACTCTCGTATCAATTGTGCATAGCCGCTAAGCTGCCATTCGCCAAAGATGTCGCTGAATACAAGTGCAGTGAATCCTTATTTCTGCACAGGCGGCGAACATGACAAATACCGTCAGACGTTTGCCAGTAATGACAACAAACATACTGCATCATTGCTTACATCCAGCCGCTCTCAAGCCGGCATCAACATGCAATTCATTTGCTTGAAATGCAGTCCATCCCACGGAAACTGCAAATCGTAACCCAACCAATTGACGCTCATGGATGTCCCACTTACCATCTTTCATAATGCATTATGGCAATGCCTGGTATCGTGCAAAAATGAAGATTCGACGCGAACGACGAGACCGGAAACATCGATTAAAAATAAAAACGAGAGGCAATATGAACGTGTTTTGGAAAAATATCGCAAAACTGCTTGTGCTGTTTCTTGTTCTGGCAACCGTTGCCGCCGGCAGCTCAGCCAAGAACCCCGACGGCCGCGAAATCGTTGCCGACCTGGGAAAAATCGTAAATCCGCAGGGCGTGCAAGAGAACTACAAGGTGCGCATCGGCGGCGTCGAGCAGTGGTTATATGCAAGAGGCCAAGACCGGGACAATCCCATCATTCTTTTCATCCACGGCGGACCGGCATCGCCAAGCGCGCCAACCATGTGGATGTACCAGCGGCCGATCGAAGAATACTTCACGGTCGTCAATTACGATCAGCGTGGCGCCGGAAAAACCTACCTGGAAGCGGATCCTGATGCGATACGCGACAGCTTGCACATCGATCAGTACGTGAACGACGTCATCGACATCGCCAAGTACGTTTCCAATCGCTATGGCAAGAAAAAAGTCATCCTGGTCGGCCATAGCTGGGGCACTGTCATCGGAATGAAAGCGGCCTTGGCGCGGCCTGACCTGTTTTACGCCTATGTCGGGATCGGCCAGGTGATCAATAGCCGCGAGAATGAACGCCTCAGCTTCGAATATGGACTGACGCAAGCCAAAAAGGCGGGGAACCAGGCGGCTGTGCGGGAACTGGAAGCAATCGCCCCCTATCCGGGCACGCAGCCGCTCACTCGCGAGCGCATCATTACTGCGCGCAAATGGGCACAATATTATGGCGGCCTGGCGGCCTTCAGAAGCGATTTTGGCTACTATTTCAACGCGCCGCTGCTCTCGCCGGAGTATGACCAGCAGGCGACCACGGCCATCGATAAAGGTAGTCTTTTGACATTGCAGCGTGTCCTCCCCGAGTTTCTTGAGGTCGACATGAAACCTGTCGTCAAATTTCCGATACCAGTCGTCATGTTCATGGGACGGCATGACTACACGACGCCTTCCCAGCCAACCGATGAATGGCTCAAGAAACTGGACGCGCCGTATAAGAAAGCTGTCTGGTTCGAGCATTCTGCGCATCTGGTTCAGTTCGAAGAGCCTGGAAAGACCTTGGTCAGCTTGCTGACTTATGTGCGTCCGCTTGCAACGGACAGTGTCGCCGATCCTGAAAAATAGTCTTCTTGCAAGGAGTTCGCGAGTCATGTAACAAAATTATGCGTCGTCGCGAGACCGGATATCGGGTACCTTCTCATGTTGCTGGGGAGTACCTGCTTTCAACGACCTAGACCGGGTACGCTTTGGCCTTGCAAAAACATAAAAAAGGAGGAATCAATGAATGCCAAATTACTAGCCCTGTTCGTGATCTTCGCTTCATACGGGATTAGCGCGCACGCCGATAGCGTCAACCGATGCACGGCCGCTGACGGCAAGGTAAGTTATACCGACACACCATGCCCCGTCTCTACCAAAAAAGCAGCGGAAGTTCAGTTGAATACGGCGAGGTCGGCGGCCGCAAGCGAGGAGCCGGGTGCGCCGGCCGACTGGCAACTGAAGGATGCCGAATTCCAAAAACGGCGAGCCGGCCAGCAAGCAGCGAAGCAAGCCGCCGAGCAAAAGGCGCAGCAAGCGCAAGCGACGCAAGCGTTAAGAAGTGCCACCGAATGGCCGGACGCGCAGGAAAAAGCGCGCAGGCTGCAGGAACTGCGGCAGGCCGTCCGCAATGACAAGAGGCTGGGACTGCCGACGCCGTCCAGGTATTACGACAATCAATCGCAGTGAAGGATGTCGAGAATGGCGATTGAACTGTCTGGAGAAACAACCCGCGTGGCGTAATTGGCAGCGTCAGTAGGCAAGCTCCGGATACCAGTCTGTACTGCGGCCCGCCGGGGTCAAGTCGAGAATATTCCACAATGGAGTGGGATCTGGCGCGCCGCGCGGATCTTGTCCGGGATCGGCGGTTCCACCCATTTCCCCGCCCCAGAAGTGCTCCACTTTGCCGTTGCGCTTGGCCCAGACATCGAGCGCAGGCCATTCGTTGCCGTCGGGCGCCAGACCGCGATAATCGCGCGCGAAGTCGTCGCCGACCGTCATGTAGAATTTGAGGTTTTTCCAGCCGCGCTCACGCGCAAAGGCAAGTTGCCGCTCGACCGGAGAACGGCCGATCACCGCAATCGCCAGCCGCTGCGAGATATCGAGCGCAGGCGTATCGAACGAGCCTATCAGTGAAGTGCACATGGGGCATGGCCGCTCGCGCTGGGGACCATACATCCAGAAGTAAGTGAGCAGCGTATCATGCGCGCCAAACAAATCCGCCAGCCGGAGCGTCTTGCCATTCTCGTCCTTAAATGCATAATCGCGCGGCTCGCCACCCCCAGGCAGCATGCGCCGCAGTGCCGCGACGCGTTCGATATGACGCCGCAGTTCAATCTCTTCCGCCAGCAAGGCAATGCGGGCTTTGCCGTATTCGGCGCTTTCGTTGGGATAAGGTTTGCGCGCCGCGGCGAGCTCCGCGGCAGGTTTCAACGTGGTCATTGAGACACTCCTTTTCAGCGCCCGATGGCGCAAAGAACTTGACGACAACAAGACAAAAGGCCAATCACCTAAGCATATATTGTGATTTGCTGCATGCAACGTCTGTACATCAGCCCGCGTGGGGCGCGTTCGGTGCGACGGCCGTTGCAGGCGGAGTAATTTCACCTTAGTCGTTCTGATAAGCGAGGCTCGGCATGCACGAGATCGTGTTGTTAATAGGGTATTTCTGGTCATCGGGAGACGATTGTTCGATGATAAAAAAGAAATGGCCGCCCATGTCGAAACAGAAAACCCGGGATAAAATCCAGTCATGACAAACCGCTGAATTTTTCTTCCCGGGATATCCGCTTGCTCTCTACTTTCATTACTATTTTCTTTCTTCACGTTGCCGCCATGATGACTCCGGGAGCCAACGTTCTGCTGATCTCGCAATTGGCGGCAAGTGATCGCACTCGCAGCGCTTCCTATGCTGCGCTGGGGGTAACGGTCGGCGCCGGTATCTGGGCCAGCTGTGCCGTGCTGGGAGTCAATGCGATATTTCAAGCATTCCCCTGGCTGCATCTGGCGCTCCAGATCACTGGCGGCTTGTATCTCTTGTATATCGCGAGCCGTCTATGGCGATCGGGGAACATCGCTTTGGATGGCAATGCGCCGCAGGTGTCTGCGTTTGCCGCATTCCGCCTCGGTCTGTTGACGAACATCACCAATCCAAAATCTGCGCTTTTCTTCGGCAGTATTTTTGCGGCTTCGTTTCCTGTGACGCCGAGCCCGTTGCTGCAAGCTGCAGCAGTGACGATGATTGTGATCAATTCGCTATGCTGGCATATGCTGCTGGCTTATTTCTTTTCGCGCAGCCGGATCCGGGTTGCGTATTCCCGTTCAAGTCGCTTAGTCAATCGCGCCGCTTCTGTCGCGGTGGGGACATTGGGTTTGAGCTTGTTGGCGGCTTCTTTGCGAGAAGCAAAATCGTAGACCGTATCCGACTGAGGGACTCCAGCCGTTTCTTGAACTGGTTCCGCTCAAAATTCACCCTAAGGGTAGCAACCAGTTCCTGGGCAAGCTGTAATGTCGCTCATCCAACAAATCGATACCACACTCCAACTGCTCGACCCAGTCAATAAACCGTCCCACCATTTCCGGCCCTTTGAACATACACCCATGCTGCGGCACGATGCATTGGATATCCAGTTGCCTGACCATCGCCGCCCATAAGCGGCAAGCGCGGTTGCCGCTCATATAGCGCTTGTGGAACGATTGCATGCTTCGCAAATGGGCGGAAAAATCGGTCACCGGCCGGGTCGCATCGAGATTGCTGACCATCGACGCGCCCAGGTCGCCAGAGAACAGGATTTTGCTGACAGGATCATAGAATTGAAAATTGCCTTCCGAATGCAGGAAGTGCGCTGGCAGAGCTATCACTTCGCTCTGGCCGATCTGGATCTTGAAGCCATCGTCCGGGATTGCAATGATGCGGCCGGCGGTTTTCCCGGCCGGGCAGAAATGCGGGATAAAGCGTGACCAGAGTTTCGAGATGACGACCTGGCATGACGAGCCGGTCAGCCAGCGGCCGACCGAGGCGACAATGTCGGGATCGGCATGCGACGCCAGGATGTATTTCAGCTCTTTCGGCGGGAAAAACCGGCTCAGCGCCATGTACAGTTCGTTATAGGTCATCTGGCCGCCGGGATCGATCAAGGCGCCTTGGCCGTGGTCGCAAATGAAAAACTGATTGGTCTGGACAACCTCTCCCTCATCTTCTTCAACCAAGTCAGAAAACATCACGCAGACATGCTGACCATCATTAAAGAGCTCGGTTGCCATTAATTTCCCAAGTGGAATAAAACAATCCGCGAGCGTAGTACGAACCTTGCTTATTCTTTTTGATGTAGATCAAATTATTTGCAGGATGTGCCCAATTGACGTAACGAAGTGGCGAACGACGGCATCTACTTCAGCCGGATGGCCGGCGTCGAAGCCATCGCCGCGGTTTCGGCGCTCCCTTGGAGATTGTCGCCCTGCGAACGCAGCCACTCGAACACCTTCAATACGATTTCCGAGCGAGGCTGTCCTGCCACGCCAGACAACCACCAGGTCGTGCCCGGCAAGCGTGGATAGCCGGGCAGGATGCGTAGCTGGCCGCCGGACAAGCTGCCTTCCACCAGCACGCGTGGCAGGCAGGCGATGCCGCGGCCGCTTAATGTAGCGTCCAGCAAAAGCCGTGAATCGTCGTAGATGGCGCGTTTGCGGAACAAGGTCAGCTCTTCCAGGAACAGCCGCGCAGTGGCGTCGCCAGTCAGGCTCTCCTCCAGGCAAACCAGATCCGCATGCAGATGGTGCCGGTCCTGCGGCAGCGGGGAAAGTCTGTCCGCCAGCTCCCGATTGCCAACCATGACCCACTCATCCTGTAGCAAGGGCAGTTCCAGTAAACCGGCTTGCAGGATAGGGCGGTCGCTGATCGCGATGTCGACGTCGATCTCATCGACGAACCTGGCTGTTTCGTCGGCCGACAGCAGCAAGCAGAGTTCTGGAAACTGCTCCTCCAGCTGGCTGAGCCGAGGCTGCAGCCAGCCGTGCAGCAGATTGGCGGGGCACACCAGCACTACCAGCCCGGGATCCAGGTAGGTGGCGATACGCCCCAGCCCGCTACGCATGATCGTCAGCGTGCGTTGCACACTACGCAGCAAGACTTCGCCGGCGACGGTCAGCTCCACGCCGCGGCCGCCGCGGCGGAACAGCGGCTGCTTGATCTGCTCTTCAAGTTGCTGGACCTGATGGCTGATAGCCGATTGCGTGACATGCAATTCATCCGCCGCGCGGGAAAAATTGCCATGGCGCGCGGCGGCTTCAAAGCCCATCAACAATTTGAGAGATGGAATGCGATGCTCTGACATATGAGAAAACTTAATGTATTTTAGTAAATATTATCATTTGTCCTCATGTTTAAGGCAAGCCAAAATACGTCCTGCAGTGATTGCCCGAATGGCAATGACGTCAAATCCGCCGCAAAAAGAGTTGCGGCATGAAATGCCAACCAAAAAAGGACAGTAATGAGTTCACGTCGATTTTTCTTACGTAAGTGCGCTGCGGGAAGCGGCGCAGTCATGGTGAGTGGTTTGCTTGGCGCCTGCGGCGGTGGCGGCGAAGACAGCGCTCCTCCCTGCAACACAGGCGGTGGCGCTGCGCCCGTTGCAGAGGCGTGGCTGATGCCGGACGAGGCGGGGCCGCACAAGGCAACCTGAATGGCTTACGGCGCATCGACGGCGATTTGGACCGTGGCCCAGGTGCCGCAGGTACAGCAGGCGCTGGCGCGCATCGCGAATGCGATTGTCGCCCATGAACCGGTCAACATGCTGGTGCGCCAAGACGATGTGGATAGCGCCAGGCAAAATCTCGATCCGCGCATCAACCTCATCGTGGCGGCGCTCGACGACCTCTGGATGCGCGATACCGGGCCGGCATTCGTCAAAAACGCCAAAGGGGAAAAGGCCGGCGTCAAATTCAATTTCAACGGCTGGGGCGACAAGCAGGCATTTGCCAGTGACTGCAAGGTTGCCGACGTGGTGAGCGGGCAGGCCGCCGTGCCTATGCTGTCGACCAAGCTGGTGCTGGAAGGCGGGGGTATCGAAGTCGACGGCAAGGGCACTGCGATCATCACCGAAAGCTGCGTCCTCAATGTCAACCGCAATCCGGGCTTGAGCAAGGCCGATTGCGAAGCCGAACTGAAACGGCTGCTGGGTATCCGCAAGGTAATCTGGCTGCAGGGCATCGTCAACAAAGACATTACCGACGCCCATACCGATTTCTATGCCCGCTTTGTGCGGCCCGGAGTGGTGGTGGCGCATAGCGAGCCGGATCCGTACTCCTACGAAAATGCGCTGACCAAACGCCACCTGGAGATTTTGCAGAGCGCCACCGATGCCGATAACCTGCCTTTGCAAGTGGTGGCGATGGAAGCGCCGGGCCGGATACGGCCAGGAAACGACCGGAATGCCTTTGCTGCCGGGTACATCAATTTTTATGTGACCAAGGCCGCGGTGTTCATCCCCGAATTCGGCGATGCGGTGGCGGACGCCAAGGCTAGATCGCAGTATGAGCAGCTGTATCCCGGACGCACCGTGGTTCAGATTAATATAGACCCGATTGCAGCCGGTGGCGGCGGCATTCACTGCACCACGCAGCAGGAACCGCTCTGAACGGATTTTGAAACCGCCTGACGCCATTGTGGCAAGGAGAAC
>NZ_JBDTCG010000029.1:0-9150 GCF_039923675.1 Collimonas sp.
GGATGATTGAAAAATCACGCCGGCGCATCTGGAGGGAGATACTATCAGAGCGCTTTGCGCAACTGACTGGCGGCGGCAGCCAGCGCCGTGATACGAGCCCAGTCGCCGGATTTCAGCAGATCTTTCGGCGTCAGCCACGAACCGCCGACGCAAGCCACGTTTTTACAGGCCAGGAAATCCGGCGCGGTGTCCAGCGAAATGCCGCCGGTCGGACAAAACGTGACGTCGCCCAATGGGCCTGCAATCGCGTTCAGCATGCCGACGCCGCCCGCAGGCACTGCCGGGAACAGCTTCAATTGGCGGAAACCGGCTTCACGCGCGGCCATCACTTCTGACGGCGTCATCACGCCCGGCAACAGCGGCAAACCGCTGGCTATGGCGGCGGCGATCAAAGCCGGCGTCAAGCCCGGCGACACGCCGAACACCGCACCGGCATCGCGCGCGGCAACGAATTCATCGGCCTGCGTCAACGTGCCGACGCCGACAATCGCGCTCGGCACCTGCTCGGCGATGGCGCGGATTGCAGGCAAGCCATGCACTGTGCGCAAAGTGATTTCCAGTACACGAATGCCGCCTGCCACCAGCGCCTTGGCGAGAGGTACGGCATGTTCGATGTCGTCAATCGCGATGACCGGAATCACCGGTGACGCACGCATGATGTCCAGCAACTGGTTGCCGTAAAGAAGATTGGAGGATGTCATATCGTTGCTTTCTGTGGTTGTTGTGCTGACTCTGCAGATTCTGCCGAGGTCGGGATCGCCGGCGGCAGGCCGAAGCAGGTTGCGCCCTCTTCCGCCGCGCTGACCGTGGTGCGGAACATCGCAAACAATTCGCGGCCCATGCCGACATGGTTAGCCGACAAGTCGGTTTCCAGCGGCTGGCGTTGCACCCATTCTTCGGCAGGCACCAAGGCTTCCAGTATACCTTTCTCGGCGTCGAGGCGGATCATGTCGCCGGTCCGCACCAGGCTCAGCGGACCGCCGGCCAATACTTCCGGCGTGACATGGATAGCCGCCGGCACTTTGCCGGAAGCGCCCGACATGCGGCCGTCGGTGACCAGCGCCACGTGGCGGCCTGCATCTTGCAAGATCCCCAGCGCCGGCGTCAGCGCGTGCAATTCCGGCATGCCGTTGGCGCGCGGGCCCTGGTGGCTCAATACGGCGATGAAATCGCGATCCAGTTCGCCGGCGCGGAAGGCCGCCATGAAAGCTTCTTGCGAATGAAACACCACCGCCGGCGCCTGCACGATCCAGTGCTGTTGCTTGACGGCGGAAATCTTGATCACCGAGCGACCCAGGTTACCGGTCAGCAAACGCAAGCCGCCATCGGCGGAAAACGGCGCAGCGGCAGTCCGCACCACCGAGTCGTCGCCGCTCTTTTCCGGCGCTGGCTTGAACACCACCGTTTCTCCATCCAGGAACGGTTCGGCACAATGGGCGCGCAGGCTGTCGCCAAGAATGGTTTTGACATCTTCATGCATCAGACCGGCATCCAGCAATTCGCGGATCACAAAACCCGTGCCGCCGGCAGCGTGGAAGTGATTAACGTCAGCGTCGCCGTTCGGATAAATCCGGGTGATCAGCGGCACCACTGCCGACAGCGCGTCGAAATCGTTCCAGTCGATGACGATGCCGGCCGCCTTGGCAATCGCTACCAGATGCAAGGTGTGATTGGTGGAGCCGCCGGTCGCCAGCAAAGCGACGATGGCGTTGACGATGCTCTTCTCGCTGACCACCTGGCCGACCGGCAGGTATTGGTTGCCACGGTCGGTGATCCGCAAGGCCTGGCGCGCTGCTTCAGCGGTCAAGGCATCGCGCAGCGGCGTGTTTGGGGTAATGAATGCGGAACCCGGCAGATGCAAGCCCAAGGCTTCCATCAGCATCTGATTGCTGTTGGCGGTACCGTAGAATGTGCAGGTACCGGCGCTGTGATACGACTGCGATTCCGCTTCCAGCAACTCGGCGCGACCGACTTTTCCTGCGGCGTAGAGCTGGCGGATGCGTACCTTCTCTTTATTACTCATGCCGCTGGTCATAGGACCGCCGGGGATGAACACGGCAGGCAGGTGGCCGAAATGCAACGCGCCGATCAACAAGCCGGGGACGATCTTGTCGCAGATGCCCAGGTAGACCGCGGCGTCGAACATATTGTGCGACAGCGCAATCGCGGTCGCCATGGCAATCGCATCGCGCGAAAACAACGACAGTTCCATGCCCGGCTGGCCTTGCGTCACACCATCGCACATGGCGGGTGTGCCGCCGGCGAATTGGGCCACGCCGCCCGCCGCATGCACCGCATCCTTGATGATCTGCGGATAGCGCTCGAACGGCTGATGGGCAGACAACATGTCATTGTAGGAAGATACGATCGCTACCGATGAACTTTTGTCCTGTTTCAGTCTCAACTTGTCATTGACTGGAAATGCGGCGAAACCGTGGGCAAGATTAGTGCAGGACAGTGCGCCGCGCTGCACATCCTGGCGGCGCGCATGCTCCAGGCGCGCCAGGTAGGCGCTGCGGTAAGGTTGGCTGCGCGCAACAATACGTTCGGTGACTTTGGCTACGCTGGCTTGAACAGTCATGATAAAAATCCTTGAAACAGTAGACGAATTGAAATTTTACTACAAAATAGTATTTCGACGTTAACTTGCCAACCCAAATCGGGTTCGATTGTGGTTTTTTGAAACAGAGCCACCCTATCTAAAACAGCAACTCTAGCCATACAGTACGTAATAACGGTAGCGAACAAATGAACCAGAGGGAGATAGATCAAAAACCTCGTTCAGATGACGCAAAGTGACTTCACAACAGCAACATCAAAATAATTTGTAGTGAAATTACCGTCAACTGTTGTATAGTCGTATAAATTCCTGACCTACCATAAAGACTCCGGATATGCCACAGACTGCGCTTCATACTACCGCCAGCTTTCAAGCCCTGCACGCACATTACGCAGCCGTCAAGGACAGATCGTTGCGCGACTTGTTCGCCACGGCTTCCGCCCCGCCCCGCTTTGAACAATTCTCTCTCAAAGCCGCCGGCTTGTTTTTGGATTATGCAAAAAACAACGTAACCCCGGAAACCATGGAGCATCTGTTTGCCCTGGCGCGCGAACGCCAGGTCGAAAGCCGGCGTGCAGCGATGTTTGCTGGCGAAAAGATCAATACCACCGAACATCGCGCCGTCCTGCATACCGCCCTGCGCGCGCCAGCCCAGCCAGCCTTGGTGGTCGATGGCCAGCAAGTCAGCGCCGATGTCCACGCCGTGCTGCAAAGAATCAAGACGTTTACCGACGCACTTCGTTCCGGCACATGGCTCGGCTATAGCGGCAAGCCTGTCACGGATATCGTCAACATCGGCATCGGCGGCTCCGATCTCGGGCCCAAGATGGTGTGCCAGGCACTGCGTCCGTACCAGCAGACCGGCCTGCATCTGCATTTCGTTTCCAATGTGGATGGCGACGATATGGACGCCGTGCTGCAACAAGTTGATCCGCGCACAACATTGTTCGTGATCGCCTCCAAAACCTTCACCACCGCGGAAACCATGATGAATGCGCATTCGGCGCGCAACTGGTTCCTGCAAAACGGTGCGGACGCGCGGGAGTCGGATCTGCGCAAGCATTTCGTCGCCGTCTCCACCAATGTCGAAGGCGTCACTGCGTTCGGCATCGATCCGGACAATATGTTCCCGTTCTGGGACTGGGTCGGCGGCCGTTACTCGGTATGGTCCTCGATCGGCCTGTCGGTGGCGCTGGCGGTCGGCTTCGACCAGTTCAGCGAATTCCTGGCCGGGGCCCATGCGATGGACCAGCATTTCCAAAGTGCGCCGCTGGAACAGAACATGCCGGTCATCATGGCCTTGCTGGGCATCTGGTATCGCGATTTTTTCGATTATCGCTCGGTCTCGATTGCGCCATATCACCAGGATCTGGGCAACTTCCCCTCCTATCTGCAACAGCTGGAAATGGAAAGCAACGGCAAGCGCGTCGCCCTCGACGGCAGCACGCTTGAAGTCGCCACCTGCCCGATTATCTGGGGCAATGTCGGCACCAATGGCCAGCATGCGTATTTCCAGCTGCTGCACCAAGGCAGCGACATCACCCCGGTCGACTTCATTGCGACCCTGACCGCCAGCCATCACCTGCCCGGCCATCAAGCGGCACTGCTGGCCAACTGCTTCGCCCAGTCCGAAGCCTTCATGCGCGGCAAAAACGCGGAAGAAGTGCAGGCGGAAATGCAAGCCAAGGGCATGCCGGCCGAACAGATCGCGGCGCTAGTGCCGCATCGCACCTTCCTTGGCAATCGTCCGAGCAACACGATCCTGATGGAGGCGCTGACGCCAGCCAACCTGGGCGCGCTGATCGCCTTGTATGAGCACAAGGTCTTCGTCCAGGGCGTCATCTGGGACATCAACAGTTTCGACCAATGGGGTGTTGAGCTGGGCAAGGCTTTAGCCAGCAACATCCTCAACGAACTGACCGGCACGCCGGCGCCGCACAGCCACGACAGCTCGACCAACGGCCTGATTGCGATGGCGCGCAAAGCTTTGTAGTTTATTTTTCTGAGCAGGATGAAAAGGCGTCAAATCTTTCATCTTGCGTCTATCTCCCAGTAGCGGCAGTAATCCATCGGTCTCATTTAAGGTCTCATTTATCATGGCTCTTGCAGAATTCGATTTAGCAATCTTTGGCGGTACCGGCGACCTGGCAATGCGTAAATTGCTGCCGGCAATGTATGCGCGCGACCGCGCCAACGACCTGCCGCCGGATGCCCGCATCCTGTGTATCGGCCGCCACGAAAGCAACGATGCCGACTTCCTCAAGCATGTGGAACAGGACGCCAAGCCGCACATCAGCAAGGAAAGCTTCGACGCTACTGTCTGGCAGCGTTTTTGCAAACGCATCAAGTACGTCGCCATGGATGCTACCGATGCGACTTCGTACAAAGCGCTGGTCGAAGCCATGCGCCCGGACCACGCGATCACCAATGTGTTCTACCTGGCGACGCCGCCTAGCCTGTTCTCGAAAATCTGCAAGAACCTGGCTGCCAGCGGCCTTGCCACCTCCAATTCGCGCGTAGTGCTGGAAAAGCCTTTGGGCCGCGACCTCGCCAGCGCCAAGCAAATCAATGCCGAAGTCGGCCAGGTATTTTCCGAATCGCAGATTTTCCGCATCGACCATTACCTCGGTAAAGAGACGGTGCAAAACCTGCTGGCGCTGCGCTTTGGCAATGTGTTGTTTGAACCGCTGTGGCGTCGTGAATGGATTTCCGACGTGCAGATCACCATTGCTGAAGAACTCGGCGTCGGCAACCGCATGGGCTACTACGAAACTTCCGGCGCCTTGCGCGACATGCTGCAAAATCACTTGCTGCAACTCCTCTGTATCGTCGCCATGGAACCGCCGGTGTCAATTACCCCGGATGCGGTACGTGATGAAAAGCTCAAAGTGCTGCGTTCACTAAAGCGCTTCACGCCGACTACGCTGGCGCAAAACGTGGTGCGCGGACAATACCGCTCCGGCCACGTTGAAGGTGTCGCCGTGCCTGGCTATCGCAAAGAGGCCGACGCTAATCCTCATTCACGTACGGAAACTTTTGTGGCACTGAAGGCCGAAGTCGATACCTGGCGTTGGGCCGGCGTTCCGTTTTACCTGCGCACCGGCAAACGCATGGCTGATTCGCTGGCGGAAATCGTGATTCGTTTCAAGACCATTCCGCACTCGATTTTTGCCCAGCCGAACAGCAGTTTCGAACCGAACTGCCTGGTAATCCGCTTACAGCCGGACGAGGGCCTGACCCTGAACCTGATGGCCAAGACTCCGGGCGACGGCATGCGCTTGAAACCGGTTGAGCTGGAACTGAATTTCCGCGAGAGCTTCAAGTCACCACGGATGGAAGCCTACGAACGGCTGCTGCTGGACGTCTTGCGCGGCCAACTGACCTTGTTCATGCGCAGCGACGAGCTGGAAGCCGCGTGGGAATGGGTCGAGCCGATCCTGGAATTCTGGGACCAGGAAGAAGACGATCCGATTCCTTACACCGCAGGCACCTGGGGCCCGGCCGCGGCCAGCGCCCTGATTGCGCGCGATGGCTTGCAATGGCGCGAAGAAGCGCTGCCAGAACTGTAAGGGCCCGGCATGACCATGCTGCTGGACGCGATCCGGACCCAGATCGACTTGCTGTCAAAGTCGGAGAAAAAGGTCGCGTTAACCATTCTCGATAACCCGCAGCTGGCGCTGGCGGAAAACATCACCGCCCTGGCAAAAAATGCGCAAGTATCGGAGCCGACCGTGGTGCGTTTTTGCCGCGCCATCGGCTATGAAGGCTGGCACGACTTCAAGCTGAAACTGGCGCAAAGCCTGGCGGTAGCCCTGCCGGGAGCCAATGAAATGCTGGCGCAGGACGATATCGCGGCCGATCTGGTCAACAAGATTTGCAGCCGCTCCATCAATACCCTGCTCGACCTGCGCAACCATCTGAGCGCCGATGCGATCCAGAAAGCGCTCGACGTTTTGCTCAAGGCCAACAAGATCGAGTTTTACGGCCAGGGTACGTCGGGCATCGTGGCGGCGGACGCCCAGCATAAATTTTTCCGTTCCGGCGTTCCTACCGTCGCCTACTCCGATCCGCATATCCACAGCATCGCGGCATCGCTGCTGCAACCCGGCGACTGCGTGGTCGCCATCTCGCAGCGCGGCGGCAATGCCGCGTTGCTGCGCAGCGTGCAGTTGGCAAAAAAGGGCGGCGCCGACATCATCGTGCTGGGACCGAGCGGCACGCCGCTGGCGGAACTGGCGACGGTGCTGGTGCCGATCGACCTGAGCTTCAATATCGACCCGTATACGCCGATCTCGGCACGGCTGGCGCATCTGGTGGTGATCGATATCCTGGCGGTCGGCCTGGCGCTCAAGCGCGGCCCGGAATTCCGCAAGAAAATGCAAAACGCCCAGAAAGCCTTGCAACAATTCGACATGCAGTTCGATTCGTTTTTTCGTTGACGATACGCTTCCAGGCAAGCCATCATCAGCGGTGTATCCATAAAAATTAAAAACATGAGACCAGCTTCCTCCTCGCCAGACTATCGCGATCCCGACTTCCTGCGTGACCGCATGCGGCGCGACATCGCTTTTTTCCACCCGCGCGCCATCGATCCGGATGGCGGTTTTTTCCACTACCTGAATGACGATGGCAGCGTCTATGACGGCGCCAGCCGACATCTGGTCAATAGCAGCCGCATGGTATTCTGCTATGCACTGGCCTGGCGTCTCGACGGCAAGGAAGAATATCGCGAAGCCGCAAGACATGGCCTGCGCTTCTTGCAGCAGCAACATTGGCAGCCCTCTTACGGTGGCTATGCCTGGGTCCTGGAAAACGGCGTGGCGGTTGACTGCACCCAACATTGCTACGGTCTGGCGTTCGTCCTGCTGGCGCATGCACATGCGCTAAGGATCGGCATCAGCGAGGCGGCGCAAGGCATAACCGCCACCTTTGACCTGATGGAAAAATTGTTCTGGTCGGAGGATGACGGCTTGTACGCAGACGAGGCGACGCCGGAAGGCGTGGTCTCATCTTATCGCGGCCAGAACGCCAACATGCATAGTTGCGAAGCCTTGATCGCGGCCTTTGAAGCAACCGGCGAACGGCGCTATCTGCTGCGCGCCGAACGGCTCGCGCACAACATCACCGTCCGGCTGGCAACGGATGGCTGGATCTGGGAACACTACCACGCCGACTGGAGCGCCGACTGGGAATACAACCGCCACGACAGCAGCAACATGTTCCGTCCGTGGGGTTTCCAGCCGGGCCACATGACCGAGTGGTCGAAATTGCTGTTGCTGCTGGAGCGCCATCGCCAACACCTGCAAGGCGATACTGATTGGCTGCTACCACACGCCCGTGCATTGTTCGACGTCACCATGCCGGCTGCCTGGGACCAGCAGTTTGGCGGCCTGGTGTATGGCCTGGCGCCGGACGGCAGCGTTTGCGATGGCGACAAGTATTTCTGGGTGCAGGCCGAATCGCTGGCCACGGCAGCATTGCTGGCGCAACGCAGCGGCAACGCGGGTTACTGGGATAGCTATGACAATTTATGGGAGTACAGCAACGCACATCTGATCGATCAGGAGCGTGGCGGCTGGTACCGGATCCTGCAGCGCGACAACCTGCGCTACGGCCCCGAAAAACCGCCGCACGGCAAGACCGACTTCTATCATCCGATGGGCGCTTATCTGGAAGCACTGGCCGCTGTGGACAGTCCGCTGGCATAAATCACCATGAAACAATATCACTACGATGTCACTGCGTCATTCCCGCGAACGCGGGGATGACGACAGTTTTTACCCTATTTATCTTGTATGGACGCTGTCATGCCTGAAACCACAAAACCCGCTCAAGCCACGCCCTTCCCCCAATTCGTCAGCGCCGGCGAAGCTCTGACCGACTTGATACGCGTTGGCGGCGGCCAATGGCTGAGCAAGACCGGCGGCTCGACCTGGAATGTGGCGCGCGCCGCCGCCAGCCTTGGCGCCTCATCCGCCTTCGCCGGCGCCATCAGTCAAGATTGGTTCGGCGATGAGCTCTACGCGGCCAGCCAGGCGAGCGGACTCGATTTGCGGTTCTTGCAACGCGCGGCGCGTTCGCCGCTGCTGGCGGTGGTGTATGAAACCGCACCGCCGCAATACAATTTCATCGGCGATAACAGCGCCGACCTGGCTTTCGATCCAGGCTTGCTGCCTGCTGGTTGGCAGCAAGCGGCGCAATGGGTGCATTTCGGCGGCATCAGCCTGACGCGCGCGCCGCTGGCCGGACACCTGATCGAACTGGCGGAGGACCTGCATAGCCGCGGCGTCAAGATCAGCTACGATCCCAATTTCCGCAATGTGATGGACCAGCGCTACGACAGCGTGCTGAAAAAGATGGCGCAACTGGCAGATGTCATCAAGGTCTCGGACGAAGACCTGGCCGGCCTGTTCCGCAGCGATGATACCGAAGCGGCATTGGCGACCCTGCGCGGCTTCAATCCATCGGCCACCGTGCTCTTGACATTAGGCTCACAAGGCGCGGCGATCCATGCCGGCGCCGAATATTGGCAAGTAGCGCCGCCCTCCATCACCGTGGTCGATACCGTGGGCGCCGGCGATGCCGGCATC
>NZ_JBDTCG010000030.1:0-16713 GCF_039923675.1 Collimonas sp.
TCAACGTGCAAATCGGCTGGCAAGAATCCGGCCTGGTCGACAAGGGCATATTTACCGTCGATGAGATCGAGCACAGCGGCACGCCGGACGTACTGACCTTGCGCGCCAGGACGGCAAGCCTGATCGACACGTTCCGGCAGCCGGTCGAGCGCAGTTTCCATGACACGACCTTGGGCGCGGTGATTGAGGTGATCGCGTTTCAGCAGGAGCTGAAAGCCGGCATTGCCGACGCGTTGCGGGGGATAAAAATTGCGCACCTGGACCAAACCAGAGAAAGCGACGCAGCATTCCTGCGCCGGCTGGGCAAGAAATACGATGCGGCAGCGACTGTGAAAAACGACACCCTGCTGTTCATGCCGGCGGGCCGCAGCAAGACGACGTCAGGGCGCGATTTGCCGGTGATCCGCATCACGCGCAACCTGGGAGACAGGCACCGTTATCATAGCGCCGAGCGTGACAGCTACAGCGGTGTGCGCGTGTTCTGGCATGACGACCGGCACGGCATGCGCCGCAGCGTGGTGGCGGGATTGCCTGGCAACAGCAAGCGGCTGCGCACGACATACGCTAGTGAGGCGGACGCCCGCGCCGCTGCCGTTGCAGAGTGGCAGCGCATTCAGCGCGGCGCCGCGACCTTGGAGCTGTCGCTGGCGCTGGGCAATCCTGCGCTGATGCCGCAGTCGCCAGTGGAAGTAGTGGGATTCAAAACAGATATCGATAATCAGGACTGGCTGACGGCCAAAGTCAGGCACAGCATCAGCGACGCCGGCTTTACTAGCGGCATCGAGCTGGAGACACGCACAGAGGAAGCGGAAGTCGAGCGCGAGGATGAGGTCGATCCAGATCCTGGTATTACCGGCGTGTACGCCAAATGGCGCAACGTTGCCAACAAGAAGACCGGTCAGGAATTTGCACCCTCGACCGGTAAGGGAAAACATGCGGCGCCGGCCGCCGGCGCAACGGCCAGTACAAAGACATTGCAGCACGTCTACGCCAACAAGCAGACGGCAGCACGCGCCGCAAAACTCGAATGGGGAAAAATTCGGGAGCGGCGCGAGGTCATCAAAGAAAACAACGAGGGAAAAGCGAGTTAATCGCCATGGCGTCGTTACGCGCATCAGTAGTGACTTTATCTGACAAGATGCGTCAGATTGCGAACTTCCACTCTCGCCCCTTAGCCGCTGGTCGAATCTCCCCGAACCAGACATTCAACACCCTAGCCTAGGGATGTGTCGCCGATAGAGTGAGCGTCCCCCGTAACGACGGGTTACGGCTCAAGCGTAAGTTTGAGATTGTCTCTGTCGGCATACATATTTTCCAAAGTGCCTTCAATAAGGAGAATGATCTCGTCAATGTGCGGCAACTCTTCGAACCCATTAATGTTGTTTAGTCCAATTGAGACAAGGCGCTGGCCATCATGGTCGATATACGAGAGCTTCGCATCAAAAATTATTAAATCGGCATGTGCTTGAATTTGATTTCTGGATGCGAGTAGGTGTTCGTGGCGTGGCAGAAAATCGACAGGAACGTATCGCGTATCAAGGCGGTAGCGTTCTTTGTTCGGGCCATCGGATCTTGTATAAGAAACTGCGTATTCGACCAAGGCAAATCGAAACGCTGATCCGACCAAGGGATGACCCGGATGCTCCTTGATTGTCTTGAGCGTCCGCCACGCTCCATTCAGTCGATCAATGCAAATGTCGAAATGTATGAACATCTGGTTGCGCTGATTCATTGATGAGCCCTCACGTTTCGGATAGGGCGCGCGGAGCCGGCTTGCCGGCGAAACGTCACTCCTGACCGACTTGTTAGATTGCATCTTCACCCGCCGTATCTGATAACTTTAATTTGCTGTAGATAACCGAGATATCTAGCTAGCGAAGGACACTTCGTGGCGTCCTCAACAATCTTGAATTGTTTCATGAAACGCCCTCGCATCGCGCAACCAACAAACGGTCTGGGTTGTAGCTTCAGTTCGATGGGTAGGTAAGCCACGTCGGGTCGCCCGAGTGCAGTTGCCCTTTTTTCTAGCAAAGCGAACAGGTCGATCTCTACTTGGTGTTGGGCTTCTGTTAGGGCAAAGTCTGTATCCACTATACCAAGCTCAGTTGGAAATGAGTTCCCTGAGATATCGAAAGTACCCATGTGAAGTGCTTCGTTCGGTAGCTGCGTCAAAATGAAATGCTCGGCCGTATACTCCCCTTGATCGACCTCTGTACCTGTGACGATGGCGTACGCTTCACCGAACACTCCGGCGGGTAACCCGCGCAACGTGTAAATAGTGTACTTGGACATGTTATCAGTCATTGCATATTCCCAAAGTTTCTTTCAATCTAACCTAATATAGGCCGAACGTTCTGCGGGACAAAATGCTCCTGTGAAACCTTTAAACGTGGCCTGCCTTCTAGCTTCGCAGTCCATTTGTTTTTACATACGCAAAGATTTCAACGAAACCCAGCAGACAGTGCATACCAGCGTAGATGCAAAATATCCTATCTGACAACCGAATCTTGAGGAGGCCATGAATTGATCGGATGTGCGAATATCAGGTTTTGGCCAAACTCGGGAGTTCGGGAGGCTTCGAGGCGCGATGAAATCTGACACTAATTGGCAGGTCAGCTCTGGTTTACTACACGTTACGTCAGTCGCGGTGCCCGCGAACGGGGCCGCGATTCCGTCCCCCAATAGGGTAGCGCACCAGGTCGATCCAGAAAGCATTCCCGGTACGCACCGTTCGCTTTCTTAACTAGTGCGCCAACCCCATAAAAATGCTGGTCTGATCGACAGTATGGTTCCGATGCTGCTTTCACTACCGTAGGTCCCTGGAATAATGGCCAGGTTCCAGTCAATAGCGCCGTCATGAATGCCGCAGACTGTAATCGGAAGGCGCGTTTTAGCCGGCGATTTCCGTTTGACTGTTGTTCCGTCAGCAGCTCAAGCACTGCCGGCTTAATTGTATCCAACGCATCGGACATGACTACCATGTTGCCTGTAACCAGTTGTCCGATGTGCGCTACGTCTTTTCTGCTCCACGCACAAAATCTATTGTTCCAAATTTTTTTTAGGCTTTTTCGCCCTCTTACCACCGCCAACATTGATCGTTTGCGGCGCAGTAATATCACCAACAATGTGCTGCCCTACTTTGACACCCTTATGAAACTGCATACTCCCGACACGCGTCGACGGCGTTGGTTTCGCCATTTCTGTTGGAGTTTTACCGACGACATCCGCCATACCGAGCAGATTCACTTTGCCTCGCAGATCCAATTTCCGAAAAATTGAAAGGAGCTCCTTTTCCTCTGCCGAAACAGGGTTATCCGTATGTTGCCCTGAGAGAACATATAGAACATCCCCGCCAATTGCTAAGAGTGCAGCAAGCACATCTCCCCCCGGCACAGCCTGTCCACGCTCATATTTGCTCCACATATTCTGGGTAATCCCAATACGCTGAGTCAATTCCTGTTGAGTGAATCCCAAACGATTCCGCTCCTCATGCAGTCGAGCGCCAATATTATTAAATTCCATAAAATCCATTCGCAAATATTACTTTAATACTTTATAATTACCCTACCCTTAGTTACCACACATCATAGCACCATGAAAATATTGCCAAAAGCAAAGCGCCTACCGAACGGCACAATTTGCGAGACCCGCAACGTGCGCTTGACGCCGGACGAAGTGGTTGAGCTCAGACATTACGCCGCCAATGAAGAGGAATCTCTCTCCTGGTTCCTCCACGCCACTGTCGTACTCGGTCTGGAAACCTACAAACGCGTCCTTGCAACTCGTCAATAAGCCACGCACATGAGAGTCATCAGCATTCCCTGTCCACATTGCCACCATCGCGTGCGTGCCGCTAAAAGTCGCACCATGTCGGACATGATGAAAGAGATTACCTACATGTGCCAGAACCCGGATTGCGGTCACGTCTTTGTCGCCAGCCTGGAAGTGCTTCGTACTTTGTCGATGTCGGCAATGCCGAACCCCGATGTACGCATCCACGTTTCGCAGCACGTCCGCAATGCCTGCGCCAATCAACTGGCGCTGAAACTGTGAGCCATCCATGAAAAAGATACCTCACATCCTAGCGCCGCCGTAATCACCCGCTAGTTCGCCGTACCCCTCCCGTTGTTACCTGCAACGTCTGTTTTCAGACGTGCGGGATTCGCTCACCCTGAAGAAAGGTCAATCATGTCAGTAGAAACTGTTTTCACCCAGTTGAAAACCATTACGGTCAAGCCGGTACAAGCACGTCACCACGATGGCATTGGGATATTTTCGGTGCAGCGAATCCTCTTCCAATTTGAGGATGGCAGCACGCACCAATGGGTACTGCATCTCGAAACTGGTCTGCACTCCCTCACCGTAGGCGAATTGGTCACTAATGCACAGGTGACCGTATGAAAAAATTCTTCTTCGATTTGTGCGTCGTCACGTTCGGCTGTGCCTTGATGATGGCCGGTCCGTTGCTGCAAGCCGCCGGCTTTATCAAGGGGTAAGCCATGGCCAGACTATCCCAACAGGCGCACCAGGACATCGCGCAAACACACTTGCAGCACGCCTATGTCGTCCTGGCCGGTGACAAAGAATCCATCCGTGCAGCACATTGGCGGCGCGTCTCGCCGCGTGTCCGCAAGATGATTATGTGGATGGCTGACCTGGACGCTAAAAAGAGCGAGGCCACCTTGCAATCATTGACTGCTCTGGAGCGCGGCAAGATGCACTGCGAAGCCCGCCGCCTCATCAAAGAACTGGAACTTGTCCTGCGCTGCGCCCAGGGCGGCGAAGTCACTAGTCAGTTTCCAGCACCTGGTCACGAATCGGACGGCATCGCCGCAAAACAATGAGTTATCGCTTTTATTCTACTGAGGGCATTACCGGCCTGCCCCGGCGTATGGGCCGCGCTCTGCGCGATCTGTTTGCCCGCGACGGCTACCAGAAGCACGAACACAAGGTCGATGTTATCGACGAAATCTGGACCGAACAGCAATTGTTGCCGCTCGACGCGTCCGATGGTGCGATTTACCGGGCGGCTGATAGCGCCGCCCGAGAGTGCTATCAGCTTTGCGCCAACCTCCAATCCCTGGACGCGATTGTGTCAGCCATACGGCTGGTCTGTGAGCGTCTCCAAGTGCCGCCACCGGCAGGTAAAGAAGAAGTCGAGATCATCCGTCGCGCCGTGGATAAGGCTTGGTGGCATCGCGGCATCCGCAAGGCGCATGCGCGCCGCTGCGAACATATGGCGATCCGTCTGGGCTTCACCAGCTTCAAGACCGGTGCGTATGTCAGCAATGAAACCGCCTACCGGCAGCAGCGCCGCAACAAGCAGAATGCAAAGCTGTTGGCATCGATTGAAATGCAAAATGAAAACGGACAGACCTATAGCCTGGAAGAGTTGGCCGCACTAGGGACCGCCAACAAGTCGATTCGGCGTGACGAACTGATGGCGCGCATCCGTGGTTTCGAGGAGATCGCTTTCGACTTGGGTCATGTCGGCGTCTTCGCCACCATCACAGCACCATCGAAGTATCACGCGGTAATGAGCAAGAGCGGCGAGGCGAACCCGAAATACTTAGACTTCGGAGAACCGACGCCACGCGATGCCCAAGCGTATCTGTGCGACGTGTGGAAATGCATACGCTCCAAGCTGCACCGGGATGGCATCCATGCGTATGGCATCCGCATCGCCGAGCCACACCATGATGGCTGTCCGCATTGGCACATGCTGATGTTTGTGCCGCCTGAACACCAGGAACGCTACGAGGCCGTCATTACTGCTTATGCGCTGCTCGAAGATGGTAACGAGCGCGGCGCGGCCAAGAATCGCGTCAAGCTGGTGCGTATTGAGGCAGGCAAAGGCACTGCTGCTGGCTACATCGCCAAATATATCGCCAAGAATATCGATGGCGCGAATGTGGGCGACCACCACATGCGGGAAGATGGTCGCACCTACGTGGTGACCGACGATCTGGTCGGTGATGAATTGATTACGCCAAGCCAGCGCGTTTGCTATTGGGCGCAGACCTGGGGTATTCGCCAGTTTCAACAAGTTGGCGGCGCTCCTATCGGTCCATGGCGCGAATTGCGGCGCGTCAAGAGCGAAAGCATCCTGCATGCACCCGAAGCGGTGAAATCGGCGTGGCAGGCCGCGCAGAGCATCAAGGCCACCGAAATCAATATTGTCGACGGCAAGCGCGTCAAGACAGTCAAGACGATCAAGCAAGCGTCCTTCCGCGACTACCTGCGGGCGCAGGGAGGCCCGACAGTCGGGCGCAAGGGGTTGGTGAAAATCGCCAAACGTCTGACCGTGATCGAGGGGAAGTATGCGACCTATGAGGCCGACAAGCCTTGCGGCATCTATCACGTATGGAATCCCAATGCTGTGTATGAATCGGTCCGGTATCAGTGGACCGTCGTCGGCGCCACCAAGGCTGTTGTTTTTGACTTCCCTTGGACTGGTGTAAATAACTGTACGCAAAAATCGAAGAAGAAAATCTCCACTTCGGTTTTAACGCCGGAAGAATCGGCAGCTATCGCCGTCCGGCTTGCTGATTTCATCGAAAAGAATCCGCAACCCGCCTATCAGCCGACCGACTGGTCCGCCATCGAGAAGAAATCGAAGGATCTGGAGCGGGAAACCAAGGATTTTGCGGACGCCAGGAACGGCGAACGTGAACGCATGGCGAAGCTGGAAACAGCCGCCTACGACAACAACGACATGACTGCACGCAAGCGCCTGGTTGCTATCTGGGCCGCGCTCCACGCCTGCCCCTACCCACGAATTTTTATGACTGAGAACGACCTATGAAAACCATGATGTACGTGTGCCTCAATTCGCTTATCGCCTTCGCCCTGGTGGGAATCGCCGAGATCATCGAGCCGGCATTGATACGCCACAAGATCCGCTATCACGGCGTGCTGGCATTCTTCACGGCGCTGCTCATTCTCGTTGCACTGCTGGTCGGCCTGCTCCTGGGAGCGTTCCATGACTGAAGCAGTTCACACCGTGTCGGTCGCAATCCACGACAGAGTCACGTTCGATAGCGGCGATGGCATCCAGGTCGGCTATGTCAATGGCCTGCGTCGGGATATCAGCAATGGCGAGATGCACGCCTGGATCGAACTCGACCATCAGTGGCCGGGCATATTCTGCGCCGTGCCTGTTTCAACCATCCTCACTGCCGATCATGTTGGTCCACCATCGGCAATGTGGTTTGGCTCCGATTGCGCAAAGGAGCACATCGAACTCTCCCCAATGGAACGTTAGCCGATGGCGGCTTACTACAACGAAATCAATAAATACGCCGCTCAGTGGCTGCGAAATCTAATTAGTGCTGGCCACATAGCGCCAGGTGATGTGGATGAAAGGAGTATCGAAGATGTTAAACCAGATGATTTGCGCGGATACACGCAGTGCCATTTTTTCGCCGGCATCGGCGTGTGGTCATATGCCCTGCGCCGTGCGGGTTGGCCAGACGATCGACCTGTTTGGACAGGTTCCTGTCCGTGCCAACCTTTCAGCGCGGCAGGCAGAGGAACTGGGCTTTCTGATGAGCGGCACTTATGGCCAGCTTGGCACCATCTCATCCGAGAGCGTCGCCCTGGGGTCGTCCTTGGTGAGCAAGTTGAAGCTGCAATTGGCCTCGGTTGGCTCGACCTTGTACAAACTGACATGGAAGGAAGTGATTACGCCTTCGCGCCGGTCGGTATCCCTGCTGCGGGCGTCGGGTCGCCGAACATCAGGCAACGCTTGTGGTTCGTGGCCCACTCCAACAACTCGGGATCACAAGGGCGGATATATCGGAGGACGAATTCGCAATGGGAAGGTCAGCACCGATACGTTGGACGTGACGGCGCAGTTAGCAGGTTGGCCAACACCGCAAGCCATGGACAGCAGCGGCGGCGGCCAAGCGAAGAGGGCTATGGGACCAACTCGGCATGGATCGAATCTGAACGACTTCGCAATGTTGGCATCCGGACCGGCGAGGTTAACGGCTTCTGGCGAGATGCTGACTGGCTTAGATGCACGGATGGAAAGTGGCGGCCAGTTGAATCCGGCACATTCCCGTTGGCTCATGGGGCTACCTCCAGAGTGGGACGACTGCGCGCCTTTGGCAACGCGATCAACGCCGAAGCGGCGACCGTCTTTATTGGAGCGGTAATGGAGTCCCTATGAAAGAAATATGGCAAAAAGCCGTCGTCATGGCGCCAATTGAAAACATAAATATCAGTAGCGAGGAGATGTAAAAATGAATCAACGGTTTATTCGTTTGCCCCAAGTACAGGAAATGGTCGGTTTGGGAAAGACCGTCATTTATGAAAAAATAAAGGACGGTACTTTCCCGCAGCAGGTCAAGCTAGGTCGTATTTCTGGTTGGGTCGAATCAGAGGTTCAAGAATGGATCGCCCGACAAATACAGCGCCGCGCGCTAATCAGGCCGCTTGCGCGAGCTGTTGCGGCGTGATCGTTATTTTGATAACTTTCTCGGGGATTTGATCTATCCAGTCTGCCCATGCCTGAAGCATCTTTCGTCGCTCGACAAGATACTCGGCATGGTTATAGGCTGCTTTTGTTTTGTTTTCTTCAGCATGGGCCAATTGCCGCTCGATCCATTCGGTGCGGTATCCCATCTCGTACAATTGGGTTGAGGCTGTGGCGCGGAAGTCGTGACCAGTCCAAAGGCCAGAGTCATAACCCATGTTCTCCAGGGCGCGATTGATTGTTGTCGCGCTCATCACATCATCAGGTCGCCGGAAATTTGGAAACAGCCAGGTGCCAGCGCCTGTTATTCTCTTCAACTCTTCAAGTATCGCAATCGCTTGTGTTGGCAGCGGCACGGTATGCGGTCGACGCATTTTCATACGCTCTGCCGGGATTCGCCACTCGGCATTTTCTAGATCAAACTCCTCCCAGCTTGACTTCCGCAATTCCAGCGTGCGAACGAAAGTATAGAGCATCAGTCGCATTGCCAGGACCGTTGTCCGGTTGCCGCCGTATTTTCTGAGTCGGGCTAAAAAATCCCCGATCTGCTCAGGCATCATCGGCTTGCTGTGATTGATCTTTGGCCGAATCAACGCACCCTTGAGCGCTGCGGCCGGATCGGCATCGGCGCGGAGTGTGACCACTGCGTGTCGAAAGACTGCGGAGCACCATTGGCGCAACTGGATTGCGAACGTGGTTGCTCCCCGAGTTTCCATTGTTTGCAAAATATCTAGCAAGTGCGCAGCCGTGACGTTGCGAATGGGCCAGCGCCCGATTTTTGGGAATGCATTTTGTTCAAAGGCATTTGTCATTTGCTTGAGCGTGTAGGGCGACACCTTGTCAGCTTTCTTTGCCAGCCATTCACGCGTGACGGCTTCAAAGGTGTTCGCCCGGGACGTTGCCTGTCGTAGCTTATCGGTTTGCTTTTCGTGCGTCGGGTTGATGCCCTGCTTGACCATCTCGCGGGCGCGTTCGCGTTCGCGGCGTGCTTCGGAGAGGGATACTGCAGGATATTCGCCAATCGTATAGCGGCCATCTTTGGTTGGTGTGAGCCAGAATCGATAGCGCCAATATTTGGTGCCGGACGGGCGGACTTCGAGATATAGGCCGTTGCCGTCCTGAAGTACATAAGGCTTGGCCGTTGGCTTTGCGTTGCGGATTTTTGTGTCTGTAAGTGATGGCATACCGGATAACGTGGATTTTTATCCTGTAGGTTATCCGGTTTTTATCCGGCTGTCACTGTTCGCAGCCGGACGATTCTGAACACATTCGTTAGGTTTTATGCGGGTTCTGGACTAGGTGACGTATACCGCCGGATTCTGCCGAACGACAATCATAGTTGTCGATCATTAGCAGCATCAGATTTCTCCATCCAGACCGTCTTGTACCTGTTCCGCTGCGCGTAGTACCGCGCGCGCCTTGTTCTCGGTTTCCTGCCATTCCATCTCGGGCACCGAATCGGCGACGATGCCGGCCGCGGCCTGCACATACAGCATGCCGTCCTTGATGACGCCGGTGCGGATCGCGATGGCAACATCCATTTCACCGCCGAACGACAGGTAGCCGCAGGCACCGCCATAGATGCCGCGCTTGGTCAGTTCCAGCTCGTCGATGATTTCCATGGCGCGCACCTTCGGCGCACCGGACAAGGTACCGGCCGGGAAAGTGGCTTTCAATACATCCAGGTTCGATAAGCCGGATTTGAGTTCGCCTTCGACATTCGAGACGATGTGCTGCACATGCGAATATTTTTCGATCACCATCTGGTCGGTGACCTTGACGCTGCCGGTTTCGGCGATACGGCCGATGTCGTTGCGCGCCAGGTCGATCAGCATCACGTGTTCGGCGATTTCCTTCGGATCGGCCAGCAGTTCGGTGGCCAGTTGCGCGTCATGTTCCGGCGTGCTGCCGCGCGGGCGGGTGCCGGCCAGAGGGCGGATGGTGATTTTGCGCTTGGCTTCGCCGCCGGCCTTGGGCGCTGAAGTCTGTTCATTGCGCACCAGGATTTCCGGCGAGGCGCCGACAATCTGCATGTCGCCGAAATTATAGAAATACATGTACGGCGACGGATTCAGCGAGCGCAGGGCGCGGTATAGCATCAGCGGTGAATCGACGTAGGGTTTCTTGATGCGCTGGCCGATCTGGACTTGCATCAGGTCGCCAGCCATCACATATTCCTGGGCCTTGGCGACTGCTTTCAAATAATCTTCACGCTTGAATTCGCGAATGGTTTCAGTGCGTACCGATGCCGAAGTGACCGGTGCATCGGCAGGACGGCGCAGCATGTTGCGCAAGTCTTTCAGCCGCTGTCGGCCTTTGGAGAAGGCTTCCGGCTGGGTCGGGTCGGCATACACGATCAGGTACAGTTTGCCGGACAGGTTGTCGATTACCGCCAGTTCTTCGGTCAGCAGCAATTGGATGTCGGGCAGGCCGAGATCGTCCTTGGGCGTCGAGTGCGCCAGCCGCTTTTCGATATGGCGCACCGTGTCGTAACCGAAATAACCGGCTAGGCCGCCGCAAAAACGTGGCAAACCAGGACGCAGCGCCACTTTATAGCGCGACTGGAATTCAGCGATGAAATCGAGCGGATTGCCTTCCAGGCTTTCGACCACCTCGTCGTGCTTGACCACTTCGATCCGTGTGCCGTAGCTGCGCAGCAGGGTCGTCGCGGGCAGGCCGATGAAGGAGTAGCGGCCAAAACGCTCGCCGCCGACGACCGATTCAAGCAGGAAAGTATTCTTGCCGGTCTGCTGGGTTTGCGCCAGTTTCAGGTATAGCGTCAATGGCGTTTCGAGATCGGCGAATGCTTCGGCGATCAGCGGGATGCGGTTGTAGCCTTGCGTGGCCAGCGATTTGAATTCGAGTTCGGTCATGTTTCTCTCCAGACCGCTATTGTAGAACAGCGGTGGTTCATTACAAAAAACGTTGCCTGTTACAGTTTGGCGAATCACCGAATCCGGCGATTCTGTCCGCTTGCATTTGTTCAGGCAGCAGCTATCAGTGGGTCTCAGTTAGCCCAGGATTGCCAGCGTCGCCATAGCCAGGCCCCGGGGGCGGCTAGGAGGACATGAAGTTTTTTGTTGAAAAACATGAGAGATAGGGCAGTCTTAAATCAGTTGATTCAGTGGCTTATATTTTGCGCCGCAACAAGCAGCGAGGTGACTATACCATCGGAATCGACATCTTGTATAGACTCGCCGTGATTGTATCCGTAGGGCACGTTAAATACCGGACAACCGGCCGCGCGGGCAGCCTGGGCGTCGTTGCTGGAGTCGCCGATGGCTAGCACTTGCGACGGTTGCAGCTTGAAATCGGCGCACACCGCCAGCAGCGGCATCGGGTCAGGTTTCTTTTTCGGAAACGAATCGCCGCCGTAAACCACCTCGAAATAGTCGAGCAAACCGACTTTTTCCAGCAATGCTTCGGCAAACAGTAGGGGTTTGTTGGTGACGCAAGCCAGCCGCAGGCCTTGCTTGCGCATGGCTTGCAAACCTTCCAGTACGCCCGGATAAACTGCGGCAAAGCTGCCGTTGACCACTGCGTAGTGGCGTTGATAGGAATCCAGCGCTGCCTCGAAGTGCTGTTCAACTTGCGCAGACGGGTAATCGACGCCGAGTACCTTGCGGATCAGGTTCTCGCTGCCTTTGCCGACGAAATCGACGATGGTTTGTTGCGGCAGCGGCGCCAGATCCAGCTCGCCGCGCATGCGATTGACCGCGGCGTGGAAGTCCGGCGCGGTGTCCAGCATGGTGCCGTCGAGGTCGATGATGACCGCCTTGATGCCGGTCAGCGCAATCGCTGCGGTCGTCACTGTATTCATATATTTGCCAGCTGCGCGCGCATGTCGTCGATGACGGCCTTGTAGTCTGGCTTGCTGAAGATGGCCGAGCCGGCGACAAAGGTATCGGCGCCGGCTTTGGCTGCTGCTGCGATATTCTCGATCTTGATGCCGCCGTCGACTTCCAGCATGATGTCGTGGCCCGATTCGTCGATGCGGCGGCGCGCTTCGGCGATTTTCTTGAGCGCTTCAGGGATGAACGACTGGCCGCCGAAACCGGGGTTGACCGACATGATCAGGATGATGTCGATCTTGTCCATCACATAGTCCAGGTAATCCAGCGAAGTTGCCGGATTGAACACCAGCCCGGCTTTGCAGCCGTGGTCGCGGATCAGTTGCAGCGAACGGTCGACGTGTTCCGAGCCTTCCGGATGGAAAGTGATGATGTTGGCGCCGGCCTTGGCAAAGTCGGGAATGATGCGGTCTACCGGCTTGACCATCAGGTGGACGTCGATCGGCACCTGCACATGCGGCCGGATCGCTTCGCATACCAGCGGGCCGATGGTCAGGTTAGGCACGTAATGATTGTCCATGACGTCGAAGTGGATCATGTCGGCGCCGTCGCGGACGACATTGCGTACTTCTTCGCCCAGGCGGGCAAAGTCGGCGGAGAGGATACTTGGAGCGATACGGTAGGTTGGCATGAGGGCTATCCAGGAAAGGCGCAAAAGATCGCTATTTTACCCTTTAGCCCCGGCTGCGCGTCCTTGCGGCTTGCGCCGGCGGAGAAATTCGTGTGCAATGGGCCGTTAGCCTCACATATACGTATGCATCAATCAAGCATCAACCAAGGAAACCAGCATGGCAGCCTATGAATTCACCGTCACTGTCAGAACCCAGTATCTGGAAGAACAATCCCAGCCGGACAGTTCACACTATGTATTTGCCTATGCGATCACGATCAAGAACACCGGGCAAGTCGCCGCGCAGCTGATTTCGCGCCATTGGGTGATTACCGACGCCAACAATCATGTGGAAGAAGTACGCGGCCTGGGTGTGGTCGGCCATCAGCCGCTGCTGCAGCCGGGCGAGCAGTTCGAATACACCAGCGGCACTTCGATGGCGACGCCGCAAGGCTCGATGCTGGGCGAATATTTCTGCGTGGCCGAAGACGGCGAGCAATTCGAGGCGCGCATTCCGGAATTCATCCTGTCCCTGCCACGCACCTTGCATTGAGGAAGGAACTTATTGGCCCTTTTTGTCGTCTTTGGGCGGTAGCGATTTGCTTGGCGGCTTTTGACCCGGCTTTTGATCCGGCTTGCGGCCGGAAAACATGGTCCACCAGACAATGAATGCGAATACAAAGAAGGCGAAGCAAGCTTCGAGAGCCACTAACCACATAAAGAATCCTAAATGCTATTTAAACGTCTCAGTTTACCCGTTTCTGTTCTTGTTATCGGGTTCAGTTTAGCTGCTTGTACTACTACACCATTAACTACGACTCCCGTCACTCCCCCTGCGCAGGAAGCGCCGCGTCCCGGCGTCGCGCCGGGCTTGTCATCGGTTGCCCCGGGTGCCAACTTGCGCGCCACCACGTTTGCCACCCTGCCGGGCTGGGGTAATGACGATTTGCGCCAGGTGTTGCCGGCGTTTTTGACATCTTGCACGACGCAGGCGCGTAAAAGCGACTGGAAAGAGCCTTGCGCGGTAGCGGCAGGCCTGGATGGCGGTAATGAAAAAGCCATCCGCACATTCTTCCAGTCTTTTTTCACGCCTTATCAGGTGATCAATGCGGATGGCAGCGATAACGGCCTGGTCACAGGTTACTACGAACCCTTGCTGAAAGGCGCGCGCAAGCGCGGCGGCCCTTATCAGACGCCGATTTACCGCGCCCCGGACGATCTGATCACGGTCGATCTGGCAAGCATTTACCCGGAATTGAAAGGTTTGCGTTTGCGCGGCCGCATGGTCGGCAATAAGGTCGTGCCTTACCCAAGCCGCGCCGAGTTGGATAAATCCGGCGTCCTGGCTGGCAAGGAAATCCTCTGGGTGGATGATCCGATCGATGCGTTTTTCCTGCAGGTACAGGGTTCCGGCCGTGTGCAGATGAATGACGGCAGCAGTATTGTGCGGGTTGCCTATGCCGACCAGAACGGTTATCCCTACCGCTCGATCGGCCGCTATCTGGTGGATAAAGGCGAATTGACATTGGCCCAAGCGTCGGCGCAGGGCATCAAAGGCTGGCTGGCGGCCAATCCTGCGCGGCAGCAGGAGTTGCTGAACGCGAATCCAAGCTATGTCTTCTTTAGAGAAGAGAAAGTACTGGATCCGAGCAAAGGGCCGAAGGGTGCACAAGGCGTGCCGCTGACGCCGATGCGCTCGATTGCCGTCGACCCCCAGTTCGTGCCGCTGGGGACGCCGGTATTCCTGGCGACCACCCAGCCTAATAACAATGCGCCGTTACAGCAACTGGTGGTGGCGCAGGATACCGGCGGCGCGATCAAGGGCGCAGTCCGAGCCGATTATTTTTGGGGTTTTGGCAACGAAGCCGGTGACAAGGCCGGCAAGATGAAGCAGCGCGGCATGATGTGGCTGTTGCTGCCGAAGGTAGCTGCGGCGCGTTAATCAGCGTTGAGCAGCCTCTAATATATATAGAGATGCGTTAGCGGCCGGACTTGATTTCGTTTGACATCGAGCCCGGCTTGATTGCTTTAACGCAATACCAGCACAGGAATGGTCGAATGCGCCAGGACTCTCTGGGTTTTACTGCCCAAAAACAGCCGGCTCAGGCCGCTGCGCCCGTGCGAAGCCATGAAAATCGCGTCGCAATGGTATTTTTCGGCGGCACTGATGATTTCTTCATCTGGATTAAACGCTTGGGCTGTCAGCATTTCACAAGGCACGCCGGCGGTTTTTGCGGCATCGGCGACTTTTTGTACGTTCAGCTTGGCCAGCGCCAGCATGTTTTCTTCATAGGTGCCGGGATCGGTGGCCATGCTGCTTTCCGCCATCGGCGAGAACGGATAGGGCTCGGCGACAGAGAGGGCGTATATTTTGCCGCTGCTGAATTTTGCAAATTCAATCGCTGTATTGATGGCCTTTTCCGACAAATGAGAGCCGTCGGTGGGCACAAGAATGGTTTTGAACATGGCTTGCCTCCTTCTAGTTAAAGGGGTGTCGGTCAAAATCGGGCGATCTTGTCGGTAATATAGTCAGCTTGTATATATATAGACAGTTGGTAATTTGAAAAATTCCTTGAACTGGCCGCATTGCGTACTTGCAATATGGTCATCCTATCCCTTATCTGACTTAGCGGCGCTACAATTGAGCTGAATTAGCATACGTAGTTACCAACTGTAATAACGCACATAAAGATTGGATCTGTAATGACATACGAAAATATTCTGGTTGAAACGCAAGGGAAAGTCGGTTTGATCCATCTGAACCGTCCTAAAGCCTTGAATGCCCTGAATGACCAGCTGATGACCGAGCTGGGCCAGGCGTTGGTGAAATTTGATGCCGATCCGGAGATCGGTTGCATCGTTCTGACCGGAAGCGACAAGGCTTTCGCCGCCGGCGCCGATATCGGCGGCATGGCAGAGCTGAGCTATATGGATGTCTTCAAAGGCGACTACATTACCCGCAACTGGGAACAGATCCGCAGCATCCGCAAGCCGGTGATCGCTGCTGTTGCTGGCTTCGCCTTGGGCGGCGGTTGTGAGCTGGCCATGATGTGCGACTTCATTATTGCCGCCGACAACGCCAAGTTCGGCCAGCCGGAAATCAAGCTGGGCATCATCCCTGGTGCCGGTGGTACCCAACGTCTGCCTCGCGCAGTATCGAAATCGAAGGCCATGGACATGTGCCTCACCGCTCGCATGATGGATGCCGCCGAAGCCGAACGCGCCGGCCTGGTTTCCCGCGTCGTGCCGCTGGAGCGCCTGTTGCAGGAAGCGCTGGAAGCGGCGATCGTGATCTCCTCGATGTCGCTGCCGGCGGTAATGATGATCAAGGAATCGGTCAACCGCGCCTATGAAACCACGCTGGCGGAAGGCATCAATTATGAGCGCCGCCTGTTCCACAGCACCTTCGCCACAGAGGATCAAAAGGAAGGCATGCAAGCGTTCCTGGGCAAGCGTTTACCTGTTTTTAAAAATATTTAACAAAATGCTTGCCACCAACGGGAGGGATTGCTATAGTTCGCCTCCCGTTGAGAACGACGCGAAAGAAGCGAAGCAGCAGAGTGGTAAAGATGCTGATTTGCGAGCGAAGTTTGATGGGGAATAAGTGGGATGAAGTTGGTGTGGTTAGTAAAAAGTTTTTCGGTAAGAAGTAAAAAAGAAGTTGACGAAAAACTTGAAACGCTACATAATCTCATCTCTCTGCTGCTGACAAACAAAACGATTTGTTGGCGACGCGAACTGGTAGTGATGGTGACGCGAAGTAGAAGGTTCTT
>NZ_JBDTCG010000031.1:0-20698 GCF_039923675.1 Collimonas sp.
ATGGGTTGTTGACAGTCTCGTGGTCGGCAGGAGCCGGTGGCGGGACTGGCGTATCTACCAGCGATGCTGCTGCAGCGTCTGCAGCCTTAGGCGCATCGGCGGCCGGTGCGGAGGTAGCGGCAGCAGGCGCAGATGCTGCGGCAGGAGTTTGGGCGATTGCTGCCAGCGGCGAGATCGTCATGGCAGAGATCATCAGGGCTGCAGCCAGGGCGGAAGGCAAGGTAAATAAGCGGTTACGGGTGATAGACATGCTTGTGCTCCAAAATTAGAAAGTAGATTGCCGCAATCGCGACGTAATAGATGACTCGCGTTGATATGAGCCTACTCAAGTTTCCAGACATACTGCATTTTGGTGGTTGACTGCACCGCTTTGCCATCCGACATGGCCGGCGAGAAATGGCACAGGCTCCAGGCTTTCACCGTGGCCCGGTCCAGTTCCTTGAAACCGCTGCTCTTTTCAACAGAAGAATCAAGCACATTGCCGTCGGTGCCGATGGTCAGTTTGACGGTGACCATGCCCTCTTCTTCGTTACGCAGCGAGGTCCGCGGGTACTCCGGCTTCTCGCAATTTCCTGCAATCTTGGCGCTGGTATGCGCCGGGCCGGCCTCGCCATTAGTAGCAGGCTGCGCCACCGATGTCGGCAAATCATTGGTCGGCGGTTTGACATTGGTCACCGCGGCAATCACATTGTCTGTTGGCGGCGGCGTTACCTTGACCTCGGGTGGAGGGACGAACGGCGGTGGCGGCGCGACCGATTTTGGCGGTGGCGGCACGGGCTTGTCCGGTGGTGGCGGCGGTGGCGGCTTGATCTCTTCGATGATCTTGGTTTCGACCGGTTGCTGGATCACTTCCACAACCTTGCGCGCCAATCCTGTAAGAAGTGCATAAATCAGAAGAACATGCAGAACAACAACCACGCTGATGCCAACTACATTCTTGGAGGGATTTTTCCCATCCTGCGTGAAATCCATACAACGACTCCTGTTTGTTTGCCTGACTGCGGGCAATCTCGGTATTGACAACGACGGCAACCTGTCGACTGTCGGCGTCCTGAACTTGTACTGGCTTGCTGACTTATTGGCGTTGGCTGGCGATTACAGCGGACCGTATCCGACCTGCCCGGCAAAAAGACCGGAGAGCGTTTTCATCAAAGCCAAGCGGGTGCAACCATATCCGGTCATCCACGCTCTCCCGGCAAAATCAACGTCAACTCTTACTTCAACCGCACACAACTTCAGTTGCAACCGGCATGCCGCTTTGGACGGCGGCATGCCGGTATTGCCTTGCTAGAACTTCAGGTGGGCATTCAGGTAGAACTGACGGCCGTTCTTGTAGAACGCACGTGGCTGATCTTCGCTCTGTGCGTAGTACTTCAAGGTCGGATTGTTCAGGTTCTGCGCATCCAGCGAAAAGGCCAGCTGCTCGCTGTACTTGAAGCCAAGAGACATTGCCAGGGTACCGACGCCGGCTTGGTAGAACGCGGTGCTGCGATCCAGGCCGCTGTAGAAGCTGCTGCGGTAGTTATACGAGATGCGTGCATTGAAGCGCTCATCTTCGAAATAAGCCGTCAGGTTGGCGGTACGCTTGGAAGCGCCAACCAAAGGACCGTTGGCAGCGTCATAGGCGTTGATAAAGGTGGCGTTGGTGGCAAAACCGAAGTTTTTCCCCAGAGGCATTTCATACGCCAGTTCGATACCGGTCACTGTTCCGCTAGTGTTGACCGGCACGGTCAACACGTAATCAGCCATGTAGTTGGCAGGATGATCAGGCGTGCTGGTGACATAGCTTCTGGTGACGCTGCCCAGGCCGACATAGCTGGTCAGGTTCATGTTGAAGACACTCGCCGACACCAGGGAACGAGGAGCGAAGTACCACTCCAGCGATGTATCGAAGTTGTTCGATGTGATCGGCTTCAGATCGGGATTGCCGCCGCTGCCGGAACCGATGGAACCAAACTGCGCCGGTGGCGACAGCGATACCTGGCCGGCCAGTGCCGAGTAATCCGGACGTGTCATGGTCTTGGATAACGCGAAACGGGCAATCAGGTCTTTGCTCAGTTCGAATTTCAGATTGGCGCTAGGCAGGACATCGACGTAGGTGTTCTTGTCTTGTTGCCGGACGAACGGACCGAAAGCCGACGTTAAAATCGCTCCTGGTGCGGTGGCGGGTGCTGCAACGTTGGAGAGTACGTTCTCTTGGGTCTGAACTACGCGCAGGCCGACATTGCCGCTCCAGTGATTACCTTCAAGATTACCTTGCAGGTAACCGGCAGTATTCTTTTCCTTGACCGAAAACTCAGAATTCCAGTCTTCGCGCGATACTGGATCACGATTCGTGAACGCGTTGTATGCCGCCAGCTGTCCCGGTGTGTAGTACCAGACATTTGTCGGGAAGCCGCTACCCAGGCCGCTGCCGAAATTCGACGGGAAATTTTGATAGCCTTGTGGGAAATTGGCTGGATTGGCGGCGCTGCCATCCGCCGCAGGTCCTTGACCGATCACGCCATCGGAACTGCGTTTGTGGTCGTTATAACGTGCACCGAACTGCACTGATGACAGAGCGCCCCAGCCGGCAGTATATTCACCGTCGATCTGCGCCCAGTTTTCCTTGTCCTTGACGTCGATGTTCTGGTCGCCAAAGATCCAACCGAACTGCGCACCTGCAGGACTGGAATTATTGGTAGCACCCAGGTTCCAGTTGGCGGCTGTACCTGTACCGTTCAACTGGTAACCGGCGCCGGCGCCAACGCCGACATTCCATTCCGCGACGTTTTGCGTCGGCGTTTTACCTTCACCGGTCGAAGTACCCAGCTTGGTGGTAAAGGTCAGCGAATCGCTGGCGCGCCACTTGGTGCCGAGCTCGACAAAATTCGAGCTGGCGCTCTCGTCCGGACGTGAAATCTGGTCGTAGACCCCGTAGTTGGTCCCGGCCACTGGCGCAAAAGTCGCCGATGTCAGCGTGTTGTTTTTCACGGTGTAACCAGGATTCGGCGATTGACCGGCGCCGGCGTTGATGACTTGCGCACCCCAGAATTCATAGCTGCGGTTGTAGTTGGCGGCCTTCATTTCTGAAGTGAAGCCATTGATGTCGAAAGAAAAATCGTTGCTGACCTTGAACTGGGCATCGATCAAACCGCCGGTGCGTTTGCGTTGTTGCTCAAACAGGGCGGAGTTGATCAGGTTGGGCGCATACACGCCAGCCAGGTCAGGATGGGCGGTGGCGATCTTGCTGCCCGCAGCGATCTGGGTATAGCCGAGGATTTCCTGGCCTTGGCGCTCCAGATGGCGCTCTTCCGAAAACGCCTGCACCAGGATGCCGAAGGTATTCGCTTCGTTTTTCCAGTTGATCAGCGCGCTCATTTGTGGATCTGTCTTGCCTGGCAAATCGGCATACACGGCGCCGATGGTCGCTTCAGCAGTGAACTGTTTCTTGAACTCCAGCGGTTTGCGGGTAATGATGTCGACCGAACCGGCGACGCCGCCCTCAACCAGGCTGGCTTCGGAGCTCTTGTGGACCACCACCGAACCGACCAGTTCGGATGGCAGCATGGTGTAGCTGACGCTACGGCCAACCTGGCCCGATTGATCCAGCACGAACCAGTCGCCGGAAGCCACATTGTGGCCGTTGATCAGCGTTTGCGTCAGGCTCGGGCTGGTGCCGCGCATGCTGACCCGGTCGGCTTCATCGAAACCGCCTTCGGTGGCGCCGGCATTACCGATGGTGACGCCAGGCACACGCGACAGCGAATCGGCCACGTTCTTGTCCGGCATCTTGCCGATATCTTCCGCGGTGATGACTTCCACGTGCGAGTCGGCGTTACGTTTCTGGGTCAGGGATTTTTGCAACGAACCGCGGATGCCGCTGATGGTGACCTGTTCAATCTGGCCACTCTTGTCAGCGCTCTTGCTGTCAGCTTTTGGAGCTGCATCATCTGCCTGCTGCGCATATACCGGCATGGCTGCTGCAGCCATCACCAGCAGTGCAACCGCAGATGCTATTGGTGTTAAATTTTTGTTCACTTACTGTTCTCCCCATCGATTGCGGCCTCGCCTATCCCAGGCAGGCCATTTTTCATTTACTTCTCCACACTGCGGTTTGATATCGCTTCAAGCCGGCAAAGGGAGAACCTTTTTTCGATACAGTCGCCAATACAACAAGACCAACCAACAAGACGCCGCATGTCACTGCAAGTGCCACAATTTCCCGGCCGTGTCCTTCTCCAAAAACCGTCCCGGGAAAATGCTGTGCGTACTCTGCCCCGCACATCACCCCAAACCTGCCTTGCGCCCAAGCTTCAAAATTCCATTTAGAAACGTTGCGCTGAGGACACTCTATGGACCGTAAAAGTGGGTGTCAATAGGCATTTAACTGGTATTACATAAATAAATTATTGGTATCCAAATGCACAATTCATATATCTATATATACCGTTGTTTACATTCAATATTTTACAAACGCCACGACTGTTGTTTAGTGGACTGGACTGGTCGCTTTTTTTGAAAAACGGACCTGGAAAATTTGAAATTTTATGAAAAATAGAAATTAGCGGATTTTTTGTTGAACTTCTTCTGCCTTGACGCATCGCGGCATAAATGCACCTGTTTTTGTGCTTTTATTTTATATTTTATCTATGAAAAAATCGATTTTTGGAAATTGGAAAATCCATTCTTTTTTAATAATAAAATGATCATTTAGTTAGCTGAAAGATGACGATCCTCGTTTTTTTAATTATTTTTCATAAAAACAGTTAAGTCGTCACATGAATCAAGCGGCATTGTTCAAGACGCTAAACAACGCTGCATTGCAGCATTATTTATACCGCCAAATAAATGACTAAGACCAGTTTGTATTGGTAGTTTTTTTGTAATACCACTTTGGTGCGCAAAGCACAGAAATGGTGAATCGGCTTTATTGGTATTACAGTCGCGGCGCTGTTCCAGAAACGATAAATTGACCGGCTATAGAAAGGTGGTGCCCTATGTCATCCTGGCGGCAAGAGGATCATCGCGGATCGCGTAAAACCATCGTTGGCTGGCGACCCGGGCAAGATCAATTTGGTGCGTCGCAAGATGGCGTGTGCCACCAGTAAACGCCGACAACTGCAGGTTGGCCGATGCGGGAGAGGCAATTTACAGGGCCAGGAGACGATTCTCCCAGCCCCTGTCCGCAAACAAAAAAAGCCCCGGGCGCATGACGCCCGGGGCTTTTTCACAAGAAAATTTTCTTGTGAAGGCGTTATCAGAAGTCGATCAGGAAGCCGGCGCCAATCGACTTTTGCGAATAGTTGTAATCGATCAGGCTTTCGCCGTAACCCGAAAACAGCTGCACATAGCCCTTCAAGTTGGTCGTGACCGGAAACGCCAAGCCGGCCTGGAATGCGCCGTGTCCGGTCTGGAAGTTGTGGCGCGCCAGCAGTGAATACTCGTAGCCGTCCTGGCGGTAGATGGCGCGCGCATCGCCGTGGCCCATGTAGTCGACGATGTCGATATTGTCGTTATCAGAGGTGGCGTTGTCGAGGCGCTTCCAGATCCTGGCCGCCAGCGCCAGCTTGCCGTATTCCACGCCCAGCTCTGCATAGAAGCGATTCCAGCTGCGCGACAAGGTAGAAGACTGGCCGTTGGACTGGTGCATCAGCGCGAAATTGAGATAGCGGAAATTGAGATCGCCAAACTTTGCATTCAAGGGCAGCGTCGCAATCAGCTCAGGCTGGTAATTGGTTTCGCGAAACGGGCTGGAGTTGGCCCGGTTATAGGCCTGCCAAAAGCTCTGCTGGGTGTAGGCCAGCCACAGGTCGACCGGACTGCCGGCGATATTTTCCGCCATCTTCATCTTGAAACTGAGCTGATAGGTCAACTCCACTTTTTGCGGATTGAGCCCGTTCGGCGTGTCCTGGTTGAACGGCGCCCGGTTGGTCGCGCTGCTGTAATTGGCTAGCAGCACGTAATTATCCAGGTAAGACTTGAGGGCGAACACGCCGCGCTTGGCGTCGGAATCCAGCTCCCAGCTCTGGACGGTGTGCGAAATCTGTTCTGCGCCCTGCTCTGTCGTGGTCTTGCCGGTGATGGCTACCGGCGTCGGCGCTGCAGGCACAACAGATATTGTTGTTGCGTCTGCGGTGGCAGGGACGGCAGCGTCCGCCGTAGCCTTGGCCAGTGCGTCAAAACATCCCAGTCGCACGCCGGCATTAGCCAATGCAGAGCAATGCACCAACTGTTGTTCAAGCTCTGCCGCATACAGCGCCGGCGAGATGCAGCTAAAAGAAAGAAGAAGGATTTTTACGTTTCTTTTCATGGAAAATTTCTAGAAAAAGCGAAATGATGCAGGCAGGCCCGGAGCGGCAGGAAAAAACAAAAGGTTTTCATTATCGCCAAGTTCCGATGCGCTGCCAGAAAAAACTGGCTTGCTATCGGGCCAATCGCCAACAAAAATAGAACGCCTCTTGATTTGATTGCCTTAGGCACTTATATTATAGCCTGAGGCAACTTATGGAATTATCCATGACCATCGAACAACTCCGCGATCGCGCCATCATGGTCCGACGTTTCAACCGCTTCTACACCGACAAGATCGGCGTGCTTCAAGAGCACTTGCTTGACAGCGCTTTTTCGCTCACCGAACTACGCATACTGTATGAACTCGCGCATCGCTCGACGCTGACAGCGACGGATCTGGCCCGTGAGCTAAGCCTTAACCCCGGCTACCTGAGTCGCGTGATATCCGGATTCGAGAAAAAAGGCTTGCTCGAACGCGCGCGTTCGGAAGCCGACGGCCGCGTTGTGCAGCTGCGCCTGACCGAGCTCGGGCGCGCTACATTCACGCCGCTGGATGACGCATCACAACGTGAGGTCACGGCAATGCTGGAGCGGTTATCGGTACCGGAACAGCATCAGCTGGTGGACGCCATGCAGCAGATAGAAAGTCTGCTGGGCCAGCCCCGCTCTTCCTATCTGCTACGCGATCCGCGGCCGGGCGACATGGGCTGGGTGGTGCATCGCCATGCCGTGCTATACGCGCAGGACTACGGCTGGAACGCAGACTTCGAGGCGCTGGTGGCGGACATCGTCGCCAACTACATACGTGATTTCGATAGCCGTGCGGAACGCTGCTGGATCGCGGAGAAGGACGGCAAGGTGGCCGGCTCGGTGTTCGTGGTGCGCCATGATGACACCACCGCCAAGCTGCGCATGCTGTATGTCGAACCCGGCGCGCGCGGCATGGGAATAGGCCGGCGGCTGGTCGAGGAATGCCTGGACTTTGCGAAATTCGCAGGCTACAAGAGAATGCTCCTATGGACCAACAGCATCCTGACGGGCGCCCGCGATATCTACACGAAAGCAGGCTTTGACAAGATCGCGGAGGAACCCCATCACAGCTTCGGCAAGGACCTGATTGGCGAGACCTGGGCGCGTGATTTGTAAGTGATTACGGCCGCGACACCGCGTCGATGCCGATAATGCTGGCATCCTCGGCGCCGCGTCCGGCCGCAATCAGCTGATCCATTCTGGCCGCGACCGCCGGCAACGCCGCCATCGGCCGCTGGCCGACAGTTTCCAGCATCAACCGCACATCCTTGCGCGCCATCGCCAGCTCGAAGCTCGGGGTGAAATTGCCTTTGGCCATGTTCGCCCCCCGGGTCGCCGCCATGCCGTTCAAATCGAATAATCCCAACAGCTTGATGGCGTCCTCGCCGCTCACATCGCTCGCCTGCGCCAGGGTAAGGATATCGGCCATGATCGCAGACAGGCCGATAATCATGGCATTGCCAAACAGCTTGTTGGCCGCAGCAAGGTCCGCGCGTTCACCCATGTATTCGAGACGTCCCGTCATCTTGGCGAGATCTGCCTGCACTGCTTCGAAGAGCGCCTTCGGTCCCGCCACCATCATCGATCCCTGGGCATTACGCGCAGCCGGCGGCCCCATGAAGACCGGACAATGCAAATACTTTACTCCCGCGGCATGCAGGCGCGCGGCGCGTTCGGCGGTAAGCGCCGGCAATGTCGTGGTGTGATCAATCACGATGGCGTCGGCGGGCAGCGCATCGCGTATTGCAGCAATCGCCTCTTCGACCACGGCGTCGTCTTTCAGCACGATATGCACTCTTGAGACAGCCCGCACCGCTTCAGCAGGTGTCGCCGCCGGCCTGACGCCGAACTGCGCCAGGGCCTGGACTTTGTCGCTGGAGCGATTCCATGCCGTGACCGTGTCACCTCGTTTGGCGGCGGCTTCCGCGAATGCGCTGCCGAGCAAGCCGGTACCGAGAAAAGCAATGTTTGCCATGATCGTAATCCTATGAAATTGAGCTTGAACAACTGAGTGTCGAAATATAACACCGGATCAATTCGGAGGCTGGCGACCGACTGTTTTGTGATGGCTTGGTATTTTTTTGGGAGGGGGATGACGCAATTCCTTAGCGGCGAATAGCTACTCGCCCAATTCAACAGTCATTAGTGCAGCCGCATACTCGATGGTTTTTTTATAGTCGGGCATGCTTGGATGCGTACTATTGGCCAAGGCCGTCAAACTGTTGTGGAACACCCGCTGGTTGAACGCCGGATCGCCCGGCTTGACGTTGGACAGATAGTCGCGCGCGTCGCGGATGGCAAGCAGCACCGAGAAGCGGACATCCTCGCCGTAAAGCGCAAGCGTCGCGCATCCCAGGATTTTCTCGATACTCTGGTTGAGATAGGTATCATTGATGAGTGTTTCCATTCCAAGTCCCCCTAAGTAACACTGCTCAACAAAATCATCGCGGAGATGACACTTCGCTGTCCAATGTTAAATCGGAAATTTCACAATCCTTTTCAAATTTGTTAAATCGAAGGAAATATTTAATGATTGGCGGCATCATTCAGCACCCTGTTTCGCCGAAATCAACCGGATGGAGAGGCTACGGCATAACTTTACCTGGGCGCAGGTACAACAAAAGGCTTGGCCGGCTCCCACACCCAACTGGCAATGAATTTAGCACCTTGAGGACCAGCCTTGGTTGCATGCACGCTCCCCGCCGGGATCTGAAAACTCTCCCCCGCCTTAATCGTTTTCGAAGCCTGGCCTTCCGACATCAGCACCAATTCTCCTTCAAGCACATACACCACTTCAGGCCCGGTTTGCATGCGGCGCTCCTTCATCGTATCAGGAGCCATTTCCCCTATTCCCAAGCCAAGCTGATAGAGTGTTGTCGATAAATTGATCCGTTGCAGGACGCGGGTTGGCTGGTTTGACGCAGAAGCGGCCTCTTTTGCAATGACAGAGTTGGATGCTGCAGCAGCTGCAAAAAAAGCTGCAATAAGATATTTGGTTTTCATCATCGACCAGTCGGTAAGAGCGGATCGATACCGGCAGGATAATGCCCCGCTGATATCAATAGAAAAGACAAAGCACAGTCGCGCGACAGGACAACTTAGTCAGCTTGCGATTGGTTTTTGGGCGGCGCCTTGCCATCCAGGTGGCTCAATATCTGATAAGCGGCGGTCACCCGGTCGGCAATCGGATAGTTCTTATTTGCGAGTATCACGATGCCCAGCTTTTTAGCGGGGATAAAGGCGACATAGCCCGCAAAACCGTTTGTCGACCCGGTCTTGTTAATGAGGACGTTCTCCTGTGGTGGAAGAGGAGGATGTATCTCGGTTGCCATATTGCTTTGAGTGACCATCGCATCGGAATTTCCGGCCAGCAGCCGTTTCAGCTCCACCGGATAGGCGTATTGCTCCCACATCAGATCTTGCGCTATTTCCCCTGATTTGTAATAGCCGGTGTGCGTGTCCGTTATCGCTCGCTGCAATTTTTCATTCAGCTTGATCGTCTGCATGTTGGCATCGACAAACCGGATCATGTCGATCGTGCTGGATTTAATCCCATAGGCTTCGGATCCCAGAATCCCTTTGTTCAATCTGACAGGCGCATCTTTTTTTGTATAGCCTTGCGCATAATCCTTCATCCGATCTGCCGGTATATTGATGTAACTGTGCGTCATTCCCAGCTCCGGGAACAATTTCTTTTCTATCGCATCGTCAAAAGACATCTGCATGCTCTTGGCGGTAACCATGCCGAGCATGCCGATGCTGACATTCGAGTAGGTGCGCTGTGTGCCAGCGGCATAAGCCGGTTGCCACAACTTCAGGTAGTCCAGCAACTGATCCGTATTGCCAACCTCGTCCGGCACTTGCAGAGGGAAGCCGCCTGCAGTATGCGTCCCTAAATTAAGCAGACTGACCTTGGCGAATTTACTGTCGCGCAGATAGGGAAAATATTTTCCAGGACTGTCGGATAGCGAAAGCTTGCCGTCGCGCTGAGCATAAGAAGCCAGAGTCGCCGTAAATGTCTTGCTCAGCGAACCGATCTCGAACAGTGTTTCGCTGGTAACCGGTTGCCGGGTTTCTTTCGACGCCACGCCATAGTTGTAGAAGTAATTTTTACCGTCGACGGTCACCGCAACGGCTATGCCAGGGACATTGTTTTTCTCGACTAGCGGTTGAATAGCGGCATCTACGATGCCACGGACCGTAGACGGATCAACCCTGTCTGCCGCATAGCAATAAGACGCAAGAAGACACATTGAGATGGAAAACAGTTTGATTATGTTCATGTTTTTTTGACGCATAGTTGAATAAGCCTTAGATCGAAATTGTTTGCGAAACCGAGAGCGGGCTATTTTATTAGGCGCAACGGTGATTAGAAAAATCACGAGATTGGAGGCAACTACATAAGAAATAGTTTCATCTCATAGACGATATCCTGCATAGGGAGACAAACGCGCGACGCCACTATCTGGCTATTCGCCTTAGAGCTGATGAAGTCGCAATATCCGCTTTTCCAGAACCACCGGCAATCTGGATTTCATTGGATTAGGGTATAGAAAATCTTATGCGGGATACGATCGCAAATAAATTACAAGGCGGGATGTATGAGCGGATATGACAACAGCCCGGCTACCAAAGCTAGTAGCCGGGCCGTGATTTTCTGGTTACGGGGGCAGGATTTTTCGTTGTATACCCATCAGGCTCAAGCGGTCGGTCAAAAAGCCTCCCCGCTCATGAACGTAGACATTACGTGAATAATTTTTATTGCGTAGAATAAATAAATTCAACCGTGTTTCCTGCCTAACAATTGTTCAAAGGATTTAATAGTTGCTTCAAGGACCGATGGTTTGGCCCTTCCCGAAGCCGCGTTGAATGAGTGAAAAAGCGCGCGCCCTACGCAATTGTCCGAACGACACCGCCGTCGACGCGCAAGGAAGTACCTGTTGTCGCCGACGCTTGCTCCGAGCAGACATAGACGACCAGGTTTGCGACTTCTTCGGTTGTCGCGAAGCGATTGAGGAGCGTGGTCGGGCGATTCGTTTTCAGGAACTGCTGCTCGGCTTCCTCACGCGTAATGCCTTGCGCATCTGCATTCGCCTGCGCCCAACCACCCATGATCTCCGAATTCGTCGGACCAGGGAGAACCGAATTAACGGTGACGCCCGTTCCGCCGACCACCTCGGCCAAGCCCCTCGCAATGGAGAGCTGAGCGGTCTTGGTCGTGGCGTAGTCGATCATGTCCTTGGGGATGGCAAGCGCGGACTCGCTGCTGATGAAGACGACACGCCCCCAGCCACGCTTCGTCATGTTCGGCACATAGTGGCGGGAGGCGCGAATGCCGCTCATGACGTTAAGTTCGAAGAGATCGATCCACTCGCTGTCCTCAATTTCGAAGAAGGACTTCGGACGCCCAGTACCCACATTGTTGACGAGAATGTCCGCGTCCGGCGCCTGCGCGAACAACTCCGCCGCGCCTTCCGGGGTCGCAAGGTCGGCGATGACGCCGGTGAACTCACCTTTTGGGAAAAGCTTGCGCAACTCGCGAAGCGTTGCGGCGACCCTGTCCTCGCGGCGGCCGTTGATGACGACCGCGGCGCCCGCACGTGCCAACCCTTCTGCAATGGCTCGGCCGATACCTGCCGTGGACCCAGTTACGACCGCCTTGCGGCCAGTAAGATCGATTTTCATGACATTAGTCCTTCAACATGTGGAGAAAGCTGGATTGTGAGCGATGTCGGAATCAATGATAATGACTTAATTTTGCATAACATTAATTCTCAGGAGGAATGGGATGGATCGATTCCACGAATTAAACGCCTTCATAGCCGTGGTTGAAGCAGGCGGTTTTACCGCCGCCGCGCGTCGAACCGGCGATTCACAGTCAGCGATCAGCAAGGCAATCGGCGCGCTCGAGAGACGCCTCGGGGTGGCGTTATTCAACCGAAGTACGCGCAGCGTGACCCTGACGGATCAGGGTCAGAGATACTACGACCGGGCAAAACCGCTTCTTGACGAGATGGATGACGCCGACAGCGAACTGACCGGCAGCACGCATGATGTTTCGGGTCTGATCAGGATTGCTGCATCAGGTACTTTCGGCCGTCTTCATGTCTTGCCGCTGATCCCCGACCTGTTATCGCTCAATCCTGGCCTTCAGGTCGATCTCATCCTCTCGGACTTCGTGCGAGACATGGTGGAGGACGGGATCGATCTGGCGATCCGAGTGGGGCCTGTCAACGATCCCAACGCGATCGCCAGACGCGTGGCCAGCACTCCCCTCGTATGCGTCGGATCCCGTCGCTACTTCGAGCAACGCGGAATGCCAAAGACTCCCGCCGAGCTCGTTGATCACAATTGCCTTGTATATCGCGGCTTGACGGAGTCAACGCATTGGCCTTTCGTAGGACCAGAAGGTCAATTTAGCGTTTCCGTGCACGGAAATCTCACGTCCAACAGTATGGAAACGATCCGGGCCGGTGTGCTAGCCGGTGTGGGAATCGGCCTGTTTGCCAAGGTCTCTCTTGCCGATGACCTCCGACATCCGGACGTCATCACCGTTCTCGACGAATTTGTAGGTGACGCCAGAGACATAAGCCTCATCTGGCCAAGACGCCGGTTTGTACCGGCGCGCGTGCGACGAGTCACCGATTTTTTCGCAGAGGCCATACCGCAGCGTATTTAGCCCCGAACTTGGGAAAAATGCTCAACGATGGCGGGGGCTTCGGGATCAGCCAAGCGGATTTTCTGGTGATCGCGCGAGGCATGAAAACTCAACAAGCAGAGCACGGTCCGTCCCCTAAAATTTGCTTGGTATTGCTCGAACACCTCACGTTCCATCTTTGCCGAAGGTTGCGCTGGAGCGTGAGGCATTCGGCATTGACGACGACAAGAAGGACACAGCAGATACCGGTATTGAGTCGGTGATTAAGCGTGTCATGGCCAAGAGTGGCTAGTAATGAGGATGTAAAGGCGGAGGTTGCTGGGTTCGTTAAAGGATGAAGCGTTATGTTGCCGACTACCTGCTCATCGGCTGCAGAATTTCAGCGATCCGATCCGGGGTATTTGGGACGCGCTCCAGCACGGGATGCCTTTGTCCACCGTGATAGTTAAGACGCAGGTCCGAGATTACGCCGGTATTGCCAACCTTGAAGTCGATGGGCGTCGGCGTCGTTTTCGCGGCATCGATTGCCTGTTGCAGAGTTGCGCGCGCGAATGGTTGACCGTTCACCGCAAGTATTTTCATCCCGGGGCCGAAACCTGCCTTATAGGCAATTTCACCCATCAAGACATCTGAGATCACGCCGTCCGCTCTGATGCTCATGGCGAGGGAATACTGAAAGTCTTCGTCAGCGGCTTCTTTGTAGCCAAGCTTATAGCCGGCTCCGGCGATACCTTGAAGGGGTGCTTTAGACAGGGCGTGAAGGCGTTCGGTGAGAAAGCCTTCCCAGTCGTTCGGAACGATCTGATTCAAGCAAGCCACGATGTCGTTGAATGAATATGGAACAATTTTGGGGCTGGTATCTCCACCGAGACCATAGAAGAGAGCCACAAAGTCGTTAAGTGACTTCTTTCCGTTCGACTTGTTGCGGATAGTCACATCGACATCGAGCCAGATCAAGTTCCCTTCGCTATAGAAATCAAAGCCGTTGAGACGCCAGTTATCGTAACTAGAATCCTCACTGCTCCAAAGCGGGTAGGCCATCGTGTCAACGTCGTCAAGATCCCTCCACTGCATACCTGGACGGCGATCATAGTAGGCAGCTTTCGATGCCAGAACATCCAAAAATTCTTCCTTGGTTGCGCTGCCTGTTCTCACGGTCATCACATTGGAAAGATAGTCTGTCAGCCCCTCGTATACCCATATTCCGCTCGTAATCACAGGAGTTTGAAAGTTGGGCGTGACGAGTCCTTCAGGGCGCCGATACTTGCCGTTCCAGCTATGAAGAAAATCGTGGATCGTGTAATTCGCGTAAAGCTTCTGCCCTTTCTCATTATGAAAAAAATTGGCCCGACGACGATTGTCCAGGGATTGCAGGTGATCGATCGCCTCGCCCGAGATGTTGTTCGAAAGGGTGATGAGAAAGCGGTATTCGTCATAGTGATGGCTACGAAACAGTAGCCCGGCCTGGCGAATCGCCTGGCTAAGTTCATCAACCCGCGCTTGGGGAACTTCGAGGTCTTCCGGGCGATCCGCTACTATGTCGAGATAGTGCCTGGGTGAAACATCAGGGGCAAGTGCGATTTCTCGGAAGTAGCGTCCGGAAATCATCGGGGAATCGACGAGTTGCTCGAGTGACACGGGCTGTAAGTTTACGACCGAACTGCTCGGCCCGATTGCCCCTGCGACAGCTTTGAGGGCGGTGGCCATATGCCAACCGTCTGGCAAAATGACCGTCGGGGTGACGGTGAGATCGGCGACTCGTGTATCGGGTCCGCTGTAGGGGTAAAGGACGACGGTGTTCCAGTCCAATACCGCGAGGTTTGCATCCGACGATGCGCGGGCGTCCCCATTCTTGTCCGATGTAATGAAGTCGAATCTGACCTCGATGGAGCCGACTCCATTCGGAATGGTCACATGGTAGAGATACAGGTCGAGGGGATCACGATTCCAGGAAAGAGTCTGGCCGACAACGCCGCTGCCATCACGGACTTTAATGAATAGGCCTACCTGCTGCGTGAGCGGAGCGGGCACATGCTCGTTGGGTATCCATTTTGGAAAGGCGAGCGTCAAGGGGCCGGGCTGTACGGGGAAAAATTCTGTGGTGTGAAGCAGCTTCCGCGGAGCGTCGCGCAGGTCCACGGAAAGACTTAGCGGCAATTGTGCCCGCACCTGGCAGGCACATAACACGAGCAATGATAGATACAACGGCTTAAGACGCGCATGAAACATAAAACACCTCAACATGAGTGAATTGATTTGATTTTTGAAAATGCAGCGATCGGTGGTGTAAGACTCGAACCGAGTCCCAATGATGTAATCAGAAGCCTCTTGTTTGATCTCCAAATGCCATTGGACATGCTAGTAGGTACCGTTTCCTGCCATGCGAACCCTGCATCTGCTCGCACCCGCTGTTAGGGCCGCTCGATACTTCGATTCTGACAAGCTGCTCTTTGGCCATGACTACGTGCAGAGTGGTGCCCTGATGTCAGTCCTACCGGGATGGTAAGCCGCTTACACCAGGCGTTCCAGCCGACGACTATCGATAGTATCGCCGCAACGAGCGGCGCCACGCCATGTCCGTATTCGCCGTGGAGTGTGACAGTCGTGAGTGCCGCCAACATCACGGTGCAGCCGAGCGCCGAGCCCCATATCCGAGTCGGTGTGCGCGCCAGCAGAACGGCGGTAGTGAGTTCCAGAGTTCCGGTGACGAAGTGGAACCAGCTCGGGTATCCCCACTGCAGATATTCTTCGTAGATCGATGGAGGAGCGAAGATGTTGCTCAGCGATCCCACGACGAAAAAAGCGGCAAGTGCCAAGGCCGAGACCTGGCGCCAGGAAATATTTGACATAAATTCAACCTTTTCTATTGAGGGTACCATCGTGGACTCGTGTGACCGCTTGGCCGACCAGCCGGCAGTTCTCCGCCAATTGTGGCGGCTCGAAAAGTGCTACGAAATCGCCCTTCACCACAGGATGACGGGGGCTCGCCGCAACCAGGTATCGGTTGTCAATTGCTCGACCACGAACTGAGCGACATCGGCGCGCGCTATCTTGCCGCCGTTGACCCCTGCAAGGTCCGCGGTGGCCCTGACGCGGCCACGCAGTGGGTCGTTGGTGAGCATGCCGGGGCGGACGATAACCCAGTCTAGCGAACTGGCGCGGATCGCGGTTTCCTGGCGGCCCTTGTCTTTGTAGGCAGGGCCGAGCAGCAACGGCTGGAATAGCCGGTCGAAGACGAAGCCACCGTGGCCGCGACTGTCGCCGACTCCGAGCGCGGAGATGCAGATTAGACGGCGGACGCCGGTGCGGGTCATCGCCGCGACGAGGGCGCGGGTCGCGACGGTCAATAGGTCAACCTCGCGAAAGCCCACACCGGTGCCCAGCGCGCTGACAACGGCATCGCAGCCGTCCGATGCGCGTGCAAGGGTAACCTCATCACGCACATCGCCCTCGATCAACTCGACTCCTGGCAGATCGGCGCGCGCTTTCGCACGAACCAGCGCCACTACGGAGTGACCGCTCGCCACGGCGTCGCGGACGATTAGCCGACCGGTTGCGCCGGTTGCTCCCAAAACTAGTATCTTCATGTTTGCTCTCGATCTTTTTTGAAGGTTACGGTGCGGTTCACGCCGTGACGGCCTGTCGCGCCGCCGCGAATACATCACGTGGAGGCGTCCTGCCGGCAACGTGCTCCGTGCCCGCGGCGCCGAGATCCATCCAGCCCGCGTTGACGGCCTCGAACATCGCTTCAGCCGCTCCGGTTTGACCTTTGGGGATGCCGAACTGTTCGAACGCTGCCGGCCACTCGGCCCTCGGGACAGCGAACGCCTTGACGTCGCGCTGCATGACGTCGCCCAGTTGCGCCGCGACTTCATCCGCGCTGAACATCGAACCAAGTTCGATGACGCGATGCCCCGACCACGCCGGCCCGGTCAGCAGTGCCGCCACCTCGGCACCGATGTCGTTCGTTGCGACCATCGTGGATTTCCGGCCGGTCGGGTCGTAGTAAACGGGGAGCGTGCCGCCCTGGGCGACGTGCAGGCCGTACAGGAAGTTCTCGAAAAATCCGCCGGCGCGCACGAAAGCAACCGGCGACGCCAAGTCGCGAAAACTTTGCTCCAGCAGCGACAGAGCGGTGATCATTCCCAGCCCGTTGGTCCGGTTCGCCCCCATCGACGAGAGCGCGATCACACGTGGCGGCGCGGCCTTGGTCAGTGCCTCGACATAGCTCGCGATGACGCCCTTGGCTTCCTTGAAATCCGGCGAGGGGACCCAGACGGCTGGCAGCATGACGAATGCGCCGTCGACGCCATCGAGCGCCCGCTCGATGGCGGCCGCATCATTCCAGTCGCCATCGACCAGTTCGACACCGTGACTCGCCCAACTTGCGGCCTTGGTTCGATCGCGGACCAGCGCGCGGACCTTTTGGCCGCGGTCCAGCAGATGTCTCGCCGTTGCGCCGCCAACTTTTCCTGTGATTCCCATAATCAGAAACATGCATTTCTCCTTGCGTTAGGTGGTCTATGTTGTAGAATAGATAGTCTATTTTGTAGACAAGGTATAATATATAGACCTTGAAACCGCGCCGCAAGGAGGCAGTTATTTGTAACCAGGTGAGATTAAAGGAACCCGTATGAGCTCCGCATTAAGCGTGATCGAGCGTTTCGGCCGATACCAATCGGACGACGCCCAGTCAGTAGGACCCGTACTGTGCCCGGTGCGAGACGTGCTCGACCGCATCGGCGACAAATGGAGCATCCTCATGATCATGACCCTCGCGACGCGACCACAGCGCTTTAGCGAGCTGCACCGAGCTATTCGCGACATCTCCAAACGTATGCTCACCCAGACCCTACGTGATTTAGAGCGCGACGGACTGATCACCCGCCATGTCTTTCCGACCAAGCCGCCGAGCGTTGAATATCGCCTTTCCCCGCTGGGACAATCGCTGCTGGACCCGATGGCGAGTCTGGTCGATTGGGCCGACTGCCGTTATTCCGATATCCACAATGCGCGTGCCCGCTTCGACAGCGCACCTTGAGAGGTGGCGGTAGGTCACTACTGCGGGTTAGTGACCACTAAGTAGTCCGCACGAAGGCCGTGGCGCAGCAGCACACAGAGGATTGGGGGAGTGACCTCGGAACGGCTGACGGAGAATCCGCCTGGAGCTGATAGCGGAGAAGCGCGAATTACGTTAGCCAATGTCTGCTTTGCAGCCGCCCTCTGCTGGTGGAGAGCGCCCCCTGGCGTCACGGTCTGTTGCGAGCATTACGCACTACAGGCGACGTGAATTTTTTACTTCCCCTGGTCCAGTCGCAGGGGGCAGTCCAAAAATGCGTCATTTTGCGTCAAACTGTTGCAGCCGATTTTCTCGCGAATCCCGCGCAGCCTGGAGGCTTGGCGTTTTTGCGATCTGCGTTAAAACCAGTGCATTTAACTTCCAGCGCAGGCGTGGGGGGACTGGTGCGTGCGACATGAAGCTGTTGGAATAATTGCCTTGCCCGCAGAGCATCGTGGTGACAAGGCCCGTTGTGCCGTCAACGGTAGCCTACTGGCCCAGGCGAGACGGGTAACTGTCTGATCTGAAGCGGTCAGGACAATGTAGTGGAAGCTGCGAGCGCAAATGCGGCTCCCGCGCTAGGCTTGGTGGTATTGGTTAACGTAAGTGAACTGCTGATAAACGTCGTCACCCCCGACCAGCCAAAGGCGCTGACAGGCTGGAGCCAAAAGGCACGTAGCTGGTTATCTCCCTAGCGCCATGGAGATACGCGGACATCATAGCTACCGGCGAAAAAAAGGCAGAACCTAACCCACCGTGTTATCTCATCGGAACATGGTAAGCCCGTATCGCTGCCCTATGGGCAGGCGACCCGCGAGGGAAGCTGTTGGCGGTGCGGGTAGAGGAAGACGGAGAAAGCGAATGCTTTTCTGTAATGGCAGAGATAGGGATTGCAACATCATCCCATGCGAAAGCAGGCCCACTTCCGTCCGGTCTCTCATCACGAGAGAATTTGTAGAACTTTTGAAGGCAGGAATCGCAAATGACCATCACTTATCCGATGGGTGCACCAGCCAGCAACTCCGAACATTGGAACCAGATCGACTGGCATCAGTGTCGCCGAGAAGTGAGAAAGCTGCAAGTGCGTATCATGAAGGCAGTTCAGGAAGGCCGCTGGCACAAGGTGAAACCTGTTTCGGAAACCACGGCAGATCGGCACTCCTATGGGTTTCGGCCAAAACGCTCAACAGCAGATGCGATAGAACAGTGCTTCAGATCGCTATCGCAGAAATTCTCTGCTCGGTGGGTGTTGGAAGCCGATATTCAAGGATGCTTCGACAATTTTAACCATGACTGGTTACTCGCCAATATCCCAACGGATAAAGCGATACTGGCAACGTGGTTAAAAGCAGGCTTCATGGAAAGCCACATCCTCTCTCCAACCATGGCGGGCACACCACAAGGAGGTATCATTTCTCCGACGGTGGCAACCATGGCACTCGATAGCTTGCAAGCACGTTTAAGTCAACAGCTCGCAAACACCGAAGGGAAGCGCAATCGACTGCATATGAACTTCGTTCGATACGCCGACGATTTTATTGTGACAGGTCACTCGAAAGAGTTCTTGGAACGAGAAGTCAAACCGTGCATCGAAGCGTTTCTGGCCGAACGGGGGCTGACCCTCTCTGCTGAGAAAACGCGGGTCACTGCAATTGAGGAGGGATTCGATTTCTTGGGCGTGAATCTTCGTCGCTTCGACGACAAGTTGCTCACGCGGCCTGCGCAGAAGAGCATTCAGTCTCTGTGCAGCAAGCTCAGGAAAATCGTTAAAGATAATCTGACGGCAAAGCAACATAGCCTGATACAGCAACTCAACCCGGTCATCCGCGGTTGGACGCATTATCATCGGCATGGCGTAGCCAAGAAAATCTTTACGGATGTGGATACCTATCTATGGCAGCCACTGTGGCGCTGGGCTACACGACGTCATCCCCACAAAGCGGCAAGATGGATTAAAGATAAATACTTCAGGTGCATAGCACATCGCCACTGGGTATTTGCTACTACCGAAAGTACAGGTTCAACGGAAATGGTTGCGCTGGTCAAGGCCCGCGATACGAAAATCCGGCGACACCTCAAAATTCGATGTGCAGCTAATCCATTTGATCCGGAGTGGAATGATTACTTCGAGCGGCGCAAATACCGACGATTCCGGGACTAACCGGTTGACGAAAGAAGACTTCGAGAGGCTTGAGCGAAGTGCGGTGAAAGTCGCACGCTCCGTTCTTAGGGGACGGCGGCGCAGCAATGCGCTGCTGTTATCCGACCGATTGAAAAGTCATCGGCGACAGCCTTTTTCATGGCAAGCTAGCAATACCAGGGCGTAAAAAAAGCCGCGTAAAGCGGCCTGAGACGATGCCCGCGCTGCCGTAACAACATGGCAGCGGGGCAGGTATATCCTCGCCGAGAGGCGGTACCCGGGCCGTCTCAGCGGTATATGGCAGCCCGAGCAAGGGTAGCGGGATTTTGAATAACTCTCTATATATTGGGAAGTATGTCTGGAACAGATCCCAATGGATCAAAGATCCAGACACTGGCAAACGACAGCGCACAGAACGTCCCAAAGACGAATGGCAGCACGGTGAAAACCCAGAACTACGAATCGTGGACGATCTACTATGGAACAAGGTCCGGTCCAGAATGGATTATGGCCGCGATGAAACCGGACACAAGCGGGC
>NZ_JBDTCG010000032.1:0-41776 GCF_039923675.1 Collimonas sp.
GGGTCGTTTACAGCCGCTCGCATCGGATGCGACGCCGCAGTTCAAGTCTGCACTGATGCAGCTAAATCGCAGGACCCGGTTCCGAGAATTGGCGCTTTGATCACACGCAAAAAAATCATGTAGTCGATTTGTAACAGCTGGCGCAAGTGCATGAAGTACTGCTATATTGTCGCGAGGAAATGAGCACCCTCATTGATATTTTTGTCCGCCGCCGGCCATGCCCGCGGCGGCCGTTAGCGACCTATCGGAGTCTTTTATATGCGCGGTGCGATGAAACATGGTTTGACCTTGTTATGTATTTTGACACCACTGGCCGCCAGCGCCGCCGACACTCTCAGCAAGATCCGCGATAGCCAGACCATTACCTTCGCCTATCGCGAAACCGCACCGTTTTCCTACACCGATGACAACAAGCAGATCGTCGGTTATTCCATTGACATGTGTCTGAAAATCGCTGATGCGGTCAAGCGCGAACTGAAGCTGCCGAATCTCAAGGTGGCGTATCTGCCTGTCGATTCCACCACGCGCTTTTCCAGCATCATCGATGGCAAGGCCGATATGGAATGCGGCTCTACCACTAACAATGCCGAGCGTCGCACTCGCGTCGGTTTCACCGTGCCGAACTTTTTTTCCAGCGTGCGCATGATCGTCAAGAAGGGCAGCGACATCAAGAACTGGTCGGACCTGCGCGGCAAGACGATCGTCATCACCAAGAGCACCACCACTATCGACCTGGTCAACGAGCGTAGCAATGTGCGCTCTCTGAACATCAAGGTGCTGGAAGCCAAGGATGATGCCGAATCGTTTGCTTTCGTCGAGCAGGGCAAGGCTGATGCCTACGCCATGGACGACGTGCTGTTGTATAGCTTGCGCGCCACCGCGAAGACGCCATCCGATTTTACCGTGCTGGGCGATCCGCTCTCGATCGAACAGTATTCGCTGATGTTCCGCAAAGACGATCCGGCCTTCAAGCAGCTGGTGGACAAGGAGATGGTGCGGATGATCCATGAGGGCGATTTCCAGAAGATCTACAGCTCCTGGTTCACCCAGCCGCACGGCGTCAAGAAAATCAACATGGGCATGCCTATGGGTTATCTGCTGCGCGATTCGCTGCTCTATCCATCGGACAAGACCGCACAGTAAACGTATAAAAAATCTTCCGAGGAAAACACGGAAATTTCCAGGTTTTCCCGTGCTTTCCGTGAGCAACAGGTTTCTTGATTAGTTGCCCAGCTCAGATGAACTGTAAAAAGTGCATATTGATTGCTGCATCGTCGTCCCCGCGAACGCGGGGACCCAGTCTACGTACGTGATCTAACATGGATTCCCGCGTTCGCGGGAATGACCCGGTCTGGAATGACCCGGTCGGGAATGATGCTCTTATTTTTTCGGCGCCGGCGGCGTCGGCAGGTTCATCAGCCGGGCCATCATCTTTTCAAATGCAGGCACATTAACTTCACGCACCACGGTGCTCACCTGGGCAATCAGACCCGGCGGCGCATAGGCTGCAGGCCAGGACAGGGTATTGCCGTAGCCGGCGCCGAAGTCGGTATCGATGCTGACGTACAACTGGTCGGATTGTTTGATCAGCGTCGGATCGAGCCACACCGCAGTTGCCAACTCATCCCATAACGGAAAGCCGGTTTCGGTATTTTTCTTCACCAGTTGCGCCAGTGGCGTACCGGACTTGGTCATGTCGTCCAGCAGTTTCTTGCTCAGTTCGGTCGCGGTGGATGGATCGGCCGGCACCATGACGATATGTTTCCACGGCGCGCGCAAGGCGATCTTGGCGGCTTCCGGATCCCAGCGGAAATTGAATTCCAGCCGCGGCGAGTTGATGTATTCGCGCGCAAACTGTTCAGCCGATGCCGAAGGCAGCACCTGGTGCGGATTCAGGCTGCCACCCATGTAGACGATTTCCTTTGCTGTGGCGGCAAAGCTCGGATCGAGGCTGATCGCCAACGCCACATTGGTCATCGGACCGGTCGCCAGGATCGTCACCTGTCCGGGAAATTCGTGCACCTTCCTGATCATGAAGTTGGCGGCGATTTCCGACGACGGTTTGGTATGCGGCATACCTTCCGGCAGCTGCGGTACGAAATCATGCGCGTGATAGTTCGGCTGGCTCTGGATGGTGCCGTCCGGCCATTTCTCATCTGTCCAGGCACCCTTGTAATACAACTTTCCGTACAGCGCCTCCCAACGACGCGTGGCTTCCTGCGTATTCAGCAAAGGAAAAGTGGAACCGGGAATCACCGGAATATCGCTGCGGCCGATGACTTCCAGCGTGCGCAGCGCATGTGCGATATTCTCATCGCGCCAGGTCGAACCGCTGACAATGGTAATCCCCAGCACCTCCACATCAGGGGACTGGATCGCCATCAGTTGCGCCGCTCGCGGGCCGCCGATGTCGTCGTCGATAATCACTTTGCGCTTGCCCTCTGCTTGCGCCTGCAATGGTAGTGTCGCTGATACGGCAAGTCCCAGCATGAATGCCGCCGATAACATTCGACGTTTCATTGAATTCGGTTTCATAAGACGCTTTCAAACGGAAAATGTAAAAACACAGGCGATGTCATCGCCATCGATACGAATAATGTCTGACGAAGTGTTATTGCAAAAATGGTTGCAGCACCGACAGGAAGGCATCGGGCGTTTCTATCATTGGCGCATGGCCGCTGTCGGGAATGATCTTCAATTCAGCGCCGGGAATCCTGGAAGCAAAATAGCGGCCGTCTTTCAAGGGCAGCAAGGCATCGTACCGGCCCCATATCACCAGGGTCGGAATGGTGATCGCGCCTAGCTTGTCATCCACGGTTTCGTTAAGCAGTGCGGGATTGCGAATCGAACTGATGGTCCATGCATCACCTTTGGACAAGCTCCATTCCAGACCACCGCGTAATGCCTGATCGGTTTGGTAGGAGGAAGCGTGAAAAATACTGGCCAGTAGTTTTTTCTCGCCGGCCAGTGATGCGGAGACCTCGGTTTTCTTGCCGGGCGCCGACGCCGTGAATTGTCGTTTCATCGTGGCATACAGGCCTGCGGAATCTGACAACACCAGCCGGGAAGGTTTGGGTAGCGCCAATGACGGCCCGGCCGCTACTCCTTGCAAAGCTTGAATCGTATATTGCGCGGATATCCAGCCACCGAGCGATTCGCCGACCAGCGTAAAGTCGCTTATCCGATTCTGGCGCAGAAATTCCCCCAGAAAATCCACCCAGGTCTGAATCCCGAAGTCAATTTGCGGTTTGTCGGAGTTGCCGAATCCAAGCTGGTCCAGCGCCAGTATCCGATGCGTCTGCGCCAGCGGCAACATGACACGTCCCCAATCGCCCTTGGCGCTGCTACCCAGGCCATGCACCAGTACGATCACCGGCCCGCTTCCGATATCGTAATAACGAATTTTGGCGCCGAACAGCACGGCAGTTTTTTGTTCCGGCAATTCGTTCGCATCGGATTGCGCGGCGTTTGCCGATGTCGCTGAAAAAGCAGCGATACCGATCACCACTGCGGAATACACATACATAGCGATCTGCCGCCAACGTCTGGCTGACTCAAATGGCGCGCAGCTTGTGGCGGTATTGGTATGCATGGATTTCCAGGGTGTAGAGTGGTCACAGGATTTTTGTCTGCGCAGAACCCGGGAGTGGCCTTCACTTGAGGAAGGTCGCTCCCGGAGAGTGCAAAAGCAAACTGCCGGCCAGTTAGAAATTCGACCGGAACTGCACGCCGAACACCCGCGGCTCGTTGATGAAAGCCGTCAGGTTATCGAAGTCGATGCCACCCACCGCCACTGTCTTGTTGGTGATATTTCGCGCAAACGCCGCCACTTCGTACTTGTCGCCGTCCCATTTATATCCCATCCGCAAACCGCCTTCCAGCAACGGCTTGCCGGTGAACTCGGTAGAGTTGTACAGGAGGAAATTGATCTTGCTGCGATACGCCCAGTCGGTGTAGAAGTACAGTTCATCGTTGTTACCCAGCGGGATGCCGTAGCGCGCAGTGACGTTGGCGATCCATTTCGGCGCCTGTGGCAAAGGATTGCCGTCGATCGAGTACAAGCCCGGCCGCGCCTGGGTATTCAGCACGGTGCAGGACGCGCAACCGGCTACCAGCAGGTTCGGATCGCGGATCTGGGTAAAGTTGTAGCTGCCGCCGAAAGTCACGCGCAGGCGTTCGCTCAGGTTGGCTTCCAGATCCAGCTCGGCGCCGTGGCCGACGCTCTTGGCGGCGTTGACCAGCATGATCGAGTTGGAGGCACCCCCCACCGCAGTCAGCTGCTGGTTCTTGACGTCGAAGGTGTAGATGCTGAAGTTGGCGCGGGCGCGGCGGTTGAAGAGGTCGGCCTTGATCCCGGCTTCATAGGAAGTGATGGTCTCGGCGTTGGCGACAGTGATCGGCACAGAGGACGACGGCGCCGCAATACTCGGCGCGCGGAAGCCGGTGGCCACCCGCGCATAGGTCGTGATGTCGTTGTTCAGCGCATAGTTGGCGCTGGCGTCCCAGCTGACATTCGACTTGCTTTCGCTGATGGAGCCGGGGCCGGTGAAGGTCACATTGTTGGCGACTTCGTTGGTGAAATCCTTCTTGTCCTCGGTATAGCGCAAGCCGCCGCGCAGCTTGAAGCGATCGCTGACGTCATAGGTCAGCGAACCGAACGCCGCATAAGCGGTATTCTTCTGGCGATTCTGCAGATAGCTGGTTTGCAGCTGTGTGGTGCTGCTGAAGTTGGAGCTGTTGCCGGCCACGTCTTCATAAAAATAGTACAAACCGGTTTGCCAGTTGAGCGGACCGTCGTTTTTCGACTCGACCCGGAATTCCTGTGAAAATTGCTTGTGGTCGGCAATGCCGCCGCCGGTCTGCACCTGGAACGGAATGAAGCCCGGGCCGGTCGGCGTACCGCCATCGATATCGCCGCGGCTGAAATAGCTGGAGATGGTTTCATAACCGGTGATCGAATACAGCTTGACTTGGTCCAGATTCCACGACAGCCGCGCGCTGCCGCCGGCGGTATGCAGCGACTGCGTATTCATGGCGTTGGTGGTGACGGTGCCTGGATCGAAGCCGGGGACGAAACCGTTGCTGCCTTTCTCCAGGATATTCGCGCGGAACAGTTGCGCATTGCCTTCCGAAGCGCGCGAATGCAGATTGAACAAGGCATTGAACGTGCCGTCCGGCTTGTACAGGAATTGCAGCCGGCCGGCGCGTTCGTTGTAGCCGCCCATGCTGCCGGTCGGGCCGCCGCCGTTGTTGGTGATCCAGTCGTCGCGGTGTTCCACCAGCGTCGAGAAACGCATTGCCCACTGGTCGCTGAGCGGCACGTTGACCGCCGCTTCGACATTGGCGGTATTGTAGGTGCCGTCGGAGACGCTGTAGTAACCGGAAACCTTGTCCAGGCTAGGCTTGGCCGAATCGAACTTGACCACGCCGGCGGGAGTGTTGCGGCCGAACAGCGTGCCTTGCGGGCCGCGCAAGACTTCGACCCCGGCCATGTCGAACATCGGGAAGCCTTTGAGTGCGGCGTTTTCCTGCACCACATCGTCGTATATCAACGATACCGGCTGCGAGGCGAAGGCGGAAAAATCGGTATTGCCGTAGCCGCGGATGTAAAAGCGCGGGAAGGTGCGGCCGTTCGATGATTCGATGTTCAGGCTCGGCACCTTGGCGGCCAGCACGCGGATATCCTGGCCGCCGGAGTTGAGTACGTCCAGGGTCTCGCCTTTGATCAGGGTTACCGAGATCGGTACGTCCTTGATTTTTTCGACTTTGCGCTGCGCTGTCACGGTCATGGTTTCCAGCTGCAGGGACGAGCCATCCTTAGACGCCGCCGGGGTGGCGGCAGCAGTGGCGGTGGCAGTGGTCGCTGGCGCCGTGCTGCCAGCCGTCTGTGCCATGGCCGCGCCGAACGGCAAGGCGGCTCCCAGTGTCAGCACCATCTTGTGCGCGCAACGCATATGGGCGCGTGCCCTCGCTTTTTTTCCCATTTTCCATCCCTCTGTTGTCGACGTTAATATCCGAAAAATTCGAACCTGCTGTTTTTTGTTATGTCTGCTCTGTGCATTCGTGTTCTGTCCGGAGGTCGCCAAAGTATCGCGGCGCCTGACCGGAACGGATACCCACAACGCAAAGACCGTGCCAGAATTTTTCCTGACAGGAAGAAAGAGAAAATCAGTATGTCGATTTGTATCGAAAATATATTGTATACATACGAGAAATCATTTTTTGCGCAAATGATTTTGTATGAATGATAAGCACACGCGATAAAAAGAGTGTCGTACGCGGCTAAAAATAACGCCATCTAATGGTGAGCGTCGCGCCAAAGTAGGGAGAATGGACGGTCGCAAGAACCTGATTAGTGCGCTGGCGTGCTGCAAAATGGCGACATTCTGAAATAACTTGTATACACTTTATGCCTGTTTGGCCGGACCAGGTTGTGCCCTAAGATAGGTCCGGAAATCACCGGCTTTGCTTATGCGAGGTCGAGTATTTCCGCCAGGTTGACCTCGTGTTCGTCGTCGCTGAGGCGCAGGGCGCGTTCGATATCGAGCAGATGCCGGTCCATCATGGCGATCGCTTTTACAGTGTCGCCGCCGGCGATGGCGTCGATCAGGTCTTCATGCTCGTGGTTCGGGCAGGGAGTCTTGTTGGGCGCCTGGTACAGGGCGATGATCAGGGAGCAGCGCGAGACCAGTTCGCGCAGGAAGCGGGTCAGTACCGGATTGCCGGCTGTCTCGGACAACAGGATATGGAATTCGCCGCCGAGACGTATCCATTTTGGATGGTCGCCGCTATGAAAGGACGCATGTTCTTCTTTAACGATCTGGCGCAACCGGGCGATCTGGGCGCGTGTCGCATGCTCCACCGCCAGCGGCACGATGGCGGCTTCGATGGCGCGCCGCGCCGCGAAAATCTCGCGCGTCTCTTGCGGCGTCGGCTGCGCAATGATGGCGCCGCGGTTCGGCCGCAATTCAAGGATATGGTCATGCGCCAGGCGCTGGATGGCCTTGCGCACGATGGTGCGGCTGACGGCGAACAAGTCGCACAGACTGGCTTCGGTCAGCTTGGTGCCCGGCGGCAGGCGCTGGCTCATGACCGCTTTCAGCACCGAATCGTAGATTTTCTGGTCGACCACGCCGCTGCCCCGGGTGGATGCGGGCCTGGCCGAAACGGGGGCGGCGTCGCCGGACTTTTTCTTCATGGGCTTTGTTTTCATTTTCCGATTACCAGTCTGCTGTCATGCTACCGCAAATCATCGCTGCCAAACATAGGACAAACTCGCAGGCAGGAAACGCGCCAGGCAGTATCGGCGGTGGCGGGATTCGTCTGGCATGCAGTTTGCTTTTGCAGTAGCTTGATGGCGGCAAAACATTGTTTTGTAATCCGCCGGTAAGCAGCTGGGTGATGTAGCATGTTGTCTGGGTTCGCCGGGGCTGGCAGGCGCAATCATGCTGGCATCATTTTGCAACAGTCTTTCATTGACACAGGCAGAAGAAGTGACTTCAACCATACCGCGTCTGCAGATCGCCCATATCCGCAAAGCCTATCCCGGCGTGCTGGCGAACGACGACATCAATCTTTCAGTCGCGCCCGGCGAAATCCATGCCGTGCTTGGCGAAAACGGCGCCGGCAAATCGACGCTGATGAAAATCATCTTCGGCACGGTCAAGCCGGATGCCGGCGAGATTTTCTGGAATGGCGAACTGGCGCATATCGCCAATCCGCATATTGCGCGCCAGCTCGGCATCGCCATGGTGTTCCAGCATTTTTCCCTGTTCGATACGCTCACCGTCGCCGAAAACATCGCGCTCGGCCTGGCCTCCGATGTCAGCATGCCGCAGTTGGTGACGCAAATCCGCCAGACCGGCGAGAAGTACGGGCTGGAGCTGGAGCCGCATCGGCACGTGCATACCTTGTCGGTCGGCGAGCGGCAGCGGGTGGAAATCGTACGCGCCTTGCTGACCAATCCACAGTTGCTGATCCTGGACGAGCCGACCTCGGTGCTGACGCCTCAGGCGGTCGACAAGCTGTTCGTCACTCTGCGCAAGCTGGCCGCCGAAGGCTGCAGCATCTTGTACATCAGCCACAAGCTGGATGAGATCCGCGCCTTGTGCCATAGCGCTACCGTGATGCGCAACGGTAAAGTCACCGGCATTTGCGACCCGCGCAATGAAACCAGCGCCGGCCTTTCGCGCATGATGATCGGCGATGAGCTGGTGCGCCTGCAGCGCGAACGCAATCCCGATTCGCTGCGCAGCGAACGCAAGCTGCACCTTAATCGGTTAAGCCTGCCGAAAGCGCATCTGTTCGCCACCGAGCTGAAAAATATCGAATGCGAAGTGCGCGCCGGTGAAATCGTCGGCATCGCCGGCGTTTCCGGCAACGGCCAGCAGGAATTGCTGGCGGCGCTCTCCGGCGAAGACCAGCGTGCTGCGCCCAACATGGTGATGTTGTGCGGCCGTGCGGCCGGCCAGCTGGCGCCTAATCCGCGCCGCGCGCTCGGCCTCGGGCTGGTGCCGGAAGAACGGCTGGGACGCGGCGCGGTGCCGACCTTGTCCCTGGCTTCCAATATGCTGCTGTCGCATCAGAAATCGCCTTACGTCAAGCGCGGCATGATCGATTTCGCCTACGCCCGCAAGAGCGCGGCGTCCATCATCGAACGCTTCAAGGTCAAGGCAAGCGGCCCCGATGCGCTGGCCAAGAGCCTGTCTGGCGGCAACCTGCAAAAATTCATTGTCGGCCGCGAGCTGGAGCGCAAGCCAGGCGTCTTCATCGTCGCCCAGCCGACCTGGGGTGTGGATGTTGGCGCCGCAGCGCAGATCCATGCCGAGATTCTCGCTTTGAAACAGGAAGGCTGTGCTGTGCTGATTATTTCTGAAGAGTTGGATGAGTTGTTTGCCCTGTGCGATCGTTTGCATGTAATCGCCAAAGGCAAGCTCTCGCCTTCGATCACGATTGAACAGGCTACGCGTGAGCAAATCGGCTTGTGGATGAGCGGTTTGTGGCAGGATGCAGCGGAGGCCGCACATGCATAATCTGTGGCCGTGGAAACTCGAATTGCGCGGCGCGCCGTCGCGCGCCATGACGTATTGGTCGCCGCTGATTGCGATTGTGCTGACCATGTTGCTGGGCGCGCTATTGTTCATCGCGCTGGGCAAGGACCCGCTGGCCGGTCTCAAGGTATTTCTGATCGATCCCTTCAACGGCAAGCGCGCCATCAGCGAGCTGCTGCTGAAATCGATCCCGCTGATACTGTGCGCGCTGGGCCTGGCGGTGTGTTTTCGCGCCAATATCTGGAACATCGGTGCCGAAGGCCAGTTCACTGTCGGCGCGCTGTTTTCCGGCGCCATGCTGGTGTTTCTCGATGTGCCCAACCATCCGATTCCGGGCAACGTCGGCCTGGTCCTGATGGTACTTGCCGGCATCGTCGGCGGCGCTTTCTGGGCCAGCATCACGGCGCTGCTGCGCGACCGCTTCAACGCCAATGAAATCCTGGTCTCGCTGATGCTGACCTACGTCGCCCAGTTGCTGCTGATGTATGCGGTGAACGGGCCCTTGAAAGACCCGAACGGCATGAACTTCCCGCAATCGAAAGTGTTCTCCGACGAATTCATGCTGCCGATGCTGTTGAGCGGCACGCGCTTGCATATCGGTTTCGCCGTGACGCTGATACTGGCGGTGGTGATGACGGTGTTTATGACGCGCAGCTTCCGCGGCTTTTCGCTGATGGTCGGCGGCGTTGCTCCGCATGCCGCGCGCTATGCCGGTTTTTCCAGTCGCAGCGCCTTGTGGGTCTCGCTGCTGATTTCGGGCGGCTTCGCCGGCCTCGCGGGTGCGTTTGAAATCGCCGGGCCGATCGGGCAGTTGTTGCCATCGGTATCGCCGGGCTACGGCTTTGCGGCCATCATCGTCGCCTTCATCGGCCGCTTGCATCCGGTCGGCGCGGTATTGGGCGGGCTGGTGATGTCGTTGCTGTATCTTGGCGGCGAGCTGGCGCAATCGCGGCTCGGCTTGCCGTCGGCGATCACTGGCGTGTTCCAGGGCATGCTGCTGTTCTTGCTGCTGGCCAGCGATACCTTGATCAATTACCGCTTGCGCCGGAAAGCGAGGGTCTGACATGGAGCAACTGGCTTCACTCATCGCGGCATCGATCAACGCCGGCACACCCTTGCTGCTGGCGGCGCTCGGCTTGCTGATCAACGAACGAGCCGGCGTCCTCAACCTCGGTGCGGAAGGCATGATGCTGGTGGCCGCCATCGCCGGGTTTGCGGTCGGCTACAGCACCCACAGCCCGATGCTCGGTTTTCTCGCGGGCGCGCTCAGCGGGGTGCTGATGGCGGCGCTGTTTTCCTGGCTGGCGCTGGTGCTGGCTACCAATCAGGTGGCGACCGGTCTGGCGTTGTCGATTTTCGGCGCCGGACTGTCCGCTTTCCTCGGCCAGAGCCTGGTCGGCCTTGGCCTGCCTGCGCAAACCATGGGAATTCCATTTCTCAGGGATATTCCCTTCCTCGGTCCGGCCTTGTTCCAGCAGCATTGGATGAGTTATGTGGCCCTGCTGTTGTGCGGCGCTATCGCCTGGTTCATCTATCGCACTCGTGCCGGGCTGGTCTTGCGCGCCATCGGCGAATCGCCGGAATCGGCGCACGCCCTGGGCTATCCCGTGCGTTGGATACGCTTTGCCGCGTTGCTGTTCGGCGGCGCCTGCTGCGGTCTCGCCGGGGCTTACCTGTCGCTGGTGTATACGCCGATGTGGGTGGAGGGGCTGGTGTCTGGCCGCGGCTGGATCGCGCTGGCGCTGACCGCATTCGCCACCTGGCGGCCGTTGCGCGTGCTGCTTGGCGCGTTGCTGTTCGGCGGTGTGACGATCTTGCAGTTTTACCTGCAAGGCATGGGAGTGAATATTCCGTCGCAGGTGTTGTCGATGGCGCCGTATGTGGCGACCATCGTGGTGCTGGCGCTGATTTCGCGCAATCCGGACTGGATCCGTTTGAACATGCCGGCGTCGCTGGGCAAGCCGTTCAAGCCGGATGCAAGTTGAGCAGTAAATTTGACCGTAGGTTTACCAACCATCAACACAGAGGGAGATAAGCAATGAAGATTTCACGCAGGGCATCACTTGCAATGCTCGCCGCACTGACCGCAGCCACGCTGATCGGCTGTGGCAAGAAAGACGAGCCGGCGGCGCCGGCAGCCGCTGTCGTACCGGCCGCGGCGCCAGCCAAGGCTGACCCGTTGAAGGTTGCCTTTGTCTATATCGGCCCGGTCGGCGATGCCGGCTGGACCTTTGCCCATGACCAGGGCCGCAAGGCGGTCGATGCAAAATTCGGCGACAAGGTAAAAACCACTTTTGTCGAAAATGTCCCTGAATCGGCGGCCGATGCCGAGCGCGTATTTCGCCAGCTGGCGGTCGACGGCAACAAGCTGATTTTCGGTACCAGCTTCGGCTACATGGAAGCGATGCTCAAGGTCGCCAAGGAATTCCCGGATGTCAAATTCGAACACGCCACCGGCTTCAAGACTGCCGACAACCTGGCGCAGTACGATGTCCGCACCTATGAGGGCGCGTACCTGGCCGGCGTCGTCGCCGGCAAGATCAGCAAATCGGGCAAGCTGGGCGTGGTCGGCTCGGTGCCGATTCCTGAAGTGATCCGCAACATCGACGCGTTTACTCTCGGTGCGCGTTCGGTCAATCCGAAAGCCACTACCCGCGTCGTATGGGTCAACAAATGGTTCGATCCGGGCAAGGAACGCGAAGCCGCCACCACGCTGATCGGCCAGGGCGTCGACGTGCTGATGCAGAACACCGATTCCGCGGCTGTGGTCCAGACCGCGCAGGAAAAAGGCGTGGCGGCATTCGGCTGGGATAGCGACATGACCAGCTTCGGCGCCAAGGCGCATCAGGCGGCATCGATGATCAACTGGGGCGTGTATTACGACAAGCGTGTCGGCGAAGTGCTCGACGGCAGCTGGAAAACCGGCACCAGCTGGATCGGCCTGAAAGACGAAGGCATCGATCTCGGCGCCTTCAATCCAAGCTTGCCGGACGACGTCAAGGCACTGGTCGCAGAACGCAAGAAAGGCATCATCGACGGCAGCGCACCGATCTGGAAAGGCCCGATCATCGACAACACCGGCAAGGAAGTGGTGGCCAAGGATGCGGTCGCCGACGACGCTTTCCTGCACGGCATCAAATTCTATGTGCAAGGCGTGGAAGGCAAGGTACCGGGCTGATAGTCCGCAGCTCAGCGCGGAGCGGCCTGTCCGTTCCGCGCTTCCTGTACAGAATGGAGGGCAACATGAAAGTCGCCGCCAAGCAGGATTTCCCGGTGTGGGAAATCCGCCGCTACCTGGAACCGGGGCCGATCGTCCTGATCAGCTCGAAGTGGAAAAAACAAACCAACATCATGACTTTGGGTTGGCAAACGGTGATGGAATTCTCGCCGTCGCTGGTCGGCTGCATCATCGCCGGCGGCAATCACAGCTTCGCGCTGATTCGCAATAGCCGCGAATGCGTGATCAATATTCCGTCCGCGAAACTGGTCGACAAGGTGGTCGGCATTGGCAACTGCTCGGGCGACGAGATCGACAAATTCCAGGAATTCAATCTGACTCCGGTCAAAGCCAGCAAAGTGAAAGCGCCGATGATCCAGGAATGCTTCGTCAGCCTGGAATGCAAGCTGGCCGACGATAGCCTGATCGACAAATACAATTTCTTCATCTTCGAAGTGGTCAAGGCGCACCGCGCGCCCACCCCCAAACACCCGCAGACGCTGCACTATGCCGGTAACGGCGAATTCATGGTGTCGGGCAGGCGCATCAGCCGCCGTGCCGGATTCCGGCCGGAATACCTTTGACAAGGCCGGGCCGGCGTTAAATATATTGTTGCTGTTGCAATTAGGCAACGGATAAGCGCAAGTCCCGTTGCTATACTCCATTTTCTTTCCTATTTCATATCGAGACGCATATGCCTGACCAGGATCCGACGTCGAAGCCTACGGCGCGCGCCAAGTCCCCCAACATCGCCAGCCTTACCAGCGCCATGGTGGAAGATACCGCTAGCATCCTGCAGCAGAGCGGCGAGCTGCAGCCCGGCTCCGGCATCATTACCAGCGTGATTGCTCTCAGTCTCGGTTTTCTCAGCCTGCTCGGCGTGCTGGCGTTTCACTACCCGCAATACCTGACCACGCCTGAACTGCGCCATGTGTATTCCGTCAGCCTGATGCGTCAGATACTGTTCGGCGCCTTGCTGGTCGCCGGCGTCCTGTCGCTGGCGAATATCCTGTTCGGCCGCCACCGCTCCCTGAACTTCTCCGCGCTGGTGATGGTGCTGGTCGCGGTGGCGTGGGGTGGCTCCAAGGTCGCCGTCGGCGATTTTCCAGACCACACGCCGTACATCGGCCTCGACTGGTTCATCATCGATCTGCTCGGCTCGACCCTGATTTTCGTGCTGATCGAAAAGATGTTCCCGCTATACCGGAAACAAGCAATTTTCCGCTTCGAATGGCAGACCGACCTGGTGCATTTTGCGGTCAACCATTTCATCATCGGCCTGGCGCTGCTGGTGGTCAACGTCATGATCCACCGCGTGTTCGGCTGGATGGTGCACGCCGATTTCCAGAACACCGTGGCCGCCATCAGCTTCATTCCGCAACTGCTGCTGTGCATGCTGGTGGCCGACCTGATGGAATACGGCGCCCACCGCGCCTATCACGAGGTGCCTTTCCTGTGGCGCTTCCATTCGGTGCACCACAGCGTCAAGACCATGGACTGGCTGGCCGGCTCGCGCCAGCATATCCTAGAACTGATCTGCACCCGGGTGGTGGTGCTGGGTCCGCTGTTCGTGCTCGGCTTCGATAAATCGGTGGTCAACGCCTACATTATCGTGGTCGGTTTCCAGGCGGTGTTCAACCATTCCAACGTGCATCTACCATGGGGCCCGTTGCGCTATATTTTCGTCACGCCGGATTTCCATCACTGGCATCATTCGTCGGAAGAAGAAGCGATCGACAAGAACTACGCCGCACACTTTGCCTTCATCGATTATTTTCTCGGCACCGCGGTCAAGGTAGGGCGTGCTTTTCCGGAGAAATACGGCGTGGTGGGAGATTACATGCCGGACGGATTTATCAAGCAGCAGGCTTTTCCGTTTCGCAAGCAGAAGATAGAGTAGATCGTCATAGAAAATTGATGTGGAAGACATGGAAAGCAAGAATGCAAATCTGCCGCGCTACCTCTATATGGCGAGCGCGATCATCTTGATAGCCGGTTTGCTGATCGCCGGCCTTGTTTATTACTTCGCCGCGGACGGCGGCAACCACGGTCTCGGTTACAGCGTGGTAGGCGGCAACGCCTATGCCGCCGGCGAGTCGAAAGCCTATTTGCGCGATATGGAAATGTATGGCGGCACATCGGGCAGGCTGATCGGCAGCTTCAATCAATGGCTGGCCAGCCTTTGGCATGGCAAGCGGCTGGCTTATGTGCTTGCCATCGCCGCCGCAGTCGCATCCTATGCCTGTTTTTGGCTTGCGCGTGAACTGGAATTGTTCGGATCCGATGGCCAAGAGAATTCGTAACCGGGGTCCGTGCGAAAAGAACGTCTTGCCGGATTCCTGGGCAACAGGTCCCATGACAGATCGAGTTGAGGCGTCTGTCGCCGGTTAGTAATTTCTGTTGAGAAATTAGTTTCCTTAAATGCACATTATCTTTTACACTGACGCAACTGCCGCGCTCAAAGCGCCGGTGGCGGGAAAGAATGGGCAGCATCTCGTCGCTGACAGTTCTTCTTTGTCCGAATTCAAGCTTCAAATCCAATAATTCATAACCAGGGAAAATGCATCATGAAAAAACAAATATCAAGGATTTCACCGGTTCAAACTGCAAAAGTTGTCGCGCTTCTTTATTTCGTCATTTCCTTGCCGTTCGTTATTCTCATGAGCCTGTTTTTTGCAGTGGTGCCAGGAGTGAAGGCGCCGATGACGGGCATGATGTTCGTATTCCCGTTTTTGTATTTGATCTTCGGTTTTATTTTCACTGTCATTGGCGCATGGATTTACAACCTGGTTGCAAAATGGGTTGGTGGCGTTGAATTCACGACGACGGAAATCGAGAACTCCTGATATCGTTTTCCGTGGGTTGACCTGCAATAAGATGAAAATGCCGAGAGAAAGACTTCTCGGCATTTTTTTCGGGCGATGCTGTTGGCCCGGTGGCGATAAGAAAACCTGCTAAGCAGGCGCGAGGTGTGTGAGGGATTTGAACGATGCAACCACACTTGAAGTTCCAATAGATCCGGATAAGGCAGCACGATCGAACCCGAATCGCCACTCTTTATGCATTAAACCGCACTGCCTGCCGAGCCAGCAAGCGCCAATGCCCGTCATGCTTCTTCCACACCATCAAAATCTTTAGCGACACATCCCCTGGCTTGCCTGAATCACTGGTTACCGCCACAAACGTATGCCGCACCACGGCCGTATCTCCGACGATCCCGATGCTCTGGTCTGACAAGGCGATGCTGGCGAAATTCGATTTTCCGCTAGCTAATGCGTCGATGAATTCAGTCTTGTTCTGCACCTTGCCGTTTGAGTGACCGTAACTCAGCTCATCCATCACCAGCGCTTTCAGCGCTGCGCCATCACCTGGATGGTTCATCGCTGCGCGCAATTCTTCCACGACATTCGCTACCGCTTGTTCCTCGCCGGTAGATGCGGCTGCTGCGCTCTGCACCAGCGCCACCGAGCAAATCACGGTGATGCATAACATCATCCATTTCTTGAACATCGACTTCTCCTAGTGGTTGGTCTTGAGTTTTACCGACCAGTCATCGATTCGTCGGCTCAGCGCCGTCACTTCGAGAACCAGCATGGCAGCCGGTGGATTCACATCCCGATTGCCATGTTTGTCTTACGGCGTCAGCAGAGCGCCATCCACCAGACGCGACAAGCCCAACGGATTGCCGTCTTGCAGTGCCGCCGGCAGCAAGTCCGCCGGCAGATCCTGATAGCACACCGGCCGCAGAAAGCGGTCGATGGCGCTGGCGCCGACCGAGGTGCTGCGGCTGTCCGACGTCGCCGGGAACGGGCCGCCATGCACCATCGCATACGACACTTCAACACCTGTCGGATAGCCGTTCACCAGGATGCGACCGGCCTTGCGTTCCAGCGTCGGCAGCAGTTTCTTGGCCAGCGCATGGTCGGCTGCATCGAGTTGCAGCGTCGCAGTCAATTGCCCCGCCAGATGTTCGGCTACCGCGCACATTTCCTCTTCATTTTTGCAAACCACAATGAGCGAGCTCGGGCCGAAGATTTCCTCTTCCAATTGTTCGCTCTCCAGGAAGGTGGCGGCATCGGTGGCAAACAGTGCTGCCTGCGCGGTGCATGGACCGGTCGGGGCAAGTCCTTGTCCTACGCTGTCGACGCCGGCAATGGCGCCCATGCGTTCGATGCCGCTGACATAGGCGCTATGGATGCCCGGGGTCAGCATGGTGCCGGCGGCCTTGGCTTTCAATGCGTTGGTTGCGGCTTCCTGGAACTGCGCCAGGTGTTCGCCGGCCAGGCCGATCACCAGGCCGGGATTGGTGCAGAACTGGCCGACGCCCATGGTCAGCGAATCGACGAAGGCGCTGCCGATCTGGGCTGCGCGTGCGGCCAGCGCATTTGGCAGCAGGAACATCGGGTTGATGCTGCTCATTTCGGCGTAGACCGGAATCGGTTCGCGGCGTTGGGCGGCGGCGCGCATCAGAGCCAGGCCGCCCTGGCGTGAACCGGTGAAGCCGACCGCCTTGATGGCGGGATGGCTGACCAGCGCCTGGCCGACGACATTGCCGTTGCCGATGATGAGGGAGAACACGCCTTCGGGCAGTTTGCAGGCGGCGACTGCTTGCTGGATGACGCGGCCTACCAGTTCCGAAGTGCCGGGATGCGCGCTGTGGGCTTTGACTACTACCGGGCAGCCGGCGGCTAGCGCCGCTGCGGTGTCGCCGCCGGCGACTGAGAACGCTAACGGAAAATTGCTGGCGCCGAAGACGGCTACCGGGCCGAGGGCGATCTTGCGCAGGCGCAGGTCGGAGCGGGGTGGGGTGCGTTCCGGGAGCGCTGAATCGAGGGTGGCGCCGAGATGGTGGCCGTCGCGGATGACTTTGGCGAACAGGCGTAGCTGGCCTACCGTGCGGGCGCGTTCGCCTTCGATGCGGGCGGTTGGCAGGCCGGATTCCTGGGTGGCGCGTTCGATTAGCGCGGTGCCGAGGGCCAGGATGCCGGTGGCGATGTCTTCCAGGAATTGGGCGCGTTGGTCTGGGGTTGTTTCGCGGTAGGTGTCGAAGGCTTGTTGGGCCAGGGTGCAGGCACGGTCGACGTCGGCTGTGCTGCCGGCGCCGAAGTCGGGGCCGATTTTTTCGTTGGTGGCGGGGTTGATGGCGCGGAGTGTGCCTTCGCTGCCCTTTACTGCGGATTGGCCGATGAGCATTTCGCCGGTGATATTCATTTATCTGTCCTTGGTATTTTCTGCAAATTGGAAGCGAAGCAGTTAAATGGGGTCAGAGTTTTTTTACGACAGTTTCATCGTCGTAAATTACTCTGACCCCTTTTAACTGACTACGGAGTACATGCGTTGGTATTCGATGTTCGGTCGTCGTTACTTGAGACGGGTGCTACTCCGTGTATACAAGCCGGGGGTAGCCCGGCAGCTACTTACTTTCTTTTGCTTGCCTGCGCGGCTCGGCCAAAAGAAAGTAAGCAAAGAAAAGGCGACCGCAAAGCCCTTGCCTTCCCTACGGTCAGGTCCCCAAAAGAGGTACGTGGCAGCCGGATGGGACACAAACTCGCTGCGCTCAAACATGTGTCCCATAATTCCCGACTGCCACGCGTCTCTTTTGGCAAGTTCTCAATGCGGGGTACTTCAAAAACAACGGCAAATTCAAAAGCAACTTCAACGTCAAAAGCAGCAACCCTGCATTTTTGCGAAAGGGCGCTGCTTGCTTGATAATTACTGCGGACCTTGCGCCAGGATCAACGCTTTCAGTTGCTCGCGTTCGTCAGCATTCAAGTCGATCAACGGTGTACGCACCGGGCCGCCGTCGTGGCCGACGATGGTTGCGCCGGCTTTGACTATGCTGACTGCGTAGCCGGCTTTCTTGTTGCGGATGTCCAGGTAGGGCAGGAAGAAATTGTCCAGCAGGCGGCCGGTGGTGGCGTGGTCGTCGTTCTTGATGGCGGTGTAGAAGTCGATTGCCAGCTTCGGCAGGAAATTGAAGACGGCCGAGGAATAGACGGGTACGCCGAGCGCCTTGTATGGCGCGGCGAACAGTTCTGCGGTTGGCAAGCCGCCCAAATACGTCAGGCGGTCGCCGAGGCGGCGGCGGATCGAGACCATCAGCTCGATGTCGCCGATGCCGTCTTTAAAACCGATCAGGTTGGGGCAGCGCGCGGCCAGGGTTTCCACCGAATCGGCGTTCAGACGGCAGATGCCGCGGTTGTAGACGACGACGCCGAACTTGACCGATTTACATACCGCTTCCACGTGCGCCAGCAAACCGTCTTGCGAGGCTTCGGTGAGGTAGTGCGGCATCAGCAGGATGCCTTGCGTGCCGAGGCGTTCGGCTTCTTGCGCGAAAGCGATCGCGGTGCGGGTCGGGCCGCCGGCGCCGGCCAGGATCGGGACTTTGCCACGGCAGGTTTCAACCGCCACCCGCACCACGTTGGAATACTCGGCGGTGGTCAGCGAAAAGAATTCGCCGGTGCCGCCTGCCACAAACAAGGCACTCGCACCGTAGGGCGCCAGCCATTCCAGCCGCTCGGCGTAAGTGCCCGGACGGAAATCGCCCTGCGCATCAAAGTCGGTAATCGGGAAAGACAGCAGGCCGGAGGAAAGTATTTGCTTGAGTTCTTGAGGATTCATGGTCTCGTAGTGGGTAGTGCTGCGGTTGATAACGGAACGCCGCAGCTCGTTGGTGGCATGAGCTGTTTGGCGTTTCGACTTAAGTTATCAGTCATCGTACAACAAAGATTTGCGGCGTGCAAGCCCGGATTGTTGTTGTTTTAGTCAAGAAATGGAAATATTAAAGGTTGCGGGGAGGGGAAAGCGGAGGCGGGTGATGCTTGCGCTGCACCGGCGGCATGGCGCCGGGCAGCAAGGATATGTCGCCAGTGGGCGGCGACAACGATGGACGGAATTACGACATCAGCGCCATGCTGTCCTGCACCTTGCGCAAACGCTCGCGGCTGTTGCTCAGGTGGGTGCGCATGGCGGCGCGGGCGGTTTCCGAATCCTGGCGCACGATCGCATTGTAGATATCCTCATGCTCGCGGTGCACGCGGTCGAGGTAGGTCGCCGGATCGTCATGCGCCAGCCGCGCCGAATTGATGCGGGTGCGCGGAATGATGGTGGTGCCGAGGTGGCTCAGGATGTCGACGAAATAGCGGTTGCCGGTGGCCTGCGCAATATGCAGATGGAACTGCACGTCGGCCGCGACCGAGTCGCCATGCTCGTGCGCGCTCTTCTGGAAGGCATCCAGCGCCAGCCGCATCTGCTTCAGTTGCTCGTCATTGCGGCGCGCCGCCGCCAGCCCCGCGGCTTCGGCTTCCAGGCTGATGCGCAATTCCAGGATCGCCAGGATATCGCGCATGGTGATCACGGTTTCCGGATCGATGTCAAAATTGCTGGCGCCGCTGGCCGCCAGCACGAAGGTGCCGATGCCGTGTCGGGTCTCTACCAGTCCGGAGGCTTGCAGGTGTGAAATCGCTTCGCGGATGACCGTGCGGCTGACGCCCTGGGTGCGCATCAATTCCGACTCGGTCGGCAACTTGTCGCCGGGTTTGCTGCTGCCGTCGCGAATGCTGTCGGCAATGCTGGCGACTACGCTCTGGGCCAGGTTGCGATGCTTCTTGCGCGGGGCGCTCGGAGCGGACTGAGGATTGAGCGGTGTATTCATGGGTAGGGGCCGCAGGATAGGTAAATCTAGTTGCTAATTTAATTAGCGCTGATTATACTACGGATCAAGTTGTAGGATGACTGATAACAGTCTAGCCCTTTGGGTAATTAAAACAATAAAAACAGGCGCAGCAGGTCAAGCGTCGTCACTGGTACACACAGGAGACGTAGTTGAATATCGAGAAAACAGGCGCCCCGGCGCAGTTGCAAGGCCGGCGCGGCAACGTGCGCTACATGATTTTGTTCATGCTGTTCGCGGTGACCACTTTCAATTACGCTGATCGCGCCATCCTTTCCATTGCCGGTACCGCAATGAAGAGCGAAATGGGCTTCGATGCGGTCACCATGGGGTTCATCTTCTCGGCTTTCAGCTGGGCTTATGTGCTGGGTCAATTGCCCGGCGGCTGGCTGCTGGACCGCTACGGTTCCAAGAAAATTTATGCGATCAGCATTTTCGTCTGGTCCTTGTTTACGCTGTTGCAGGGCGGTGTGCATTTTCTTGGCGCGCTGTGGGCGGTGCCGGCGCTGTTCCTGCTGCGCTTCATGGTCGGCCTGGCGGAAGCGCCATCGTTTCCCGCCAACGGCCGCATCGTCGCCGCCTGGTTTCCGACCAGCGAGCGCGGCACGGCGTCGGCCATTTTCAATTCGGCGCAATACTTTGCCACGGTCCTGTTTGCGCCGTTGATGGCGTGGATTACACATGCCTACGGCTGGTCTTACACGTTTGTCGTCATGGGCGGGGTAGGGCTGGTCATCAGCGTGATCTGGCTGCGCGTGATCTATAGCCCGAAAGACCATCCGCGCCTGAGCAGCGCCGAGCTGGCGCATATCCGCGACGGCGGCGGGCTGGTCGAGATGGACCAGGGTTTGAGCGGCGGCGCCGATGGTAGCGCTCCGAAGGTCAACCGCGGCGTAAAACTCGCCTATCTCAAGCAACTGATGAGCAACCGCATGCTGGCCGGCGTTTATATCGGCCAGTATTGCATCAATACGATTACCTATTTCTTCATTACCTGGTTCCCGATCTATCTGGTGCAAGAACGCGGCATGTCGATCCTGAAAGCCGGCTTCGTCGCCTCGTTGCCGGCGGTGTGCGGCTTTCTCGGCGGCGTGCTGGGCGGCCTGATTTCGGACCGCCTGATCAAGCGTGGCGTCTCGTTAACCTGGGCCCGCAAGATACCGATTGTCGCCGGTCTGCTGCTGTCGACTACGATGGTCTTGTGTAACTATGTCGATACCCAATGGATGGTGGTCGGCATCATGGCGCTGGCGTTTTTCGGCAAGGGCGTCGGTGCGCTGGGCTGGGCGGTGGTGGCGGATACTTCGCCAAAAGAGATCATCGGTCTGACCGGCAGTCTGTTCAACATGTTCGGCAATCTCTCCGGGATTACCGCACCGATCGTGATCGGCTACATCATCAAGGAAACCGGCAACTTTGAATGGGCGCTGGTGTATGTCGGCGCCAATGCGCTGGTGGCCGTGATCAGCTATCTGGTGATCGTGAAAGATATCAAGCGCGTGGTGCTCAAGCCGCTGGACGATGCAGGACAACCGTACGAGAAATTATCCGGAGTGGAATCGAGATGAACACTGCAGCAGAAGTGTCGGCCAACGGCAAGCCCTTGTACATAAAAATGCAGGAAGAGGATAACGTCGCCATCGTGGTGAATGATGGCGGGCTGGCGGCAGGCGCGATATTTCCCTGCGGCCTGGTGTTGCGCGACAAGGTCCCGCAAGGTCACAAGGTGGCGCTGCGCGATCTGGCCGAAAGCGCGGCCATCATTCGTTACGGCGTGGCTATCGGCTATGCCTTGCGCGCAATTCCGCAGGGCAGCTGGATCGAAGAATCGCTGGTACGCATGCCGCCGGCGCGCGAGCTGACCAACCTGCCGATAGCGACGCGAGTTCCCGCAGCGGCTGCAGCGCTGGATGGCTATACATTCGAAGGCTATCGCAATGCCGATGGCACCGTCGGCACGCGCAATATCCTGGCGATCAGCACCACGGTGCAATGCGTGTCCGGCGTGGTGGAACACGCGGTCAAGCGCATCAAGGCCGAGCTGCTGCCGAAGTATCCGCATGTCGATGACGTCATCGGCCTGGAGCACACTTATGGTTGTGGCGTGGCGATCGATGCACCGGGCGCCGAGATCCCGATCCGCACCCTGCGCAACATCAGCATGAATCCGAATTTTGGCGGCCAGGCGATGGTGGTCAGCCTCGGTTGCGAAAAATTGCAGCCGGGCCGGCTGTTTCCGCAAGGCGCGATTCCGATCCAGAATACCGGTGGCAAGAAAGACGGTTTGCGTGTGGTCTGCCTGCAAGATGCGGAACATGTCGGGTTTGAATCCATGATCAACTCTATCATGGCGACCGCTGAGGAACAGCTGGGCGAATTGAACCAGCGTCGTCGCGAAACTTGTCCTGCTTCCGAACTGACAGTCGGCGTCCAGTGCGGCGGCAGCGATGCGTTCTCCGGCGTGACCGCCAATCCGGCGGTGGGTTACGCCACCGATCTGCTGGTGCGCGCCGGCGCCACCGTGATGTTTTCCGAAACCACGGAAGTACGCGACGGCATCGACCAGCTCACTGCGCGCGCTGCCAATCCGGAAGTGGCCGCCGCCATGATCCGCGAAATGGCCTGGTACGACGACTACCTGACACGCGGCGGCGTCGATCGCAGCGCCAACACCACGCCTGGTAATAAAAAGGGCGGGCTGGCGAATATCGTGGAAAAAGCCATGGGTTCGATCGTCAAGTCTGGCAGCAGCGTGATTTCAGGCGTGCTCTCTCCGGGCGACAAGGTCAGGCAAAAGGGTCTGATATACGCCGCCACCCCGGCCAGCGATTTCGTCTGCGGCACCTTGCAATTGGCCGCCGGCATGAACCTGCACATCTTCACTACCGGTCGCGGCACGCCCTACGGCCTGGCAGCGGTGCCGGTGATCAAAGTGGCGACACGCAACGACCTGGCGCGCCGCTGGCATGACCTGATGGATGTCAACGCCGGCCGCATCGCCAGCGGCGAAGCCAGCATCGAAGACGTCGGCTGGGAATTGTTCAACCTGATGCTGGACGTCGCCAGCGGCCGCAAGCAGACCTGGGCGGAACACCACAAATTGCATAACGCGTTGACGCTGTTCAATCCTGCGCCGATTACCTGACGCGAATGGAAGCAACGGATTTGGCTGGGCTTTAATAAAAACAAGAGGAGACGGCATGCAGATGAAAAAAGCACAATATGTTTTCCTGGCAGGTTCCCTGCTGCTGGCGTCGGCAAGTTTGGCAAAAACCATGGTGTACGTGTCGAACGCCGACAGCCGCGACATCTATGTCATGGAGCTGAAGCCGGACGGCAGTGCGACGATGGTGGAACAGGTGCCAACCGGCGGCACCGTGATGCCGCTGGCAGTCAGCCCGGACCGCCATGTCTTGTATGCTTCCTTGCGCTCGGTTCCCTATTCGGTCAGCAGCTTCGCCATCAATCAGACAAGCGGAAAACTAGACTTGTTGTCTACCGTGCCGCTGGCCGACAACATGGCCAACCTGGCGACCGACAAGACAGGGAAATTTCTGCTGGCTGCCTCCTACACCGGCAACAGGATTTCCATCAACCGTATCGGTAAGGATGGTGAGGTTGAAGCGCCGGCGCAGACAGTGATCGCTACCCGCGAAAAAGCCCACGCGATAGCCACCGATCCGGCAAATACCCATCTGTTCGCCAGCAATCTTGGCGGCGACATCATCCTGCAATACAAGTTCGATGCAAGCAGCGGCCAGGTGACGCCCAACGATCCGCCGTATGTCGAGACCAAGAGCGGTGCCGGGCCGCGTCATTTTGTGTTCGACCGCCGCGCGCGCTTCGTCTACGGCACCAACGAACTGGATGGGACGTTGAATACCTATGCTTACGATGCCGTTGCCGGCACCATGAAACTGTTGTCTACCGTTTCGCTGTTGCCGAAGGGTTTCAAGGGCGATGCCCTGGCGCCGGCAGATCTGCACCTGACGCCGGACGGCCGTTTCCTGTATGCCTCGGAACGCACTTCCAGTACGCTCAGCGGCTTTGCGGTAGATACTGACAGCGGCGCGCTGACCCTGGTCGGCAGCTTTCCGACCGAGACCCAGCCGCGCGGTTTCAACATCGATCCCAGCGGACGCTATCTGCTGGCGGCCGGACAAAAATCCAATCACATGAGCAGCTACGCGATCGACCAGAAAAGCGGCGAACTGCGCTTGCTGCATCAATACGAAATGGGCAAGAACCCGAACTGGGTCGAGATCATCGATCTTCAATAAAAACACCTGTGACAAGGGAGACGCAAAAATGATGACCCCGCTAGACAAGATCACCCGCAGCCAGCCGCCTGTGCGCATGCAGCGGCGCTTTTTCATGGGCGGCAGCGCTGCCGCCTTGTGCACCTGGATGCTGGGGGCGCCTTTGCTGGCGCAAGCGGCGGCTGCCAAAACGCCGGCCAAGGAGGCATTTCTGAAGGTGTCCCTGATCCTCACCGGATATGCCAAATTGCCGCCGGCGCAGGCTGAGCGCGTATATCAAGCGCTGGCAGCCGGCGATCCGGCGTTTTCCGGACAAATGCTGGCTTTGCAGAAGTTCATCGCCGAACGCAAATTGAATGCGTCCAGCCTGCAAGCGGCGCTGGATAGCGAGCAAGCCGTTTTCGCCGCTCTGCCGCGCAACATCCTGCAGGGCTGGTATGTTGGCGTGGTCGGCAGTGGCGCGCAGGCAAAATGCATCGATTATGAAGAGGCTTTGATGAACCTCGCTGTCAGCGATCAGCTGCGGCCGCCAAGCTATGCTTACGGCGTCTATGGTTCATGGGGAGCGCAACCGGTTCAAACAGCAGGGAAGAAATCATGAGTGACAAGTTATCAGCCGACGTCGTGGTCATCGGTTCCGGCATTGTCGGTGGATTGATTGCGCAGAAACTGGCCAAGCAAGGCGTCTCGGTGCTGATACTGGAAGCCGGACCGAGATCCGACCGCGCCACCATCGTCGCCAACTTCCGCAACTCGCCGCGCAAGGACGACTTCATGTCGCCCTATCCGTTTTCGCCATGGGCGCCGCATCCCTTGTACAAACCGAACGACAATGGCTATCTGGTGCAGGCCGGCCCTTATCCTTATCCGGCTGAATATATCCGCATGGTAGGCGGCACCACCTGGCATTGGGCGGCGCAAGCCTGGCGCCTGCTGCCCAACGATTTCCGCATGAAAACGCTATACGGCGTCGGCCGCGACTGGCCGCTCTCGTATGACGAACTGGAGCCGTTCTACCTGGAGGCGGAAACCAAGCTCGGCGTTTCCGGTTCGCTCAAGAACGGTTCGCCGCGCAGCGCGCCGTTTCCGATGCCGCCGGTGCAAGAGTCCTGGGCCCAGCGCCGTTTCCGCGAGCGCTTGGCGCCGGCCGGCTACGACGTGATCGAAAACACAGTGGCGCGCAACAGCCAGGTCTACGACGGCCGGCCGCCCTGCATGGGTAACAATAACTGCATGCCGATCTGCCCCATCGGCGCCCAGTATCATGGTGGCAATGCTGTCGATGCGGCGGAAGCCGACGGCGCCAAGCTGATCGCCAACGCCGTCGTGTATCGCATCGAGCACGACGACAAAGGACGCATCGCCGCAGTGCATTACTACGATCCGGACAAGAAATCCACGCGCGTCAGCGGCACGGTGTTCGTGCTTGCGGCCAATGGCATCGAGAGCCCGAAACTGTTGCTGCTGTCCGCCAGCGATAAATATCCGCAGGGACTGGCCAACAGCTCCGGCACCGTAGGCCGGCATTTGATGGACCACCCGAGCAACAAGCTGACCTTTGAAACCGACGAAGCCAACTGGCCGGGACGCGGACCGATGAGCCCGGCTTCCATCAACCACTTGCGCGATGGCGCCTTCCGCAGCGAGCATGCGGCGTTCCGCATCGATATCAGCGATGCTTCGCAGGTGCTGGCGGTGACGCAGGACCTGATCGCCAAAGGCGTGTATGGCGCAGAACTGGAACAGCAACTGCGGCATCGGGCAGCGCGCCAGGTCAGCCTGAAAAACGTGATGGAGCAGTTGCCGCTGCCGCAGAACCGTGTGGTGTTGAGTTCGCGCAAGGACGCGTTAGGTATTCCCACGCCGCAAGTCCACTATGAGATGGACGACTATATCCATCGCGGCATGGCCCTGGCCAGCATCGAATACGGCAAGATCGCCAAGCTGATGGGCGGCACCAATCTGCGTTACAGCGAAGAAGGCAAGTACAGCAACAACCAGCACATCACCGGCACCCTCAGCATGGGCGACAATCCGTCGGATTCGGTGGTGGACAGCCATGGCCGCAGCCACGACCACGATAACCTGTTCATCGCCGGCACCGGCATCATGCCCACCTCGGCCACGGTGAATTCGACGCTGACCGCGGTGGCGCTGGGATTGCGCAGCGCCGACGCGGTCAAGGCGGCATTGTCATAATCACGTGCGCGGCATGCCAGGTGGCTTGCCGCGCCGTGTAATCATGCTGCGGGTGCTTATGCGGCTCCTATGCGGTGAAACAGCTTGGCGACAATGGTCCATCTGCCGTCGACTTTGAGCAGGTTGAGATAGTCGGCCATGATGTTGTCAAATAGCCGCAAGCGTACTTTGACCATCGCCATTTCCGGCGACATGATATCCACCATCAGTATTTCATCCAGACGCGGAAAGCCGCCCGCTTGCGGTGCTTCGCGCCCTTGCACTATGCTGCGGTATTCCTTGAAAGGACGGACGGTCACGGCGCCGTCCTGCGCCGAGTACAGCACGCTGCCGGGATGGAATACCTGATCGAATTTATCCAGGTCCTGGGTTTGTAGCACGTCAAAATAATCTTTCAGCATGCTTTGAATTTCATTGAGTATCATTGGGTATTCTCATTTCCAAATAGTGAACGAAGCGCCCGGACCTGGGGTTTTCAGGCAGACGATGCATTATGAAATTCGCTCCGGTGAATGTATAGCGCATCTTTTTCACATTTTTTGCGAAAGAAATTCACGGTGAAACTGCCACCACTACCGGCATTGCGCGCCTTTGAAGCGCTGGCAAGACTAGGGAAAATCGTCGATGCGGCGGAGGAGTTGCATGTCACGCACAGTGCTGTCAGCCATCAGGTGAAAGCGCTTGAGGATTACATCGGCGCGCCGCTGGTGACGCGCGAGGGACGCTCGCTGACGCTGACCGAAGAAGGGCGCATCTATGCCTATCAGGTCAGGCAGGCCTTGGGTGAAATCGCCGGCGCCACGGAAAAAATCCAGCACAAACCGAGAGACCGCCAACTCACGATTTCAGTATTGCCATCCTATGGCATGTACTGGCTGTTGCCGCGCCTGCAGAATTTCATCGAGACCTATCCGGACTTGCGGGTAAGCCTGTCGGCGACGATGACGCTCGCCGATTTTGAACATGACTTGCTTGATTGTGCAATCCGCTTCGGCCACGGCCAGTGGCCTGATGTCCATAGCGAACCGCTGATGGACGACACGCTGCTGGTGGTCGCCGCACCGACATTCAACGGCGGCGACCTTCCGCTAAAACCTGAAGACGTGATGCAACTACCCTTGTTGCATGCAAGCGAGAGCTGGCCGGTCTGGCTGTCAGCGGCCGGCTGCGAACACATCCGTCCGCGCGCAGCGCTGGAGTTTACCGATTCCAGCATGATGCTGGAAGCCGCCAGGCTGGGTTATCGCATCGCGCTTACCCGGCGTTCGATTGCCCATGCCATGATCGAAAGCCGGCAACTGGTCAGGCTCACAGAGATTGAACCCGCGCACCCGTCCCGCTATTTCCTGGTCTGGCCGGTGCGGACGCATCAGTCGCCAAAGCTGCTGCTCCTGCTGGCATGGCTGAAAGAGCAGGTGGCGGATTATGAGGGCAGTCTGGAGAGATCCCGGAAGAACCTGTCTCGGAAAAAGAGATAAATACCGCTTGCGCCCTGGCTGCCGGATTATTTCGGCAACTCACGCGATTGCAGGTCGAACGGTACGTTCAGCGGTACGTCTTCCGGATGCTCCTTGTGCGGGAACAGCAGCGAATATTTAGATTCGATGAAGTACACCCGGTTACCCACGATCACCCCGGATGACGGATCGTTAAGGCCGTTGACGATGGTTTCCAGCGTTGCGCTATTGCCGTTTATCCTGGCGATGCTGACCTGGCCGCCGTAAGGGCCGGTCTTGCCGAAGGCATTACTTTCGAAGATCGCCATGCGGTCCGGCGCATAGATACGGATGGCGTCGGCATTCTTCAACAGCCGCGGCACATCGATGCGGGTGACAGCACCGGCCGTGCCGTTTTCATTGATATCGACCCGCAGTACATACGGCACGGCAGTGACCAGGCTTACATACAGCTTGTGGTCGCCGTCGAGTGCGATGCCATTCAGGAAGAGGCCGTCGTTTCCTGCTCCCATGCTCGGGGCTTCCTTCCAGATGTTCAACGCCGCTGCGCCGGGCAACAGGCGCAAGACGCGCGGATGGAAAGAATCGGTGACATACAGCGTGCCTTGGCTATCCTGCACCAGGTCGTTGCAATAACCTTTGTCCGGCATCGGGTAGCTGGCGCGCGGTGCGCCGCTGGCGAGGTCATAGCTTTTCAGGGCGCTGGGCGTGGAGGGTACGCTGGTGTAGCCCCAGTTGCCGGAACAGATCCACAGCAGTTTATGCGCGGCGTCGACCAGCACGCCCTGGCCGTTCGCCAGGCCGTTGGAACCGGGTTTGACCAGTATCTCCGGCGCGCTTCCATCCGGCCGCACGCGGGCTACCGCGCCCTGACGCCAGCTACCAACATAAAACGAGCCGTCCGGTCCGGTAGCCAGGCTTTCTGGATACCAGTCTGCCGGCAAGGTCAGTGTCGGCAATGCAGCTGTGGCGTCTGCGGCCAAGGCTGGCTGTTGGCTGCAAAACAAGGCGGTCAATAAAGTGGCGGATAATACGGCGCCGCGCAAAAGGCTATTTGGCTTCATTCTTTTCTCTATATCGTGGCTAGACGAGACCATTCTCACTCCCGCATGTAATTTGATAAACTGGACAATACTTTAATCACTCGACACTCAGGCTTCCGAATGGACCGATTAACCAGCATGGCTGTATTCGTTCGTGTGGTGGAAAAAGGCAGTTTCGCCGCGGTGGCGGAAGAGTTTTCGCTGTCGACCACCATGGTCGCCAACCATGTGCGGGCCCTGGAAACGCATCTCGGCGCGCGCCTGCTGGACCGCACCACGCGCCGCCACAGCTTGACCGAAATCGGCAGCGTCTATGTCGAACGCTGCCGCGACGTGCTGAACAGCGTCCAGGCCGCCGACTACGTCGCCGAAGCCTTGCGCGCCGTCCCGCGCGGCAAGCTGCGCATGACGTCGCCGGTCACCTACGGCGCGCACCGGCTGGTGCCTTTGATCGGCGAGTACATGGCCTTGTATCCGGAAGTACAGGTGGAACTGGTCCTGAACGACCGTGTGGTGGATATGGTGGAAGAGGGTTTTGAAGTGGCGCTGCGTTCTGGCGTGGTGGACGGCGCCAACCTGATCGCCCGGCCGCTGCGCTCATCGCGCATGTATGCGGTAGCCAGCCCGGCCTACCTGCAGCGTCACGGCAAGCCGCAACACCCGGCCGAGCTGGAAAAGCACAATTGTCTCGGCTTCATGTCATGGGGTAAAGAGCATGCCTGGCGCTTCACGCAAGGCGAGGAGGTAGTGCAAGTACCGGTGCGAGGATCTTTCATCAGTAATAACGGCCAGGCTTTGCTGACTGCGGCGTTGAGCGGCATCGGCGTGGTGGTGCAGGCGGATGTGCTGCTGGATGCCGCCATTGCATCGGGGCAGCTGGCGCGGCTTTTGCCGGACTGGAGTTTGCCGGGGCGGCCGGTCCACCTGGTCCGTACCCGCGATTCGCGGCCGACCGCCAAGTTGCGCACCTTTGTCGATTTCCTGGTGGAGCGGCTGGCTTGAGGCGCTACAGGTTGAGCCGGTAGAACTTGGTGTCGGCCGATTTTTAGCCGCCGTTTATACGTCCGGCATCAATTTTTACGACATCTTTATACGCCGCCATCTACACTGGTTTCGTCAGAGATATCTATGCCGGGTCGATGGGCATGCCGCATGGCGCTCGCAATCACGCGCTGCATCATTGACGCCAATTCACGTATAGGAGGAGGACGTATGATCATCACGATTTTCAGCGAAGACGACAGCACCAAGCGCTCGATCCTGGCCGCCAACCTGGCGACATTCTGCGCGCTGCAGCATCGCAAGGTGATGCTGGTCGACGCCACATCCCTGAAGTATTCCCGGCACTGGGGTGAACGGCGCGACGCCGCCGACGCCAGGATCAAGCTGGCTGTGCGCGGCATGGAAGGCTTGACGCCGGAACTGGAAAACCCGGCCTCTTATTATCGCAGCCACTTCCAGGACATCATTGTCGATACCGATGGCAGCGATTCCTGGAATGCCGATTCGGCGCTGGTCGCGACCGATGTGCTGCTGATTCCCGTCGGCTTGCACAGCGGCGACGCCAAACGGCGCGAACACCTGGTCCAGCGTATCGAAGCCCTGCGCCTGTTCAATCCGGCATTGCGGGTGCTGGTCGTCGAGCTGCGGTCGATCAGCGCTTTCGGCGACGCCGCCGCCAGTGGCAATGAGCAGGCCCGTGCCTTCTCCCGGAATGTCTTGACGGCCGCTTTGGCCGAAACCGTGGTGCATGAATGGCTTGAGGATAACCGGCTGCTACAGCAAGGCCAGTCCGTCTTCGACAGCGAACCGCGCAATCAGCGCGCCATTGCCGAGATTGAAAACTTGTACCAGGAGATAGCGCGCGCCAGGGATCTGCGGCTTGAGGCCGCTGTATATGGCTTGGCGATATTGAATGCGATCCAGAGAAGGACTGTGTCTTTCGAGGCTTCGGATGCAGGTGATTTCAGCAGAAGAAGTTAACTTCTTCTATTGGGAAGCTGCGGTGGAAATGACAACGGGCCTGCGCGGCCCGTTGTCATTTTATTGATTGCTACTCCAACTATTTCCTAGCTTATTTCTCTGTCGCGGCCGGCAGCTGCGCCGCGAACTTGGGGTTGCTCTTCATCAGCTCCGACTCGTCGCCAAGAATGTTTGCAGCTTCATTCAGCAGCACGTCCTTTGCGCTCTTCAGCTTCTTTTCCGCTGCCAGGTCGGCGCTGAGGCTGCGTTCATTCGCTTGCAGGCCGTCGTCCTGGACATCGGCATCGGCATCGAGCGGATCCTTGGTGTCGCTGGCCTTGCGCGCCTTCAGACGGGCTTCCTGCTGCGCCATCTCAATCCGCCGATCGGCTTCATTGAGCGAGATAGAGCGTTTCTTGCGCTGCGTGTTGAGCTCGGTGACATCTTCCACGAAACGTTGGAAATCCTTGTCTTTTTCCACCCGCGCTTCATGCCTGCTCTGGAGCACCGGAACCATGTCTTTCACATCGCCGCGCTGCACGTATTCGGCCGGCTTGACTTGCGACCACGGCAGTGCGTTGTCGTAGCTGGACTCGCCGAAATTCTCGGTATCCGAGAAGCCTGGCAAAGCGACATCCGGCGTCACACCGCGCAGCTGCGTGGTGCCGCCGTTGATGCGGAAGAACTGGGCGATGGTCATCTTCAATTCGCCGAACTTCGGCTTGTCGTTGTGCGCCAGCTGGTCCAGGTTGACCATGGTTTGTACGGTGCCTTTGCCGAAACTGCCTTCGCCGATGATCACGCCGCGGCCATAATCCTGGATCGCCGCCGCAAAAATCTCCGATGCCGATGCCGAACCGCGATTGATCAGGACCCCCAGCGGGCCGCTCCAGACCGGCGCAGTGCGGTCGTCGCCTTCAACGGCGACGTCGCCGCGGGCGTTGCGTTGCTGGACGATCGGGCCCTTGCCGACAAACAGGCCGGTCAGGTCGACCGCTTCAGTCAGCGAGCCGCCGCCGTTGTTGCGCAGATCGACCAGCACACTGTCGACTTTTTCCTTCTTCAGCTCGTTCAGCAAGGCCGCCACATCGCGGCTGGCGCTGCGGTAGTTCTTGTCGCCCTTGCCGCGGGCATCGAAATCTTCATAGAAAGCGGGTAGGGTGATCACGCCGACCTTGCGCGTGACGTCGCCGTTCTTGGTGGTGATGATGGTTTTCTTGGCGGCCTGCTGTTCCAGACTGATCTTGTTGCGCACCAGGCTGATCAGCTTATGCTTGCCATCCGGACCGGCATCGGCCGGCAAGATGTCCAGCCGCACCACCGAATCCTTGGCGCCGCGGATCAGCTTGACGACGTCGTCGATGCGCATGCCGACCACTTCCGTCAGGGGGCTCTTGTCGCCTTGCGCCACGCCGACGATGCGGTCGCCAACGGCTATTTTTCCGGACAGTTGCGCAGGCCCGCCTGCCACCAGTTCGCGGATGGTGGTGTATTCATCCCGTTCCTGCAGCACAGCGCCGATGCCGACCAGCGACAGCTTCATGGAGATATCGAAATCGGCGGCGGCGGTGGTTCCCAGGTAGTCGGTATGCGGTTCGATCGACGTCGCATAGGCGTTCATGAAGATCTGGAATACGTCATCGCTTTTGTACTTGTAGGCACGCGTCAGCGAATTCTCGTAGCGCTTGCCGAGCGTATCGCGGATCGCCGGGTCCTTCTTGCCGGCCAGTTTCAGACGCAGCCAGTCGTTCTTGACGCGCTTGCGCCACAGGTCGCGGCTCTCTGCTTCGGTTTTCGGCCAAGGCTCTTTGTCGCGCACATAGGCGAAGTCTTCCTTCTGGCTGAAGTCGAAGCCCTGCTTGAGCAGTTCGCGCGCATAGGTCAGGCGTTCGACGATGCGCTGCTCATACAGGTTGAAAATATCGAAAGGGAGGCTCAGGTCTTCTTTATAGATGGCGTCGTCCAGCTTGCTGCTTTGCGCAGAGAACTGGTCGATGTCGGCCTGTATGAAAAAGAATTTTTCCGGATCCAGCGACTTGATATAGCGATTGACGACTTTCCCCGCCAGTACGTCATCCAGCTTCACCGGCTTGTAGTGGAAGCGAGTCAGGAACTGTGCGCTCAGGTGGGCTGCCTGCGCTTGCTGTTGCAACGGCGCCAGGGCCGGCGGCGGTCCTGAATCCAGCGCATGGGCTGCGGTGGACATTGCCAACAAGATACAAAGCAGACTATTTTTTAGGCGCATATAACCTTCAGTTCGATGTTCGTGCAGATTGGAGCGAAAACAGCGCTGTTTTTGCCTTCGAGCGCAAAAACGGCTGTCCGCAGACTTGGCGCCTGTCCTATGCAATTCGACTGGCATGGGTGACAAGCGTTCAATTCGAGTAATTCTACTTGGCTTTGCTTAAGACTTGCTTAAATCCGGCGTTTCCCGGATAGGCCTGCCCGCTTGCATTGGTTTATCCGCTCTTTCATAGAGAAAACGGGGCCTGGCGCGCAGCGCCGCACGATTTTGCATATTCAAATCGGCTTTTCTTCGTGTGTCGCGCAAATTTCCGGCTCGGATTTCGCTGTCCGGCATGCGTTTGGCAGCTTACGCGGCAGGCGAATTATCGCGTCTTGAAGGAAGCGTCGGCCGACTGAAGCAGGCCTATCATTACTTGGGAACACACAGCTTTAGGTTAGGGCCGCCGCATGGAGATGGATCAGTTCGGCCACTAGGCCGGCGATTAAACGAACGCGTGGCGAATGACGGACATCGGGATGGACCACGCTCCATATCTCGCGCGCCAGCGGCAAACCGGTAGCGGGGATCTCGACCAGCGTATTGTCGCCGTGCGCCAGGAACGCCGGCAACATCGCCAACCCCAGACCTGCGCCACAAGCCTGGCGCAAAGCATTGAGATCATTGCTGCGCAGGACAAACGGCCGCGCGCCGGCAAAGCCGCTCAGCCACTGCTGGTGAGGCACCTGATCCAGCGGTTCGCCATAACCAAGGAAGCGCCAGTCGGCCTCCGGTATATCCAGCCAGGCAGGTGCGGCGTACAGGCGGAAATTCAGTTCGCCCAATTTGCGTGCGGCCAGCCCCGGTTCGGTTGGACGCATGAAGCGCAGCGACAAATCAGCCTCGCGCCGATGCAGGTTGGCGGTGCGTACTTCGCTCACCAGATCGAGCGTGATGCCGGGCCAGCGCGTGCTGCATGCTGCCAGGTGCGGCATCAGGAAATGACTGGCGAATGCCGGTGGTGCAGACACGCGCACCGTGCCATGCTCCGTCGATGTCGCCGCTGCGCCGCGGCTGAAGGCCAACGCTTCATTCTCGATGCGCTTGGCGGCAATCAGCAAGGCTTCACCCTCGGCGGTCAGCGCCCAGCTACGCGGCAAGCGGTCGAACAGGCGCACGCCGATGCGTCCCTCCAGCGCGGCGACGCGGCGGGCCACGGTCGAATGCTCGACGTCCAGCAAGCGGGCGGCGCCAGACAGGCTGCCTTCGCGCGCCACAGCCAGGTAGAAGCGGATATCGTCCCAGGCTAGCGCTTGCGGCATGGCCGGGCTTTGGCTATCTGTTGATTTTTGCACAGTGAATGTCGATTTATAGGCAATTGACGCACATTTTACATGGCCTTATCGTCTGCCACACCATCACTTCTCGAGCGAGTCAGGCATGAACCCTATTCCAGCAGTTCTTCCTTACGGCCCTCCTATTTCCCTGGACAGCGCAAGACGCGTGGCAACTGCGGCAGAAGCCGCGGCGCTTGCTAAAGGCTGGCCGATGGTAATCGCGGTGATGGACAGCGGCGCCAACCTGGTGTTGCTGCACAAGATGGATCAGGCGCAGACCGGCAGCATCCAGGTGGCCCAGGCCAAGGCCGAGAGCGCGGTCAGGTTCAAGCGTCCGACCAAGGTTTTCGAGGAGGCGCTGATGGCCGGCGGTCTCGGCTTGCGGCTGCTGGCGACTGCCGGGGCGTGTCCGCTGGAAGGTGGTTTGCCGCTGCTGCAGGACGGTAAGGTGATCGGCGCCATCGGCGTCTCCGGCATGCAATCGACGCAAGACGGCCAGGTGGCGGCCGCCGGCGTCGAGGTGCTATAGGGGGATAGCTGGCGGCACATAAGTGACGATTTTCCAGAGTATATTGAGGTGATCAAGCAAAATATTCCGTCCGTGGCGGCACTCATCATGACAACTGATCCCAAAAAAATAACCGCCTTGCAAATGCTCTGGTCGCTTGGTTTTCCTTTCGTGATCCCGGCGGTGATGCTGTTTATCGCGGGCGACTGGCTTTGGATCCAGGGTTGGATCTGGGGCGTATGGTTCATCGTCTTGTGCTGGAGCGCGACCATTTATCTTTATGTCAAAGATCAGGATCTTCTGAGGGAGCGGTTAAAACCCATGAACAATGCCGGCCAGAAGAAAGACGCCACCTATCTGGTGTACATGTTCGGCTTGCTATATGCCGCGTGGAGTATCCTCATTCCTCTGGATGCCAAGCGGTACATGTGGACGGCAGGCTTTCCGGCATCCCTCGAAGTGCTTGGCGCATTGCTCTTGGCGGGCGCTTTGTTTTTCATATTCCGCACTTTCTCCGACAACACGTTTGCGTCCGGGCTGATACGGGTGCAGAGCGAGCGCAAGCAAAAAGTCATCTCGACCGGCGTCTACGGATTCGTCCGGCACCCGATGTACCTGGGGGCGACTTTGTTATTTATCGGAACGCCGCTTTTGCTGGGCTCTTTCTGGGGGCTGGCCACGAGTCCGGTTCTTGTTTTCCTGCTCGCGCTGCGTACGCTTGGAGAGGAAAAGATGCTGGTCAATGAACTGGACGGCTATGTTGAATACAAGCTGAAAGTACGCTACCGCTTTGTCCCGTTTGTCTGGTAGCTCGGAGGGAGTGAACCTGGCGTCGATCCATCCTAGGCATGCGCCGCCAGGCTTTCGTTGATGTGATTGATAAACAGCCGCACGCGTGACGGTATCAGCCGCGACTCGATGACGGCGTATACGGGAATCGGCGCGAAGCGCCAACCGGGCAGCACGCACTGCAGACCGGCGGCGATATCTTCCGGCGTCTCGCGCCCGGCAGAGACCGCTACGCCCATGCCCAGAATGGCCATCATTCTCGACAGTCCCACATTGTTCATCGCGTAGCGTCCCTTGGCCGCGACGGTGATCGTCTCTGTTTCCGAGATCAAGGTCCACTGGGCTTGCTGCCGCAGCGGGGCCTGGATCAGCAGGCACTGGTGTTCGGCAAGGTCGCGCGGATGGCGCAGCGGCGGCGCGCCGGCGAGATAGGTGGCCGAGGCGCACAGGTGGCGCGGCAGCAGGCCGATCGGTTTGGCGATCAGCGAGGCCGGCATCGATACCGGCTCGCCCATCCGGATGGCGCAATCAAAGCCATCGGCGACCAGGTCGATGCGGCGTGGCGTCAGGTCGAGTTCAAAATCGATCAGTGGATAGCGCTCGCCGAACTCCTTGAGCGCCGGCGCCAGATAGTAAATCGCAAGATCGACCGGCATCGAGACGCGCAACACGCCGCTAGGCTGCTCGGCCCGTTCCAGCAAGGCTTCGTGGGCGATATGCGCTTCGGCGACGATGCCCTCGCAGCGCCTGAAATACGCTTGCCCCGCCTCGGTGAGTTCGACTTTGCGCGTGGTGCGGTGAAACAGGCGCACGCCGACCAGCCGCTCGAGGTCGGCGATGCGGCGCGATAGCGTCGAATTCGGCATCTCCAGTATCTCTGCGGCTCGTCGAAAGCCCTTGGCCTTGGCCACCGCCACAAACAATTCCATGTTGGCAAGTAATTCCATGTGATTGCTCCATCAGTGGATCAGTTAATTCATTTTAAGCTATTTATCTCATTGAAGAAACGGTCGATGATGAAGCCGTCACCAACCTTTTATGAGAGCACACCATGTCTACCTTATTTTCAAGTCTCCGGATCGGCCGCAACACCCTGCGCAATCGCCTCGTCATGGCGCCAATGACACGTTCCCGCGCCGATGATGCCAGCGGCGTGCCGTCGCCACTCGCCGTCACCTATTACGGCCAGCGCGCCGGCGCCGGGCTGATCATTACCGAAGGCGTCTTCCCGTCGCCGATGGGCAAAGGCTATGTGCGCACCCCCGGTATCGGCAGCGCCGAGCAGGGCGCTGCCTGGAAGAAAATCGTCGATGAGGTGCATGCCGCCGGTGGCTTGATTTTCTTGCAGCTGATGCACAGCGGCCGCATCTCGCATCCATCGATGCTGCCGGGCGGCGCATTGCCGGTGGCGCCATCGGCGATCAAGCCTGCGGGCCAGTCGTTCACCGCGACCGGACTGATGGATTTCGTCGAGCCGCGCACGCTAGGCACCGAAGAAGTCGCAGCCGTCATCGAGGAATACGCCAATGCGGCGCGGCTGGCGATCGAGGCGGGATTCGACGGCGTCGAACTGCATGCCGCATCCGGCTACCTGCCTGAACAGTTCCTGTCCTCCGGCACCAATCATCGCAGCGACCGTTTCGGCGGCTCGCTCGCCAAACGCGCGACCTTCATTCTGGAAACGCTGGAGGCGATGAGCGCCGCCATCGGCAGCGACCGCGTCGGCATCAAGATTTGCCCGGAGATGGGTTTCAACGACCTGAAGGACGAGCAACCGGTGCAAACCTACAGCTATCTGGTTGAACAATTGTCGGGCATGAAGCTGGCCTACCTGCACGTGGCTACCTCCAAAGCCGCCTACGATTACCACAGCCTGCTGCGTCCTTTATTCAAAGGCGTCTACCTGCTGGGCGGCGGCCTGTCCAAGGAAAAGGCGGAACAACGCATCGCCAGCGGCCAGGCCGACGCCGCCGTATTCGGCAGCGCCTTCCTCGCCAACCCTGATCTGCCGCAGCGCTTCGTCTCTGGCACCGCATTGAACCAGCCGAATCCTGCGCTGTTCTATGCCCCCGGCGCGGCTGGTTATATCGACTACCCGGTGCACGAGGAACCTGCGATGACACGCGCCCTGCGGATTCACGCTTATGGCGGCGTGGAAGCTTTGCAGCTCGATACACTGGCGATCCCGGTGGCTGGCGAGGGTGAGGTAGTGGTGCGGGTGCGCGCCGCCGGCATCAACGGCCTGGATTGGAAAATACGCGACGGTCTGGTGCGCGATGCCTTTCCGCTGCCGCTGCCTGCAACGCTGGGACTGGAGCTCGCCGGTGAAATCGTTGAGACAGGACCCGGCGTGAACGGATTCGCAGTTGGCGAGCGGGTCATGGCGGCGCTCGGCGGTTTAGGTGCCTATGCCGATTATGTAGTGGTGGCGGCGGACAAAATCGCGCCTGTCCCGGCCGGGCTGGACGACGTCCGGGCGGCGGCAATGCCGGTGGCTGCGCTGACCGCCTGGCAGTCGCTGTTCGAGACGGGCAACCTGCAAAAAGGCGAGACCGTGCTAATCCATGGAGCAGCAGGCGCAGTCGGCAGCTTTGCCGTGCAGTTCGCCCGCCAGGCCGGGGCCCGCGTAGTGGCGACGGCGCGCGGTGTCAATGCGGATCTGTTGCGCAGTCTCGGCGCCGACGAAGTGATCGACTATCAAGAGAGTTCTTTCCGGGAACGTGCCGCCGATATCGACCTGGTGCTTGATCTGGTTGGCGGCGCCACCTTGCAGCATTCGTGGGATGTGTTGTCCGCCAAAGGCCGCATCGTCAGCACGGCGGCGCCGGAAATCGTCGCAACCGTCCCTGTCGGGAAGCAAGGCACCTGGTTCGCGATGCGTCCGGATGCCCGCCAGCTGGCCGGGTTTGCCGCGCAAGTGGCGCAAGGAAAACTGCAGGTCCTGATGGCAGACGTGGTACCGGTGGCCCAGGCGGCAGCGGCAATCGAGCAGAATAAAACCGGGCATGGCGCAGGTAAAACCGTCATCCGGTTTTGAGGCCCGGGCTGAGAGTGGAGCGGGGAGGGCGAAGGAAGCTTTGCCCCGCCCGGATGTTCCGGACGCCGCTGAAGCCGCGGTTTCAACCGCATCGCTGCCGCTATCGGTAAAATAGGCTGCCAGCCAAAGACTGCTGCCGCCATCCGCCCACAACCTGAAAAGCGCGAACAACATGAACGATAAAGCCGCTCCTTACCATGCACATATCTACTACACGCTCGCACAGCGCGCTGTCGCCGAAGCCTTGCATCTTCGCCTTGGCGAATTAAAAGAAACGGCAGGCGTTGCGCCGATTCTGTTTGTCGGCCAGTTGCGCGATCACAGCGTTGGGCCGCATCCGATTCCGCAGTTCGAAATTCATTTTATGAAAGAAAAGCTTGACGTCATTGTTCCCGTTCTTGAGTCGTCGGGGTTGACGGCGCTGGTGCATCCACTCACCGATGACGATGTCGCCGACCACACCAGCCTGGCGCAATGGATAGGAGAGCCGATCGAACTCGATCTTGCTCCGCTTGATCCGCCGGGCATGAACAAGGGCGTTGCGCGTTTTGGGAAAACGGATTTTTAGCAGGTAATTCTGTTGCAGGCTGATCTCCCAGACGCTATATTACGCATGTCGGAAAAGGCCGACTTGGTTTGGTAAGCCCAAGTCCTTCCGGAAACGGAAGCTCTGTCCCTGCCTCGTGCATGAGTCCCCTCGACGAACATCGGACGCTGTCCAAGCGTCTCTTGTTCGTCCGTGTGGTTCTCAAAACGACGAACCGCTCCGGTCGAACGACCACAAAGGAGTAATTCATGCGCGATTTGTTTATTTATGACGTTGTCATTGCCGGTGCAGGCCCCGTTGGCTTGTTTCTCGCCTGTGAGCTGCGCCTCGCTGATCTCTCGGTGTTGGTGCTGGAGCAAGCCGAAGATCCACATTCGCCCTTGAAGCGGCTCCCGTTCGGGATGCGCGGCCTTTCTTTTCCCACCATCGAAGCCTTCTACCGTCGCGGGTTGCTGGACGATATCGCGGCGCCGCAACGCACGACAAATCAATCCGGCCACAGCAGCGCTTCGACTCCGCATTGGATGCAACAGCCGCGCCGGCCGGGCGGCCATTTCGCCGGCATCCAGTTCTACCATGACAATGTCGACACCTCGAAGTGGCCGTATCGCCTGCAAAGTCCGGCCGGCACCAGCATGGCAACCGACATGGAGCACATCGAATCCGTCCTGGCCGCTCGCGCAAGCGCGATGGGGGTCGAGATCAGGCGCGGCCTTGGCATGGAAGGATTCGACCAGTCGGATGAAGATGTGACCATTCGCGCCGGTAGCGAGACCTTTCGTGGACGTTGGCTCGTTGGATGCGATGGGGGCCGCAGCACCGCGCGCAAGGCTGGCGGCTTTGAATTCGTCGGCACCGAACCCGAGTTCACCGGCTATTCCGTTGAAGTCGAGATGGCTGATGCGGATAAGCTCGTCCCGGGCCGCCACTACACGCCTACGGGCATGTATACCTACCAAAAACCCGGCACCATCGCGATGGTCGATTTTGACGGAGGCGCTTTCCACCGAACCCAGCCGATCACGTCAGAGCATGTGCAGTCGGTGTTGCGGCATATTTCCGGCACCGATGTCACCGTAACGGCTCTCAAGCTTGCGACCACCTGGACGGATCGCACCTATCACGCGACGGCTTATCGCAACGGAAGGGTACTGCTCGCCGGCGACGCCGCGCACATCCATTCCCCTCTGGGCGGCCAAGGGCTGAACCTTGGGCTTGGCGACGCGATGAATCTCGGATGGAAGCTTGCAGCTACTATCCGTGGCGATGCGCCGGACAGTTTGCTCGACAGCTATTTCTCCGAACGGCATCCGGTGGGATCGCAGATACTTGACTGGTCGCGCGCCCAGGTCGCACTCATGCGACCAAGCCGGAGTTCGCGCGCGCTCGAAGCCATCATCCGTGATCTCATCGAGACACGTGACGGCGCGACCTACTTCGCCGAGCGTGTCTGGGGCCTGTCTCTCCGCTACGATCTTGGCGGCAGTCACCCGCTGGTCGGCCGCAGTGCTCCCGACTTCGAGCTGGCCGACGGGACGAAGCTCGGCGATCGCCTCAGAAACGGGAAAGGCCTCTTACTGGACCTTGACGCTGGTACACCGCTTCAAGCACTGGCAGGCCGCTGGAATGGTCGGATCGTGTATGTTGCAAGTGATGCCAAGGATAGGCTTGGCCTGAGCGCCGTGCTGGTGCGGCCCGACGGCATCGTCGCTTGGGCCGGTGAGGCTGCTTCTAACCAGGAGGAAGTTGCACAGGCCGCATCGCGATGGTTTGGCAACGCTTAAGAAATACGTGAAGAGCGAAACCTCACCCGGAAGTGGGTGAAAGCGAGAGTCCGTATAAAAATTGGGCGTCATCATGTAGTTTCATTGTCTCTATGGGGGGAGTTCACATGAGTTACACACGATTTGCGGGTGCAATGGTGTTTTCCATCTTGGCGACACTAGCTCGCGCCCAAACCATCACACCGGACTCAAGCAACGCTTCAGACAACCACATAGAACAAAAAGCGATGAGCAGAGTTACAGGCATCGGCGGCATCTTTCTTAAGGCAAAGGATCCTGCGATGTTGCGGGCTTGGTACAAAACGCACCTTGGCATTGACGTTCAGGCATGGGGTGGCACGGCATTCCGTTGGGTGGACGGTTCAGGCCATCCAGTTGCGGGGAAAACCGCTTGGCTCATCGGGGATGGCAAGAACTTCGCTCCAAGCACCGCGTCGTTCATGGTCAATTACCGTGTGTCCGATCTTCATGGACTCTTGATTACACTCCGTGCTGAAGGATGTGAGGTTTTGGAGAAAACTGATGAATCAGAGTTCGGCAAGTTTGGCTGGGTCATGGACCCTGAGGGCAATAAGGTAGAACTGTGGCAACCTCCAGAAGGCCAGTAATAGGGGCATTTCCAATTGAGGTGCAACAAAGTTGACGTTCATAGCCGATGGCTTAAGATTGAATTGAGCCTGTCGCGACC
>NZ_JBDTCG010000033.1:0-16842 GCF_039923675.1 Collimonas sp.
CAGAACGTCCCAAAGACGAATGGCAGCACGGTGAAAACCCAGAACTACGAATCGTGGACGATCTACTATGGAACAAGGTCCGGTCCAGAATGGATTATGGCCGCGATGAAACCGGACACAAGCGGGCCTATCGCCCCGTCGGTGCCCTCTGTGGTGGATTATTGATATGCCCACACTGCGACGGCGCCATAATTGCTATAAACACAACTAGATACGGGTGCAACATGGCAAAAGATCGCGGGCCGTCAATTTGCCCCGGATTTTCTATTCTGCGAGAAACGGTTGAAAAGCGACTGTTATCTGTAGTGCGCGATGAACTGCTGTCACCTGCCGCCGCTGCCGAATTCAAGCGCGTGTTCAATCAAATGCTGGCCGAAAGACTTGCCGGCGGCAAACAAGCGCTTTCATTTAACCAAGAAAGGCTATCGCAGTTGGGCGATGAAATAAAACGAATGGTGGAAGCGATTGCAGCCGTGGGGATCTCGCCCGCCCTGGCAACCCGCCTAAAGCAAGCGGAGAAAGAGCGCGTCGCAATCCAGCGGTCCCTTGAAACTGATGCCAGTCATCAAAAATCATTGGCGCCGGATGTTGCCCGACTGTTCAAAGAAATGCTGATGGACCTATCCAGCGCGCTGCAAGACAACAGGCCGGCGGCTCATACTATTTTGCGCAGTATCTTCGGAAAAATGCAAATTGAACTACAAGGCGATGAAGTCTGGGCCAAAATGAAAACGGACCAGCTACTAAAGCTAGTAGCTGGTCCGTCTATAACAGTGGTTGCGGGGGCAGGATTTGAACCTACGACCTTCGGGTTATGAGCCCGACGAGCTGCCAGACTGCTCCACCCCGCGTCTGAAGAATGAAAGTATATAGCGTATTGCAGTGCAATGCAACCAATACTGACAATTGTATTAAGAAAGCCTGCGTCGATTGGGCAATGCTAAACTCCTCAGCTACCCTGTTATGCTAGACATTATTCCCATTTAACGCGGCCGGGAATGCACTTCCCGGCCGCCCAAACTACTTATCGGTGTCTATGAAATTTTGTTCCGAATGCGCGCATCCCGTCAGCCTGCAAATTCCGCCGGACGACAACCGTATGCGTTATGTCTGCAGCAACTGTGGCGCCATTCATTATCAAAATCCGAAAATGGTGATCGGCTCGATTCCGGTGTGGGAAAAGAACGGGGAATTGCGGGTGCTGCTGTGCAAGCGCGCGATCGAACCGCAATACGGCTTTTGGACCTTGCCGGCCGGCTTCATGGAAAACGGTGAGACCACCAGCGCTGCGGCGCAGCGTGAAACCGAGGAAGAAGCCGGCGCGCGCATCCAGCTGCACGAACTGTTCTCGCTGTTGAACGTGCCGCACGTGCATCAGGTCCATCTGTTCTACCGCGCCACCCTGCTGGATATCGATTACGCCGCCGGCATCGAAAGCCTGGAAGTCGCCCTGTTCACGGAGGCGGAAATCCCGTGGGACGACATCGCTTTCCCGACGGTCGAGATCACGCTGCGCGCGTTCTTTGCCGACGTCAAGAAAATCAGACAGGAAGGCGGCCACTTCAGCTTGCATACGCATGACATTTTCAAACCCATGCGGGCTGGCCTTGCGCCCAAATAACACTTGGCCAGAGCGAAAGCGCGATGATCCCCTGGCTTGAACTGGACAGCCCGTTTCCCGATGTCAGCACCGCGCTGACCGAGGAGGATGGCGCCTGCGGTTTATTGGCGGCGGGCGGCGATTTGTCGCCGCGGCGGCTGCTGGATGCATACCGGCATGGCATCTTCCCTTGGTTCTCGGAGAACCAGCCGATCCTGTGGTGGAGCACCGATCCGCGCATGGTGCTGCACACTGAAAATTTTTCGATCTCGGCCAGCCTGCGTAAAACCTTGTGCAAGGTGCACCGCAGCATGCACGCCGTGGACGGCGACCGCCGCTGGCAAGTGCGTTTCGATTTCGCCTTCGAGCGCGTGATGCGCGAATGCGCAGCGCCGCGGCGCGATGGCGCCGGCACCTGGATTTCGGAAGATATCGTCGCCGGCTACCGCGCGCTGCACCGGCTCGGCTATGCGCACTCTTCTGAAGTGTGGCTTGATGGCAAACTGGTCGGCGGCGCTTATGGCGTCAGCATCGGCCGCATGTTTTACGGCGAATCGATGTTTACCCGGGTCAGCGACGCGTCCAAGATCGCCCTGGCTTACCTGGTGCATTTCCTGTACAAGCATGGCGTCGGCATGATCGATTGCCAGCAAGAGACCGGCCACCTGGCGTCGCTGGGAGCGCTGCCGATTGCACGCAAGGCGTTTCTGCTGCACCTGCAGCAAGCCACCGCGCATCCGCAAATTCACGGTTGGCACCCGCTGCCCTTATTTGTCGATTAATCTACTGATTAATCGGCGGCAAGTCCTTATGCAAACTGAAATTACGGTGTAAATTATCAGTGATATGTCTAGAGACCCAGATCAGCCGGAATGCACATGACGCACTTAAAAGATCTGCCATTTTCGACCTTGCAGTTTTACGCAACCGCGCCTTACCCGTGCAGCTACCTGGAACACCGCCAGGCGCGCTCGCAGGTGGCGACGCCATCGCACCTGATCAATGCGGATGTGTATTCGGAACTGGTGAAGAACGGCTTCCGCCGCAGCGGCATTTTCACCTATCGGCCGTATTGCGACGGCTGCCAAGCGTGCACCCCGGTGCGTACGCTGGTGGCTTCGTTCCAGCCGAACCGCAGCCAGCGCCGCGCCTGGGAACGGCACAGCGAGCTGACTACGCTGGTAACCAACCTGGCCTATGTCAATGAACATTACGACCTGTACCTGCGCTACCAGACCGCGCGCCACAGCGGCGGCGGCATGGACCAGGACAGCCGCGACCAGTACGCGCAGTTTCTGCTGCAAAGCAAGGTAAACACCCGGCTGGTGGAATTCCGCGACGCCAACGGCACTCTGCGCATGGTCAGCATTATCGACGTCTTGAATGACGGCTTGTCATCGGTCTATACCTTTTACGATCCGGATGTGCTCGGCGCCTCCTATGGCACCTACAACGTCTTGTGGCAGATCGGCCAGGCCCGGCAGCTCGGCATGCCCTATGTCTATCTCGGCTACTGGATAGAAGAAAGCCCGAAAATGGCTTACAAAGTCAACTTCCAGCCGCTGGAAGCGCTACAACAAGGGGAATGGAGTGCGTTAAAATAGCCGGCCGCAAATGACAGATGATCCCGAAGCTTGCCGATCCCCTGTTTTTCGCGCATTTTCCTTTATTTAATTTAATTAGTACCCTCTTATATACGCCGCCTCTATCGTGCCCGCCAAACTCCTGTACGCCTTTGCCCGCCCCGCCCTGTTCTCACTCGATCCGGAAGCCGCCCACAACCTGACCTTGCCGACATTGCGCCGCGCCGCCGCATTGGGGCTGACCTCGCTGCTGGGTAAAACGCCGGCCGATCCGCGCACAGTGATGGGCATCACCTTTCCCAACCCGGTAGGGCTGGCGGCAGGCCTGGACAAGGATGGCGCGTATATCGACGGCCTGGCGGCGCTCGGTTTCGGCTCGATTGAAGTCGGCACGGTGACGCCGCGCGCGCAGCCGGGCAACCCGAAGCCGCGCATGTTCCGCCTGCCGGCCGCCAACGCCATCATCAACCGCATGGGCTTCAACAACGGCGGCGTCGATGCCTTTGTCGCTAATGTCCAGGCGTCGCGTTTTTACCAGGAGCGCCAGGGCGTACTCGGGCTTAACATCGGCAAGAATGCCGATACGCCGATCGAACGCGCGGCGGAAGACTATCTGCATTGCCTGGAAAAGGTCTATCCCTACGCCAGTTATGTGACGGTGAATATTTCATCGCCCAACACCAAGAACCTGCGGCAACTGCAAGGCGCGTCGGAGCTTGACGCCCTGCTGTCGCAGCTCAAGCAAGCGCAGCAGCGGTTGGCAGACCTGCACCAGCGCTACGTGCCTATCGCCCTGAAGATTGCGCCGGATATCGACGCCGAGCAGATCAAGACCATCGCCGATGCCTTGCTGCGGCATAAGATCGACGGCGTCATCGCCACCAACACCACCATCAGCCGCGACGCCGTACGCGGCCTGGAGCATGAAAACGAAGCCGGCGGCTTGTCAGGCGCGCCGGTACTGGCCTTGTCCACCAGCGTGGTGCGGCAGCTGCATGGCGAATTGGGAGATGCCCTGCCGATTATCGGCGTCGGCGGTATTTTCAGCGGCGCCGATGCGCAAGCCAAGATCGCGGCCGGCGCTTCGCTGGTGCAGCTGTATAGCGGCCTGATCTATCGCGGCCCGGCGCTGGTGCGTGAATGCGCTGCTGCATTGCGTCAACAATCTTAAGGCTGATCCAAAGTTACCCACAGAAATTGTGGGTAGGCCTGTGGATAACCCTCACAGAATATTGTTAAGTCATTGATCTGTTTGCGTTTTTTATCTCTGGCACGGAAGCAGGCAAAGAAAAGCCCGCCAGGCCTTGCGGCGGCGGGCGAAATCCGAATCCCAGAGGATCGGAGGAGACAAACGAATCGTAGCGGCGCAATGTGACGGCAACGTGACTTGCGCGCCGCAACATGCGGTTTAGAACAGGTTCTCGACTCAGGCGATTTTCAGGATGCGCTGCTCGAAATCCACCTTGTGCACGCCGCTGCTGCCGGCGCTATGCGGTTCAGCATGCAGCGCTTCGATGATATCTTCACGCTTCAGTTGTGGCGCAAACTGCAAGATGAAGTCATAAGTATAAGAACGCAGATAGGCGCCACGCCTTACCGCCAGCCGCGTCACGTTCGAGGCCAGCAGGTGCGACACCTCGATCGAGCGCAAGCCGTTCTGGCGGCTATGTTCCGTCGCCATCGAAGCCACCAGCCCGATGCCCAATCCCAGCGCGACATACTGCTGGATCACATCCGAATCCATCGCGGTCAGCACGATATCCGGCGTGATGCCGGCCTTGCGGAAAGCGTCATCGATATGGCCGCGGCCGGTGAAGCCGATATCGTAGGTAATCAAAGGATAGGCGGCCAGATCGGCGAGGCTGATGGGCGTAGTAATTTCCAGCAGCGGATGCCCTTCCGGCACCACCAGCACATGGCTCCACTCGTAGCAAGGGAAGGAAATCAATTCCTTGAATTGCGTCAAACCTTCAGTCGCGATGCCGACATCGGCCTTGCCCGAGATGACCCAGTCGGCGATATGTTCCGGCGAGCTTTGTTGCAAGGCGATGCGCACATCCGGGAAGCTGGCGCGGAAACCCTGCACCACACGCGGCAAGGCATAGCGCGCCTGGGTGTGGGTAGCGGCAACGGTCAGCGTGCCGCTGGTTTCGCCGGAATATTCCTGGCTGGCCTGGCGCAGGTTTTCTGCTTCCTGCAGCAACCGTTCGACGATCTTCAAAATGCCTTTGCCGGGATCGGTCAGGCCGATCAGGCGCTTGCCGTTGCGGATGAAGATATCGACGCCGAGCTCTTCTTCCAGCTCGCGGATCTGGCGGCTGACGCCGGGTTGCGAAGTAAACAAGACATTCGCCACTTCAGTCAGGTTGAAGCCGCAGCGGGCTGCTTCGCGGATCGAGCGTAATTGTTGAAAGTTCATATTTTTCCTTGGGGCTCGTTAGGGCATAAGTCGGATATTCGGGCGGTCGTGGCTGGATGCGAAGCAAGGCGCTGGTCGCGCCGCAGTGCGAGCACTGCAAGCGGCCGGCAACGCAGCAGCGCGCCAGCTACGGCCAGCACAAATGTTCAACTTATGCCCTGACGAACCCCTTCTACGGACTGATCGACAAACACATGCAGGCGGCGCGGACGCACCAGCAGGGTTTCGCCATCTTTTAAATTGAGTTGCTGGAAGCGCTCGCTCGAAATCACGGCTTCGATCAAGCCGGCGTCCGAGTCATCGCTGCGCTGCAATTCCAGCTGCGCCAGCGGGCCGATGGCGTGGGCGCGCTTGAGCTTGACCACGATGCCTTCGGCGCCGGCGCTGTAACGGTCGATTTCCAGATCATGCGGCCGCACATAGCCGATGCCTTGCGCGTCTTCGGTCCCGGCATGGTCGGGCGCATCGAAACGCATGCCGCCGCTATCCAGCACGCCCTGATGCACACGGCCATGGAACAGGTTGACGTTGCCGAGGAAGCCGTAGACGAAGGGCGACGCCGGATTGTCATAGACTTGCTGCGGCGCGCCCATCTGTTCGACATTGCCCTTGTTCATCAGCACGATCCGGTCCGCCACTTCCAGCGCTTCTTCCTGATCATGCGTGACGAAAATACTGGTGACATGCAGCTCATCGTGCAGGCGCCGCAACCAACGCCGCAATTCCTTGCGCACCTTGGCGTCAAGCGCGCCGAACGGTTCGTCCAGCAACAACACGCGCGGCTCGACCGCCAACGCCCGCGCCAATGCAATCCGCTGCCGTTGGCCGCCGGACAGCTGCGGAGGATAACGGTCGGCCAGCCAGTCCAGCTGCACCAGCTCCAGCAAGCGCGTGACTTTTTCACGGATCACGGCTTCGCTCGGACGCTGGGCGCGCGGCTTGACGCGCAGGCCGAAGGCGATGTTTTCAAACACGGTCATGTGCTTGAACAAGGCGTAATGCTGAAACACAAAACCAACCTGGCGTTCGCGCACATGGCGCGAGGAGGCGTCTTCGCCTTCCAGCAAGACCTGGCCGCTGTCTTGCGCTTCGAGGCCGGCGATAATCCGCAGCAAGGTGGTTTTGCCGCAACCGGACGGCCCCAGCAGCGCGGTCAGTTCGCCCGTGGGAAATTCCAGCGAGACGTTGTCGAGGGCGATGAAATCGCCGAAACGCTTGTTGATGTTGCTTACCTGAATGCTCATGCTTGCTCCTGTCCTGATTGATGCAAGGCGTGCGGCGCGACCGTCTCGCGCAAACGCCATTCGATGAACGATTTCAGCGCCAGCGTCAGCAGCGCCAGAAACGCCAGCAAGGAAGCCACCGCAAACGCCGCCTGGAAGTTGTATTCGTTGTACAGAATCTCGACCTGCAAGGGGATGGTGTTGGTCTCGCCGCGAATATGGCCGGACACCACCGACACCGCGCCGAACTCGCCCATGGCGCGCGCATTGCACAGGATCACGCCATACAGCAGGCCCCACTTAATATTAGGCAAGGTCACGTGGCGGAAAGTCTTCCAGCCGGAAGCGCCCAGCACCAAGGCCGCCTCTTCCTCTTCGCTGCCCTGCGCCTGCATCAGCGGAATCAGTTCGCGAGCGACAAACGGAAAGGTGACGAAGATGGTGGCCAGCACGATGCCCGGCACCGCAAACAGGATCCTGATGTCGTGCTCGCGCAACCACGGGCCGAACCAGCCCTGGGCGCCGAACAGCAAGACATAGATCAGGCCGGAAATCACCGGCGACACCGAGAACGGCAAATCGATCAGGGTCAGCAGAATGTTCTTGCCGCGAAATTCGAATTTGGCGATGGTCCAGGAAGCGGCGACGCCGAACACCAGGTTGAGCGGCACCGCGATCGCGGCGGTCAACAAGGTCAGCTTGATGGCGCTGACCGCATCCGGCTCGATGATTGCGGCCAGGTAGGCTTCCCAGCCCTTTTTGAACGCCTCGGCAAATACCGACAGCAGCGGCACCACCAGAAACAGGGCGAGGAACAGCAACGCCACTGTCATTAATAGCGCGCGTACCCAGAATGGCTCCAATGTCGCATTGGGGACATGGATAGGCTCGCCCCTGGATTGCGGCTTAGTGCTCGGTGCTGCGGCAGTTGCAGTGAAATTGCCGATAGTTGCGCTCATGTCCGCTTCCTAAACTTTGGCTGACTGGCCGCGCTTGCGGGTCCAGGCTTGCAAGACATTAATCCCCAGCAGCAGCAGGAACGATACTGTCAGCATGACAACGGCAATCGCGGTGGCGCCGGCGTAATCGTATTGCTCAAGCTTGGTAATAATGAACAAGGGGGTGATTTCCGACACCATGGGCATGTTGCCGGCAATGAAAATCACCGAGCCGTATTCGCCGGTAGCTCGGGCAAAGGACAGCGCAAAGCCAGTCAATAATGCGGGAAATATCGTCGGGAAAATTACCCGGGTAAAAACCTGCCAATGATTGGCGCCCAGGCTGGCGGCAGCTTCCTCCAGCTCTTTCTCGACATCTTCCAGCACCGGCTGCACCGTACGCACCACGAACGGCAAGCCGATAAAAGTCAACGCTACTAATATACCCAGCGGCGTGAACGCGACTTTGATCCCTAGCGGCTCCAGATATTGGCCGATCCAGCCGTTGCTGGAATACAGGGCAGTCAAGGCGATGCCGGCCACTGCAGTTGGCAAGGCGAACGGCAGGTCGACCAGGGCGTCGATCAGTTTTTTGCCGGGAAATTCATAGCGCACCAGCACCCAAGCCACGATGCCGCCGAAAAAGGCATTCAGCAACGCTGCTAATAGAGAAGTACCGAAAGTCAGGCGATAAGAAGCCATCACCCGCGGCGAAGTGACCGCGGCGACGAAGCCATCCCAACTCAGCGTGAAGGTTTTCAGGAACACCGCCGACAGCGGAATCAATACGATCAGGGCCAGGTAAAACAGCGTAAACCCGAGCGACAGGCGAAACCCCGGCATCACGCGGAATGGCGCGGCGGACTTGCTGGCGAGACTGTGCGCGGGAAGTGCAACGGCTGTCATACATCGTCCTCTTATTACAAATACGGCTAAAGAACGAAGATAATCTCATCCGTTTGTTATAAAGAGAACGAACTTTTTTGCATGTGCATAGAATGAATTTGCATAAGAGAAACGCCGCATATCCACATATGGCGCCTATTTCATTGTCTTTATATTCATTAAAAATCGCCGATAATCGGCCGCAAAAGCGCCCTCTCCGAGACTAGCCACGCCCAAAGCCGGCAAAAGCAGGATAAATCCACTGCAGTCCAGGTCCGCTTTTTTGTATTCTGTCCCGCATTTCCTGCAACTTGTCGCAAGCAGCTGGCGGCTTGCCCTGCATCTCCCTAAAGTGACCACATGCAACAACGTCAGCCACTCGAACAAGTTACCTAAGCAAGTCACTCAACGGAGAACACAAATGAACACAGCAAACAAAGCACTGATCGCCATCCTGTCCATCGCTACGCTGGCTTGCGGCATCACCGCGGCACAGGCAGCACCACAACAAACCGAAGTCTCGACACTGCCAACCATCACCGTCATCGGCAAGCGCCCTGTCCACGCCGAGCTGCTGGCGACCGTGACGATCGTCGGCAAACGCCTGACAGCACAAGAAAAGCTGGTCCTGGCGCAGCAAGATGACTACCTGCCGACTATCACCGTCATCGGCAAACGCCTGAACCGCGAACAAAAAGCCATGCTGGCACAGCAAGAAGGCAACCACAAGAAAGCAGTCATTTAAGAACTATCTCTGCCACTTAAGCATCGTGTAGTCGCAGATCCATCCCCGGAGAATGCAAATGAACACATCATCTAGATTACTGGTCGCCGCCGCACTGTTAGCGACCCTGAGCATGAGCGCAGCGCCAGTCATGGCCGCCGCACCAGCCAAGAAGGCTGCCGTCAAATCGGAAGACATTCCGCTGCTGATGCCGCCAATCGTCATCATCGGCAAACGCCTGACGCCGGAAGAAAAAGCCATGTATGCAGCACAGGACCGCGCGCAGAACATGAAGAAAGTCGCACGCAAGAAAAACGCAGCAACCGCAGCCTCGGCGCTCAGCGCGCTTTGATGGCAGCCTTTAATACCGTATAGCAAAACGACCAGACTGCTGCGTCCGTTCCGTTTAAAATGACGACAACTTTATAAAGTTGCCGCACAACCTGGTTCCACACTCTATGACTCCTGAAACACTCGCCTCACTGAAGAAAAATTCTGCCATTGCCTCAGGTTACCTGTCGCAGAGTTTCGACAAAATAGCGAGCTGGGTCACGCAACTCTCATGGTGGAAGTTTTTCCTGTTTGCGATACTGGTCATGATCGGCGCCAGCATCTTGCAAGAGACACTGTTTTCTTCGAGTGAAGTCATAGTCATCGACAACGTCAGCCGGCGTCTCCACAAGCCGAAAAAAACCGGCAACGGCAACGCCGACATCCGCATCGACGGCACTGGCGTGCATATCAAGGCTTACACCTACGACGATAGCAACGACGCCGCCGGCACACCTGCTTCGGCGGCCAGTGTAGCGTCAAATGATCACAGCGGCGACGATTCCAGCAAGCCTGTAGCAGCCGCAACGCCGCCAGTATCCAACGCAAAACCAGCATCGAGCGTGCCGCCGGAGCCGCCAATGCCGCCTGTGCCGCCCGCACCGAACGCCGCCAGCCTGGATCTGAAATTGCCGCCGGAAGCGACTGCGGACGTCAACCAGGCCATCAACGACGCGGTTGCCGCAATCCATGAAGCGGCCGCCGAAAAAGCCGAGCAGCAGGTTGCCCGCTACCAGAAAAAGTCGTCGGAATGGTTTGTGAATTTTGTCCTGCTGCTGATGCTCGGCCTGTTCGGCACCAAGGCTTTGATGGGCGGCAAGAAACGTGCAGAAGCACGGGCTCAGGCTGCCAACGCCGCCGCCGAGCACGCCAATCTGCAACGCGAAGTATCGGAAGCCAAGATGCAGATGATCCAAGCCCAGGTTGAACCGCACTTCCTGTTCAATACCCTGGCCTCGGTTGAATACCTGATCGAAACCGATCCGCCCCGCGCATCGGCCATGCAAAAACGCCTGATCCAGTATCTGCGCGCTGTCTTGCCGCAAATGCGGGAAACCGCCACCGTCACCACGCTGGGCCGCGAAGTCGATATCGTGCGGGCTTACCTGGATTTGCTGAAGATGCGCATGGAAGAACGCCTGATCGTCGACCTCCAGGTATCGGACGGCCTGCGCAGCGCAGCGTTCCCGCCGATGATGTTGCAATCGCTGGTGGAAAACGCCATCAAGCACGGCCTGGAAAGCAAGACCGACGGCGGCACCTTGCGCATCAATGCGGAGATTGCCCACAACAAGCTGCGGGTCAGCGTGACCGACGACGGCCTCGGTTTTGGCGCCGTCCCCAGCAATGGCACCGGGCTGGGATTGCAAAGTATCCGCGATCGCCTCAAACTGTTGCATGGCAGCGCAGCGCAGTTGGAGATTGCCCCCAACAGTCCGAGCGGCGTACGATCCACCATTGAAGTGCCTTACCAGGTTGTCGGCAATGGCAAGAAAGCCCAAGATTCGAATTCGCCACAGAAGTAACAGGAAACACGCATATGAAACCGCTCTCACGTATTGCCCTCGTTTTTACATTGGCCACTGCCGCAATGATTCCTTTGCTCAGTTGCAGCTCCAGCCTGGCTGCCGATGTGGTCAAGGTTGAGCGGCCGGTAGGCGATTTCCAGCAGGTGGAAATCATGGATGCCGTGAATGTTTTTCTAACCCAGGGACCGGCCAAACCGGCTGTCATCGAAGCGGAAAGCAGCTCCGGCTCGCGGGTTGAGTTTGAAACCAGCGGCGGCGTCCTCAAAGTGTATTTGAAAGGCAGTTCTTTTTTCAGCCATCACGATGTCAATGTCTATCTCACTGCACCGGATGTCAACGGCCTGAGCATCTTCGGTTCCGGCGATCTCAAGGTACTCGGCAAATTGAGTGGGAAAGATACGATCAAGATCTCTATCGCCGGCTCCGGCAACGTCAGTGGCGAGCTGAACGCGCCTAACGTCAATGCCTCTATCGCCGGCGCCGGCGATATCAAGGTCAAAGGCAAGACCCGCAATCTGCGCGTCTCGATCGCCGGCAGCGGCGATTACAACGGTCTTGAGCTGATGGCGGAAAACACCAATGTATCGATCGTCGGCAGCGGCGACGCCCACGTGTATGCCAGCAAGATGTTGTCAGTTTCCATAGCCGGCTCAGGTGATGTATCCTACCTCGGCGATCCGCAAGTGCGCTCCAGCATCATGGGCTCCGGTTCCGTAAAAAAACGTTAAATTCTTGTTAGAATCTGCCTATGCCTACTGCAATCATCGCCGACGACGAACGCCTGATGCGCGACCAGATCCGCTTGCGCCTGAGCCAGGCGTGGCCGGAGCTGGAAATTCTCGGCGAAGCCAAGAACGGCGATGAAGCCATCGAACTGGTCGACCAGCTGGAACCGGATTTCACCTTCCTCGATATCCGCATGCCGGGCAAGACAGGCTTGCAGGCGGCGAAGGAAATCGGCAGTAAAAGCCATATCGTTTTCATCACGGCTTACGACGAATACGCGATTGAAGCGTTCGAGCAAGGCGCCGTCGACTACATCCTGAAACCGGCCGAGGCCGAACGCCTGAAGCTGACCGTCACCCGCCTCAAGGCGCGCCTGAGTTCACCCCCGACCGACATGGGCTCGATGCTGACCCAGCTGGCCAAGCAAATGGGGATCGCCACCAAGCCGGCCTATCTGCAATGGATACAAGCCAGCATCGGCCAGCAACTGCGGCTGATTCCGGTGCAGGAAATCCTGTTTTTCCGTTCAGATGAAAAATACACCAGCGTCCAGACCGCCACTTACGAAGCGCTGATCCGCAAGCCGGTGCGCGACCTGGCAGAGGAACTCGACCCCGATCTGTTCTGGCAAATCCACCGCGCCACCCTGGTGAACGTAAACGCCATAGACGGCATCACGCGGGACATGCGCGGCCGCCATCAGGTTCTGGTCAAGGGACATACCGAAAAACTGGAAGTGAGCCGCAGTTTTATTCATCTGTTTAAACAGATGTAAATCCGCAGATGTAAGGACGCAGGGAAGTGCCGGGATCCGCTGGACTTGCCGGTGTCCATGCCTTCGTCAATCCATGCGCTTCAGCCGTTGGCCATGAATAGCCCAAACGCAATCGACGCCATCCACAGTACCGCACAAGGCCCAGCCGGTGCCGATCTTGCGCACCGTCGTTTCACTGCCGATTTCAGCAGCCAGCCGTTTGGCCCAATGCTCCGCGGCGCCCTTCCCTTTGAACAGCTCGTTGCCTTCGAAGATGACAGTGGCGTCGAAAACTGGAACGGCAAACAGATCCATCATGGTTTTTCTCGATTCATTCAATCAGGTGAAAAAATTGCGAACTCAAAGCCTGCTCTATGCCAGCAGCGCCTTGACGAAGTCTTTCTTGGCGCTTGGCGGCGGTATCTCGAATTGCAGCGCGGATTCGACATGATGCAGGTGATGCAGCATCAGCTCAACCGCTTTTTCGGCATCGCCGGCTTTGGCGGCCAGCAGGAATTCGACGTGCTCATCCGACGAGCACGCTGCGTCGCGGGTGGATTGGTACAACATCGTGATCAGGGAGCTGCGCCCTGCCAGCTTGGTCAGGACATCGGTCAGCACCTGGTTGCCGACGGCGCGCGCCAGCAGGATGTGGAAATCGCTCAACAATCTGGAGCGGATTTGCGGATTTTCCTTGGACAGCGCCTCGCGCTCCTGCTGCAAGTGCTGCTCCAGCAATGCGTAGTCGGCAGCAGTGGCCTTGGCGACAAACTCGCGCACCAGCGCGGCTTCCAGCACGCGTCGCACGAAAAATATCTGGCGCGCTTCTTCTTCGGTCGGGCGGCTCACGAACGCGCCCTTGTCGGGCACCAGGTCGATCAGCTTGTCTTTTGCCAGCATCACCAGCGCCGCGCGAATCTTGGTGCGACTGACGGAGTACAGGCGCGCCAGGGCTTCTTCCCGCAATTTGGTGCCGGGCGGCAGGCGTTGCTCGGCAATCGCGGTCGTGATGTCGGCGGCGATATCGTCAGAACTGTCGGCGCCGGGCGGGCTGGAAGACAGGCTCATGTTGTTGCGTTCCTTGAAACATGGTTCTAAAGACCAAAATTGTACTTGTAAATGCGACACCTTATAGAAAAATAAGAAACCGGTCCGGCCGGCGGCAAGCGCCGCCAGCCGCTTTGCCTGCTGCTTATGCAGGCCGGCTGTCGCCCGGCACATGCAGTGTTTGCGGCAAGTCATCCTCCACCGGCGGCCGCGCGCCGCTCAACACGGCATGCGCCCGAGCGCGGTCGATATCCTTCTCCCACACGGCCACCACCACGGTCGCGACGCAATTGCCGAGCAGGTTGCCGAGCGCACGGGCGATGCCCATGAACCAGTCGATCGACAGCACCAGCACCAGCCCGACCACCGGAATCGCCGGTATCGCGGACAAAGTGGCAGCCAGGATCACGATTGCCGAACCCGGCACGCCGTGCGCACCTTTGGAAGTAATCAAGGCCACTGCAAGAATCGCGAGCAGGTCGGTCATCGCCAATGGCGTGTTGGTTGCTTGCGCGATGAATACCGCGGCCAGGGTCAGATAGATGGAGAAAGCATCGAGATTAAACGAATAGCCGGTCGGGATCACCAGGCCGACGGTGGAACCCTTGATGCCCATGTATTCCAGCTTGCGCATGATTTGCGGCAGCACGCTGTCCGAGGAAGCGGTCGCCAGCACCACCAGCAATTCGGCGCGTAGGTATTTGATCAGCTTGAAAATGCTGAAACCGGCCAGGCGCAGGATCGTGCCGAGAATCGCAAAGACGAAAATCACCACCGCAAAGAAATACAGCAGCACCAGGAAACCCAGCTGTTGCAGCGAACCGACGCCGTACTTGCCGACCGTGAAGGCAATCGCACCCAACACGCCCAGCGGCGCCAGGCGGATGATGAAGGACATGCATTTGAAGAAGGCTTCCGACATGCTGTGGACGATGGTGACGATAGGCGCAGCCTTGTCGCCGATCAGCGACAGGGCTGAACCGAAAATGATGGAAAACAGCAGGACTTGCAGCACATCGCCGGAAGTGAAGGCGCTGACCACGGTATTCGGGATGATTTTCATGACAAAGTCGGCGAAACCGGTGCCCTTGACCTGCTTGGCGGTCTCGACATAACCGGAGAGCGCGCTGGCGTCCAGCGTACCGGCGTTGATATTCATGCCGACCCCCGGATGGAACACAAACGCCAGCAGCAGGCCCAGCACCAGGGCGACGGTGGTGACCACTTCAAAGTAGATCAGCGCCTTCAGACCGACCCGCCCTACCTTCTTCAATTCGCCCGCGCCGTAGATCCCTTGCACCACCACGCAGAACACGATCATCGGAATGATCATCTTGACCAGCTTGATAAAGCCATCCCCCAACGGCTTCAGGCTTTCGCCGAACCTGGGGAACAGCACCCCGACCGCAATACCGATTACAAGTGCCACCAGCACCTGGCCAAACAGTGATTTATAAAAGCGCCGCACGTCTGTCTCCTGATTGTTTTGTTTGGTTTATACCAATTCGGGTAGGCCGCTTTTTTCTGAAACACTTGCTGAAACACTTGCTGAAATAAGCGGCATCCCGGATTCAATATAATGCATTCAATTATTGTATGCAATAATTGAATTCAAATTAGTTTCGGCGTAATATCGCAAAAAAACCAATCAACGACAGGCCTATTGGCAAGGAGACATCATGCAGAGCAATACTGAACCGTGGACCGGATGCGGCGACCAGATCATGGCCCGGGCCGACGATCTGGCGCAGCACAGCGACGCCCCCGACATGTTTACCCGCACCTATCTGACCGCCGCGCACCACGCCGCTGCGGCGCAACTGGCGGAATGGATGTGCGCGGCCGGCATGAGCGTGCGGCGCGACATGGCTGGCAATGTGATCGGTCGTTATGAAGGCCTGAGCGCAGACGCACCGGCCCTGCTGACCGGCTCGCATTTCGATTCGGTGCGCAACGGCGGCAAATACGACGGCAATCTCGGCATCCTGTTGCCGCTGGCCTGCGTCGGACAATGGCATGCGGCCGGCAAACGCTTTCCGTTCGCGATTGAGATCATCGGTTTCGCCGAAGAAGAAGGCGTGCGCTTCAAAGCCACCCTGCTCGGCAGCCGCGCCGCCGCCGGCACCTTCGACCTGAGCGTGCTGGACAATCTGGATGAGGCAGGACAAAGCATGCGCGATGTGATGGCGGCTTCCGGCTTTCACGCAAGCGGGCTCTGCAAGGCTGCCTATGCGCCGGAAACCGTGCTGGCGTTTGTCGAAGTGCATATCGAACAAGGCCCGGTGCTGCTGAACGAGCAATTGCCGCTAGGCGTGGTCACCGCCATCTCGGGCGCATCGCGCTTCATGGTGGAAGTCGACGGCCTGGCCGGCCATGCCGGTACGGTGCCGATGGAGATGCGGCGCGACGCCGCCATGGCTGCAGCCGAGATCGGCTTGTATATAGAACAGCGCTGCGGTGGCACGCGCGGACTGGTCGGTACTGTCGGCCAGTTCAATGTACCGAACGGCGCGGCCAATGTGGTGCCTGGTAAGGCTATCTTTTCGATCGATATCCGCGCCGAACAGGACCAGATCCGCCAGGCTGCGGTTGCCGATGTTTTGGCGCGCATCGAACAGATTGCCGCACGCCGCAACGTAGTGATCCAGACCCGCAAAACCCACGAAGCTTCCAGCGTACCCTGCGCGCCCTGGCTGCAACAGCAGCTAGCCGTCGCCATCGAAGAGAGCGCATTGCCGGTCCGTCACCTGCCCTCGGGCGCCGGCCATGACGCCATGGCGATGGCCGCCATCACCGACGTCGCGATGCTGTTCGTCCGCTGCGGCAACGGCGGCATCAGCCACCACCCGGATGAAATCATGAGCGCCGCCGACGCCGCGCTCGGCGCCCAGGCATTCAGCCGCTTTGTTGAAAACTTTAAAAACTGACCACCTTTTGGATTTGACCATGACAACACCAACCATCACCATCGACGGCTTCAACCTGAGCGCACAGCAAGTGGTCGACGTCGCCCGCGCGCCGCATCTGCCGGTCACCCTGGCCGCTTCCTCCCGCGCCGCCCTGAAAGAAAGCCGCGACTACATC
>NZ_JBDTCG010000034.1:0-16991 GCF_039923675.1 Collimonas sp.
CGACTTCGACTTCCACCGGTTTGAGCACGGTCAACAGCAATGTGACTTCGCTGTCGACTTCGACTTCAACTGGTTTGAGCACGGTCAACAGCAACGTGACTTCGTTGTCCACCTCGGCTTCGACTGGCTTGAGCACAGCTAACAGTAGCGTCACATCGCTGTCGACCTCGACGTCGACCGGGTTGAGCACGGCCAACAGCAACGTGACTTCGTTGTCGACTTCGACTTCAACCGGCCTGAGTACAGCCAATAGCAGCGTCACGTCGTTGTCGACTTCCACCTCTACCGGTCTGAGCACGGCCAACAGCAGCGTCACGTCGTTGTCGACTTCCACCTCGACCGGCCTGAGCACAGCCAACAGCAGCGTTACCTCGTTGTCTACTTCGACTTCAACCGGACTGAGTTCAGCCAATAGCAGCGTCACATCGTTGTCTACCTCGATTTCAACCGGCCTGAGCACGGCCAACAGCAGCGTCACGTCGCTGTCGACTTCTACCTCGACCGGCCTGAGCACCGCCAACAGCAGCGTTACCTCGTTGTCGACTTCCACCTCGACCGGCCTGAGCACCGCCAATAGCAGCGTCACGTCGCTGTCGACTTCGACCGCCACCGGTCTGAGCACTGCCAACAGCAGTGTCGCATCGCTGTCGACTTCGACTTCTACCGGTCTGAGCACTACCAGCAGCAGTGTCACATCGCTGTCTACCTCGACTTCCGCCGGCCTGAGCACTGCCAACAGCAGCGTGACTTCGCTGTCGACTTCGACGTCCACCGGTCTGAGCACTGCCAACAGCAGCGTGACTTCGCTGTCGACTTCGACTTCAACCGGTCTGAGCACTGCCAACAGCAGTGTCACATCACTGTCGACTTCGACGTCCACCGGTCTGAGCACTGCCAACAGCAGTGTCACGTCACTGTCGACTTCGACTTCGACCGGCCTGAGCACTGCCAACAGCAGCGTGACATCGTTATCGACCTCGACGTCCACCGGTCTGAGCACGGCTAACAGTAGCGTCACTTCGCTGTCGACCTCGACTTCGACCGGGTTGAGCACTGCCAACAGCAACGTGACTTCGTTGTCTACTTCGACTTCAACCGGCCTGAGTTCAGCCAATAGCAGCGTCACATCGCTGTCGACCTCGACTTCGACCGGTCTGAGCACAGCCAACAGCAGCGTCACGTCGTTGTCGACTTCCACCTCGACCGGCCTGAGCACGGCCAACAGCAGCGTGACATCGTTATCGACCTCGACGTCCACCGGTCTGAGTACCGTCAACAGCAATGTAGACTCTCTGTCGACTTCGACTTCAACCGGCCTGAGTTCAGCCAATAGCAGCGTCACATCGCTGTCGACCTCGACCTCTACCGGCTTGAGCACCGCCAATAGCAGCGTTACCTCGTTGTCGACTTCCGCCTCGACCGGCCTGAGTACCGCCAATAGCAGCGTCACGTCGCTGTCGACTTCTACCTCGACCGGCCTGAGCACCGCCAATAGCAGCGTCACGTCGTTGTCGACTTCGACTTCAACCGGTTTGAGTACAGCCAATAGCAATGTCACATCGTTGTCGACTTCGACTTCAACCGGTTTGAGTACAGCCAACAGTAGCGTCACGTCGCTGTCGACTTCCACCTCGACCGGGCTAAGCACTGTCAACAGTAATGTGGACTCGCTGTCTACTTCGACTTCCACCGGTCTGAGCACAGTCAATAGCAACGTGACATCGCTGTCGACCTCGACTTCGACCGGTCTGAGCACGGCCAACAGCAACGTGACTTCGCTGTCGACTTCGACTTCCACCGGTCTGAGCACAGCCAACAGCAGTGTCACATCGCTGTCGACTTCGACTTCGACCGGCCTGAGCACCGTCAACAGCAATGTGACTTCGTTATCGACGTCTACATCGACCGGCTTGAGCACCGTCAACAGCAACGTCACGTCGTTGTCGACTTCGGTCTCCAACCTGAAAGCATCCGGCGTCGAAAACTACTTCAAGGCCGACGGTTTGCAGAACGGCTTGGATAATGCATCTGTCAGTTCCGGTTCGAATTCAGTGGCAATTGGCGCAAATTCACTCAATCAATCAGTGGCTGGTATTGATCGCCCCAACGTCGTATCGGTAGGATCGCCGACCGTGCAGCGCCAGATCATCAATGTGGCGGCGGGTGTCGAGAACAACGATGCGATCAACGTCAGTCAGCTGACCTCATTGTCGACCGCAACTTCTAGCGGAATAAACTCGTTGTCGACTGGCTTGAGTAGCACCAACAGCAACGTCAGTTCGCTGTCGACTTCGACTTCGACCGCCTTGTCGAGCAACACCAGCAGCATCAGTTCGCTGTCGACTGGCCTCTCGACTGGCAGCTCCAACATCAGCTCGCTGTCGACCGGCCTGTCCAGCACCAACAGTAATGTGACATCGCTGTCGAGCTCGACATCGACCGGCATCGCCTCCTTGTCGACCGGCATCTCATCCTTGTCGACAGGCCTGAGCCAGGTAAGCTCGCTCTCAAGCGGCTTGAGCAACATCACCAACGGCGCCAATTCGTTGTCGACCACCCTGACATCGCTGGTGGATGCCGAGAAGAACGCGATTGCCACCGGCGCCACGTTAGGTGGCACCACGATCGGCGGCGCTAACGGCAATGGCACGGTACAGACCCGCGGCACCAGCGGCACCATCATCAACAGCGTGACGGCGGCCACCTGCACCAGCGTCAACGGCGTCGATGCCACCGGTTCCGGCCTGTGTGCGCAAGCGACCAAGGATGGCGCCACTGCGATCGGTTCGAACGCCCAGGCTACCGATACCAACACGACGGCAGTCGGCTTCCGCGCCTTGGCGTCGCAGGCTGGTTCGGTGGCCATCGGTTACAACGCCCAGGCTACCGGCGATCCTACTGTGGCGATTGGTAACAGCGCCCTGGCATCGGGGAATAACTCGGTGGCAGAGGGCGCCGGCGCGCAAGCATTGGCGAACAACTCGGTAGCGCTGGGCGCTTACTCGGTGGCTAACCAGGCGAACACGGTATCGGTCGGCTCTGCCGGCAATGAGCGCCGGATTACCAATGTCGCGCCTGGCATCAACCTGACCGATGGTGTGAATGTCTCGCAATTGACCAATCTGCAAAACCAGATCGGCGACGTCAAACGCATTGCCTACTCAGGTATCGCGATGAGCATGGCGGCCACCGGCGCGGTAATGCCGACACTGTATGGCGGTGAAAAGGGAGTTGGCATTGGCGTCGGCGCCTTTCAGGGATATGGCGCGCTGGCCTTGCAGTTCAAGGCGGTCAGTAAAACCGGCAACAGTACCTGGGGCGTCGGTCTCACCTCTACCGGCAGGGATGCCGGCGTCAATGTCGGGTTCGGCTATCGCTGGCAGTAAAGTTTTGCCGGCAAAACGCATGTGATCCATGCAGATGAAAAAAAGCCCGCGTTGCATCAGCAGCGCGGGCTTTTTTCATGTCTTGATCACCAGGCGGGAATCACCGAGCTCTTGAACTGCGTCACAACATATTGTTTCACTTCAGGGCTGTGATAAGCCTTCACCAGCTTGGTCACCCAAGGCTTGTCCTTGTCCGCAATGCGCACGGCAATCACGTTGGCATAGGGGCCTTTTGCTGCTTCGATGGCGATGCCATCCTTGGTAGGATCCAGACCGGCTGATTCTGCGTAGTTGCCATTGATGGCCGCTGCGTCCAGGTCATCCAGCGAGCGTGGCAGTTGTGCCGCGTCGATCTCGACGATCTTCAGTTTCTTCGGATTGTCGACGATATCCAATGGCGTCGCCTTCAGTCCCGCGTCCGCTTTCAACTTCAGCAAACCTTGCGCCTGCAGCAGCAACAGGGCGCGGCCGCCGTTGGTCGGATCGTTAGGGATGCCGATACGCGCGCCGTTTTTCAAATCATTGAGCGATTTGATTTTCTTCGAGTACACGCCCATCGGGAAAGTGATGGTGTAGCCGACATTGACCAGCTTGTAGCCGCGGTCCTTGATCTGGGCATCCAGATAGGGCAGGTGCTGATAGCTGTTGGCATCCAGGTCGCCGGCAGCCAATGCCGCGTTGGGCTGCACATAGTCGCTGAATTCAACGATCTGGATATTCAGGCCATCCTTGGCCGCCACTTTCTTGACGACTTCCATGATTTGCGCATGCGGGCCGCCGGTAACACCGATCTTGACCGGCTTGTCCTGTGCCGAAGCGGCAAGGGGAACTGCGCCCAGGCTTGCGGCCATACCCAGCCCCGCAAAGAACTGCACTAACTGACGACGATTCATTTTCTTCCTTTCAAAAAACATGACGAATCCTGTGTGGAAAAACACGCCAGGATTTCTAAAATCAGCGATGGCTGAGGCGGCGCACCAGGATGTCGCCCAGCGTTTGCACCAGTTGTACAAAGACGATCAGTATGACTACCACCAGCAACATCACTTCCGGCAAGAAGCGTTGGTAACCGTAACGTATACCCAGATCGCCCAGGCCGCCGCCGCCGATTGCGCCCGCCATCGCCGAGTAGCCGACCAGGCTGACGAAAGTAATCGTCAGACCGGCGACGATGCCGGCGAAAGCTTCAGGCACCAATACCTTATAGACGATTTGCCAGGTCGTCGCTCCCATCGCCTGCGCAGCTTCAATCAAGCCACGGTCAACTTCACGCAAAGCGGTTTCCACCAGCCGCGCGATGAAAGGGGCGGAGGCAATCGTCAAAGGCACAATCGCCGCTGCGGTGCCAATCGAAGTGCCAACGAAAAACCGTGTAAACGGAATCACTGCCACCAGCAAGATAATGAACGGCGTCGAACGCACGGCATTCACGATCAGCCCGGCGATGCGGTTGAAAATCGGATGCGGCAACACCCCTTCGCGGCCGGTCAAGTGCAAGGCTATCCCCAACGGTACGCCAAGCAAGGCGCCGAGGATGCCGGAGATGCCGACCATCATCAGGGTTTCCCCGAATGAAGATAAAAACAGATCAAGCATTTCAGATGACATGGTTCAACTCCTCGACCGTGACGCCCTGGGCCGTCAGATAAGCCATGGCGGCTTGAATGTTTTCACTGGTGCCGTTGGCCAGGATCGCCAGCGAGCCGAATGCCTGCCCTTGTATCTCGTCAATCTGGCCATGCAGGATATTGAAATCCAGGTCGAACTTGCGCACCGCTTCCGACAGTAACGGCTGGTCGACGCCGGAGCCGGTAAACGCAAAGCGGAACAGATGATCGGTGCCACTGCCGGCATCGCTTTGCGCCAGCCGCGCACGCAACCGCTGCAACACGCCTTGCGGCAGTTCTTGCGCAATGACATCGCCGATCAGGGCCCGTGTCACTTCATGTTTAGGCGAGCGGAACAGCTCCAGCACTTCACCGGTTTCAATCACTTCGCCGCTTTCCATCACCGCCATGCGGTCGCAGATCATCTTGATGACTTCCATCTGATGCGTGATCAAGACGATGGTCAGGCCCAGCTCGCGATTGATTTTGCGCAGCAGTTCCAGGATGGAGCGGGTGGTTTCCGGATCGAGCGCGGAGGTGGCTTCGTCGGAGAGCAAAACTTTTGGCTCATTGGCTAGCGCCCGGGCAATGCCGACGCGCTGCTTCTGGCCGCCGCTGATCTGCGCCGGATAGCTATCCTTGAGCGCGGTCAGGCCGACCAGTTCCAGCAGCGGCGTGACCTTCTTCGCAATGTCGGTCTTGGACAAACCGGCCAGCTCTAGCGGCAGCGCGATATTGTCGTAAACGGTACGCGACGACAGCAGGTTGAAATGCTGGAAAATCATGCCGATTTCGCGCCGCGCGCTACGTAACTGCTCGGCATTGAGCGCAGTCAGGTCCTTGCCGTCGACGATGATGTTGCCGGAAGTAGGGCGGTTCAGCAAATTAAGGCAACGTACAAGCGTGCTTTTGCCGGCGCCGCTGCGGCCGATGATGCCGAAGATTTCGCCTTTACGGATCGACAGGTTAACGTCGCGCACCGCATCGACCAGCCCGCGCGCGCCATGGAAGCGCTGGGTGACTGCTTTGATTTCTATCATTTCAGAATGAAAAAAGGCAGCTGATTGCATAAACATCAACAATCTCGCCGCCATTATGTTTTTTAGTAGGTGCTTATTTTATAAGCGTTTGTTACACATGGGAAGGAACATTTAGGCATGGCGTTATAACTGCCAAGTATATGCTGCTGTCGTTAAATGGGGGCCTCCTCAATTGGCGGCGCCAATAGAAAAAGCCCGCGAAGGTTACCCATCGCAGGCTTTATCAAAGCGTGACAACCGATGTTTCGCAAAGGCCGGAAATTCCGGCCGCGCAAATTACATCATGCCGTCCATACCGCCCATGCCACCCATACCGCCCATGCCACCTGGCATGCCGCCACCAGATTTATCTTCTGGCAGTTCAGCGACCATGCAATCGGTCGTCAGGATCAGGCTGGAAACCGAAGCTGCATTTTGCAATGCCATACGGGTAACCTTGGCTGGATCCAGAACGCCCAGTTCAACCAGGTCGCCGTAGGTGCCGTCGGCAGCGTTGTAACCGTAGTTACCCTTGCCAGCCAGGACTGCATTGATCACCACCGATGGCTCGCCGCCGGCGTTGAATACGATTTGACGCAATGGCTCTTCGATCGCGCGCAGCACGATCTTGATGCCGGCTTCCTGATCGGCGTTGTCGCCTTTCAGGTCCTTGACCGCAGCACGTGCGCGCAGGTATGCAACGCCGCCGCCTGGCACAACGCCTTCTTCCACTGCTGCACGGGTAGCGTGCAGAGCATCTTCAACGCGTGCTTTCTTTTCTTTCATTTCAACTTCGGTAGCAGCACCGACTTTGATTAGGGCAACGCCGCCGGCCAGCTTGGCAACGCGTTCTTGCAGTTTTTCACGGTCGTAATCCGAAGAGGCTTCTTCGATTTGCGCACGGATTTGCTTGACGCGCGCTTCGATAGTGATGGCTTCGCCAGCACCGTCGATGATCGTGGTGTTTTCCTTGCTGATTTCGATACGCTTGGCTTGGCCCAGTTCAGCCAAAGTGGCTTTTTCCAGTGTCAGGCCGACTTCTTCAGCGATCACTTGACCACCGGTCAGGATAGCGATGTCTTCCAGCATGGCTTTACGACGGTCGCCGAAACCAGGAGCCTTGACAGCTGCAGTTTTCAGGATGCCGCGGATGTTGTTGACCACCAGGGTAGCCAGTGCTTCGCCTTCGACATCTTCTGCGATGATCAGCAGTGGACGGCCCGACTTGGCGACTTGTTCCAGGATCGGCAGCAGGTCACGGATGTTCGATACTTTTTTGTCGAACAGCAGGACGTACGGATTTTCCAGGGCAACAACTTGCTTCTCTTGGTTGTTGATGAAGTATGGCGACAGGTAGCCGCGGTCGAATTGCATGCCTTCGACGATGTCCAGTTCGTTTTCCAACGACTTGCCATCTTCAACAGTGATCACGCCTTCTTTGCCGACTTTATCCATTGCCTTGGCAATGATGTCGCCGATATCGGAATCGGAGTTGGCCGAAATCGAACCGACTTGAGCGATTTCCTTGCTGGTGGTAGTTGGCTTCGACAGTGTCTTGATTTCAGCAACAATGGCGGAAACGGCTTTGTCGATACCGCGCTTCAGGTCTGTCGGGTTGAAACCGGCTGCAACGTACTTGAAGCCTTCGCGAACGATAGCTTGTGCCAGCACGGTTGCGGTAGTGGTACCGTCACCAGCGTTGTCGGAAGTCTTGGAAGCGACTTCTTTCACCAGCTGCGCGCCCATGTTTTCCAGCTTGTCTTTCAGTTCGATTTCTTTGGCGACCGAAACACCGTCCTTGGTCACGGTAGGCGCGCCGAAGCTGCGTTCCAGAACCACGTTACGGCCCTTAGGACCCAGAGTTACCTTGACTGCGTTAGCCAGGATGTTGACGCCGTTGACGATCTTGGCACGTGCCTCATCGCCGAAAATTACTTGCTTTGCTGCCATGTTTGATTCTCCTGAATATAGGGGTGAATTCGTTTGTGTAGTGCCCGGATCCGATTAAAAGCGCGGGGCGCTGATCGGTCCGGCAATTCCGATCGGATCGGAATTACTTGCCTTCAACTACGGCAAACAAGTCTTCTTCGCGCATTACCAGCAGTTCTTGACCGTCGATCTTGACGGCTTGACCGGAGTATTTGCCGAACAGAACGCGATCGCCGACCTTGACTGCCAGCGGACGGACCTTGCCGTCGTCCAGAATCTTGCCGTTACCGACGGCCAGCACTTCACCTTGATCCGGCTTTTCAGCAGCCGCTTCAGGCAACACGATACCGGATGCGGTTTTGGTTTCCTGGTCGAGACGCTTGACGATAACGCGATCGTGCAAAGGACGAAGATTCATATGTGACTCCTTAAGATTCAACAGGTTATTTGTATTTGCAGCAACATCGCAGCAAAGTGGAACACCACCGTTCTGCTTTGCTATATAGATGCGCCGCACAGTGACTGGGTAGTTCGGGGAGATTGTTAGCACTCTCTCCTAACGAGTGCTAAGTATAGGGATGCTCTGTTGATTTTTCAAGCCCGCATTCTTGTCGGGGATGAAAAGTAGTTGAAATCGCGGGCAGTTTTGCGGTTGGGAGGAGGCAAAAGCTTGCTTGACGATGTTATTGTCATAATTGTTTTTAAATGGCAATAAGTAAACTTTCAGATCGCAGCCCATTGTCTGACGCTACGCTATTTCCAATTGCCGGGTTGCTGGAATTGGCGCTGCGCGCCATCGCTGTCCTGCTCAGCCATCTAAGCGGCTGGCTAGTCTGTTCGATCACATCTTGCATCTGTATCAGTCTGTGACGGCGGGATTCCCTGTTCGACTTGTGCTTTCACTAATGGCATTTCACTGCGCGATAGAGGCCGGACTTCGACCCGCGTAGTACCTTTGCCGGCGAAGCCGAGCTGTTTGGCGGCGCTGTATGAGACATCCAGTATGCGTTTGCTGTGGAACGGTCCGCGGTCGTTTACCTTGAGTATCGCCATCTTGCCGTTGCTGAGGTTGCGCACCAATACCCAGCTGTGCAGCGGCAGGCTTGGATGCGCTGCCGTCATCGCGTGCATGTCGAAACGCTCGCCGCTGGCCGAACGGCGGCCGTGCAGTTTTTTTCCGTACCAGGAGGCCATGCCGCGCTGGACAATTTTTTTCGGACTGTCGCCATCGGTAACCGAATTTATGCCGGATGGCGGCGGGCATTCGGACGGCTGGGGCGAAGCGGTGCTTTCGTCCGGTGTCGCGGACAATAGCAGACTGTTGTCCATGCTTGCCGCCGCTGGCGCCGCGGTCTTGCCAGATACGGCATCCACATCGGCAAGCATTGTCGCTTGCGCTGTCGACAGCAGTAGCAGACAAGCACAAGTTCCCGCAAATGCGAGGGGACGGAATGTGTGCTGCGGATGTCGAGGCGTCATTTTCGCAGTGGTGAAATTATCATCTTGCGGAGTCTACATTTCAATTATCGGCATTCGCTATCTTTGTTGCAAATATAAACATGTGTCCGCCTGATGTGAGCGTTTCGGCATCAGACGTATCAGTCATTAGATATTGTGTTTTTGTTTGTATTTCGCTGCTGCGCCATCGACAAAACAGCTTCGAAGCAAGCTATTATTGCTGCGGAGGAATTCTGGCTGGGCATATGCAGGCAGATACAAGATGCATTTTTGATATTTTCCACGGTATTCCACGGAATATCTGCCTGATAGCAGTCCATCCCATGTTTTAGTCAGTTTATCCCCACAAATCTGCAGATCGTCGCAATCCCATACTCAGTAGCAATTTTCCTCTTTACAGTGGCGACGCAGCCTGTACATTGGAGGGCTGCACAGAGTAATCAAAAAATCACGCAATACCTTGTCAGGCAGCACAAAGCAGTACATAAAACGACTAAAAATCCCGCATTTGGGAGCCCCGCAAAAAAACAGAGTAAGGGAAAAAGGATGCGTTTACTAAAGATGCTCGGCAGCGTACCCCTGCTGTCCGTGATCGCCGGTTGTGTGGTTGGGCCGACCTATCAGGCACCCTCGCCAACGACTTCATCGCAAGCTGTATTGCCGCAATTTCAAAGCGCTTTGCCTATCCAGGCAGGAGCAGGCGGCGCTGCGACTGATCTGACGCGCTGGTGGTCGCAGTTCGACGATCCGCTGGTGGCTGAACTGGTCGCTGCGGCAGAGGCCAGCAATCCAAGCGTGGCGCAGGCACTGGCGCGCATTACACAGGCGCGCGCGACGGCGGTCTCCACCGGCAGCGCGCTGTATCCGTCGGTAGCCGCCGACGCCAGCAGCACGCGCAGCAAATCGCTTACCGGCCTTAGTGGAGCCTTGGGCAATGTCGCAGCAGTCTCTACCAGCAGTAGCGCCACCTTCGACGCCAGTTGGGAGCTTGATCTGTTTGGCGGCAAGCGCAAGGCGGCTGATGCCGCCAATGCACGCGTCTTCGCCCGCAACGCCGACTGGTACGGCGCCAGGGTGTCGCTGGCTGCCGAAGTCGGCAGCACGCTGGTGAATTACCGGGCTTGCGTCGCAACCACGGCGATGCTGGCGCAAGACTTGACATCGCGCGAACAGACCTCGCAACTTACCGGGCTCAAGGTCAAGGCCGGCTTCACTGCCCCAGCCGACGGCGCCCTGATCAATGCATCGACCGCCGATGCGCGGCAAAAGCTGACCCTCCAGCGCGCCGATTGTGACCTGGATATCAAGGCGCTGGTAGCGCTGACCGACATCCCCGAACCAGCCTTGCGCAGCAAACTGGCGCTCAATCAGCGCTTGCCGCAGCCGCGCGGCTTTGTGGTCGAGAGCGTGCCGGCGCAAGCCTTGTCGCAGCGTCCCGATATTGCCGTCGCCGAGCGCGAACTGGCCGCCGCCAGTGCTGAAATCAACGTCGCCGAGGCCGACCGCTACCCCAGTATTTCACTGCTGGGCAGCATCGGCATAGCCGGTTTCCGTTTCGACGGCGGCAGCTCCCGCTCCGATACCTGGTCGTTCGGGCCTTCGCTCAAATTGCCGATATTCGACGCCGGCCGGCGCAAGGCCCAGGTCAACCTGGCGCGCGGCCGCTATGACGAGGCGTACGCCGGCTATCAGCAGCAAGTACGGACCGCGGCGCGTGAAATCGAAGAAGCCCTGGTGCGTCTGGATGCCGCGGCGCGGCGCGAAGACGACGCGGCGCTGGCTGCGCGCGAATATGAAAGTTATTACCGTGCCAACGACGACAAGTTCAAGGCCGGCAGCGGCAGCTTGTTTGAATTGGAAGACGCGCGGCGTACTTTCCTGGCTGCGCAGCAGACGGTGATCAGCGTACAGCATGACCATGTGACCGCCTGGATCGCGCTCTACAAGGCCCTGGGCGGCGGCTGGCGCAATGATGGCGGGCAAGCCGCGCAGCAAGCGGCAGTACAGTCCAATCCGGCCACGCCAGCCAAGCCGCTGCCAAGCGCGCCAAACTCCGATCGTTCTTGAACATATAAGTGAAGACAGTCATGAAAAAGCCATCTTTCAAACTAGTAGCCATCGTGGCAGCGCTGATCGTTGTGGTTGGCGGCGGTGCAGTCTGGGCCACCAGCGGTAACAGCAAAAAACCTGTGGACAAGGAAGCCGGCAAGCCAAAAGCCTCCCTCACCGTGACTACTACCAAGGCGCAAAGTGCCGACTGGCCGCTGACCTTGTCTGCCAACGGCAGCATCGCCGCCTGGCAAGAGGCGGTGGTGGGTAGCGAGCTGGGTGGTTTGCAGCTGGCGGAAGTCAGGGTCAATGTCGGCGATATCGTCAAACGCGGCCAGGTGCTGGCGCGCTTCACCAATGACAGCGTGGAAGCGCAGGTGGCGCAGCAAAAGGCTGAAGTGGAACAAGCGCGCGCAGCCTTGTCCGAGGCCGACGCCAACGCCGAACGGGCGCGCACGCTGGCCAATAGCGGTGCCTTGAGCGGACAGCAAACCACGCAATATGAAGTGGCTGAACGCAGCGCCAAGGCGCGCGTGATGTCGGCCCAGGCTGCTTTAGAGATGCAGCAGATCAGGCTGCGCCAGACGCAGGTGCTGGCGCCCGACGACGGCGTGATTTCTTCGCGCACGGCGACCGTCGGTTCGGTGGCGTCGCAGGGGCAGGAACTGTTCAGGCTGATCCGCCAGAACCGTCTTGAATGGCGGGCCGAAGTGAACGCCACCGATCTGTTGCAGATCAAGGTCGGCCAGGCGGTCAAGCTGAAAGTTACCAACGGCGTGGTAGTAGACGGCAAGGTGCGCATGGTGGCGCCGACTGTCGATCCGCTGACCCGCAACGGCCTGGTGTATGTCGATCTGCCGGCGCCGGGCAGCGCCCATGCCGGCATGTTCGGCACCGGCCTGTTCGCGCTGGGCCGCGCGGCAGCGTTGACCTTGCCGCAAACCGCGGTGGTGATGCGCGACGGTTATAGCTATGTCTATCAATTGGGCAAGGACAACAAGGTGATCCAGACCAAAGTGTCGCTGGGACGCCGCATCGGTGAGCGGATCGAGGTGGCAAGCGGGCCCGATGGCATCAGGCCAGAGATGGTCCTGGTGGAAAAAGGCGCTGGATTCCTGGCCGATGGCGACACGGTGCTGGTAGCGCCGGAAGCCCGGCCGGCCGCCAACCCGACGCCGCTGGCGATGAAGTAAGCGAGGAGACGCCATGAATTTTTCCTCTCTCTCGATCAAACATCCGGTTCCCGCCATCCTGCTGTTCATCATGCTCACCGTCATGGGACTGATGAGCTTCAAGGACATGCTGGTGCAGGATTCGCCCGACATCGATTTTCCGTTCATTTCCATCTCCACCAGCTTGCCGGGCGCTTCGCCTTCGCAGCTGGAGACCGAGGTGGCGCGCAAGATTGAAAACTCGGTCGCGACCGTCACCGATGTCCGCCATATCTACACCATGATCAATGATGGAGTAGTGAACACCACTGTCGAATTCCGTCTGGAGAAGGATATTTCGGAAGCGATGGACGATGTGCACGATGCCGTCAATCGCATCCGCAGCGACTTGCCGACCGATGTCCGCGATCCGGTCTACGGCAAGGCCAGCACGTCCGGCCAGCCGATCATCACCTATACAGTCAAATCCGACCAGCTGGATGAAGAAGCCTTGTCCTGGTTTGTCGACAACGACGTTTCCAAAGCGTTGCTGTCGGTGGCCGGCGTCGGCAAGATCGCCAGGGTCGGCGGGGTTAACCGTGAGGTGCTGGTTGAACTGGATCCGGAACGGATGGCGGCCTTGAACGTATCGGCGGCGCAAATTTCGCGCCAGCTGCAACGCGTGCAACAGGAAGCGCCGGGCGGCAAAGCCGACATCAGCGGCGCCCGGCAATCGGTGCGCACCATCGGTACGGTCGGCAACGTGGCGGAAATCGCCGCCTTGCAAATGGCTTTGCCAGATGGTCATATCATCCGCCTGGACCAGGTCGCCAAGGTCACCGACGGCATCGGCGAACGCACTGCGATCACGCTGTTCGACGGCAAGCCCGTGGTTGGTTTTGAGATTACCCGCAGCAAGGGCGCCAGCGAAATCACGGTGTCCAATGCGGTAAAGAAAGCAGTCGCCGAACTGGGCAAAAAAGCCAGCCACGTCAAGATCGAAGAGGCGTTCAACAACGTTGACGCCGTCAAGGAAAACTACGAAGGCTCGATGTCGCTGCTGTATGAGGGCGCAATCCTGGCAGTGTTGGTGGTCTGGTTCTTCTTGCGCGACTGGCGGGCGACGCTGGTGGCGGCGGCGGCGCTGCCGCTATCCATCATCCCGACTTTCATGGTGATGAAATTCCTTGGTTTTTCCCTCAACGGTGTGACCTTGTTATCGTTGGCGCTGGTGATCGGCATCCTGGTGGACGATGCGATCGTCGAGATCGAAAACATTGTGCGCCATCTGCGCATGGGCAAGACGCCGTATCAGGCGGCGATGGAAGCCGCCGATGAAATCGGCCTGGCGGTGGTGGCCACGACGTTTACGCTAGTGGCGGTATTCCTGCCGACGGCGTTCATGAGCGGCATCGTCGGTAAATACTTCAAGCAATTCGGCTGGACCGCGGCGATTGCGGTGACCACGTCGCTGGTGGTGGCGCGGCTGTTGACGCCGATGATGGCGGCTTATCTGTTGAAGCCGCTGGTGCTTGAAAAGAAGGAAAGCCGCATGATGGGCAAGTATCTGGCGATCGTCTCCTGGTGTATGCATCACCGGGTCAAGACCATGGTCATGGCGGGCGTGTTCTTCATCGCCTCGCTGGCCATGATTCCTTTCCTGCCGACCGGCTTCATCCCGCCTAGCGACCGTGGGCAGACCCAGGTTACGTTGGAACTGCCGCCCGGCAGCATCCTGGAAGAAACCCGCGCCAGTTCGGAGCAGGCGCGCCGCTTGCTGATGACCAACAAGAACGTCGACCAGGTGTATAGCGCGATCGGCGGCGACGAGGCACGCCGCTCGACCTTGACCGTACTGCTCAAGGATCCGCCGGAGCGCAAGGAGAAGCAGACAGCTGTGGAGTCCGAATTGCGCAAGCTCCTCACGCAATTGCCCGGCTTGCGGTTTACCGTCGGTGGCGGCGGCAATGGCGAAGAGTTGCAACTGCTGTTGTCAGGCGATGATCCGCAAGCGCTGAGCACGGTGACGCGCGCCATCGAGCGCGAAATCCGCGCGATTCCCGATCTCGGCAACATCACTTCCAGCATCAGCCTGGTGCGGCCGGAAATCATCGTCACGCCGAATTTTGCCAAAGCCGCCGATCTTGGCGTCACTGCTTCGGCGATTGGCGAAACCTTGCGCATCGCCACGTCCGGCGACTACGACCAGTCGGTCGCCAAGCTGAATTTGCCGGAACGGCAGATTCCGATCCGGGTGCGTTTGCCGGAAGCGGCGCGGCAAGACTTGAGCGTGCTGGAGCGTCTGTCGGTGCAAGGCAAGAATGGCAATGTGCCGTTGAGCTCGGTCGCCGATATCCGCTTCGACAGCGGTCCGGCGCGGATTGACCGCATCGACCGCAATCGCCGCGTCATCATCCACGTCGAGCTGAACGGCCATGAAATCGGCGAGGTGATGTCGAAGATCAATGAACTGCCTAACCTGAAAAACCTGCCGCCGAATGTCAAGCGCGGCGAGCTGGGTGATGCAGAAATCATGAAGGAACTGTTCTCCGGCTTCGCGCTGGCGATGCTGACCGGCGTGCTGTGCGTCTATATGGTGCTGGTGCTGTTGTTCAAGGGTTTCCTGCAACCGGTGACGATCCTGGCGGCCTTGCCGTTGTCTATCGGTGGCGCGTTTGCGGCATTGCTGATCACCCGCAACTCGTTTTCGATGCCGTCGCTGATCGGTTTGCTGATGCTGATGGGGATCGCCGTCAAGAACTCGATCCTGCTGGTGGAATACGCCATCGTGGCCAGGCGTGATCACGGCATGAGCCGTTTCGATGCTTTGATGGATGCCTGCCACAAACGCGCCCAGCCGATCATCATGACCACCATCGCCATGGGCGCCGGCATGCTGCCGATCGCGCTCGGGCTGGGAGCCGATTCCAGCTTCCGCGGACCGATGGCGATCGCCGTGATCGGCGGCCTGGTGACCTCGACCTTCCTGAGTTTGCTGGTGATTCCCGTGGTATTCACCTATGTCGATGACCTGCTGGTATGGACCAGCAGCAAGTTCCGCCGCAAGCCGGGCGAGAGCGTGGCGCATATGGTGGCTAGCAAGTTACATATCACCGAAACCTGAGCGGTAAAACGAAAAAAGCGCCTTCAGTTCACGAAGGCGCTTTTTTTTAAACAGAGTTTTGGCGATCAGTTGCCGAAAACTATGCCGACACCGGCACGAACAATGGTGCTGCCGTTACCGGCGCTGGAAACGCCGGCATTCAGGTTCATATTGCCACGCTGGTTCCAGCGCGACACCGTCACACCCAAAGCCGTGCTGCCGCGATAAGCCGCGATGCCGGCGTTCAGGGAAGTTTTTCCCGGAATATACGGCGTCACGTTATTCAAGGCCGCGGCGGCGGCGATGCCTTGCTGCGCATGGCGGTCGACATCATTGATCGCATTGCTAATCTGGCCGAAACGCTGATCGGTGTAGTCATTCGCGCTTTGCAGGGTTTGCGCTGCGCTGTTGTTGATCGCATTGTTCATTTGACCAACGTTGGCCGCATCGTGCAGATTGACGCCATCCGCCACATTCACGATGGCGCGTTCGTTGCCTGCCGATCCGACCGATACCGAATTGGCTTGGTCGGCCACCGAGTTGGCGCCGATCGCCACGGCGTTGTGGGCGGTTGCCTGCGCATTTTCACCGATGCCGACGCTGGCCGAACCCGGCGTCACTACTGCCGCGATATCCTTGTCGCCAGCCGAAACGAAGTGCGGATCGGGAGCCACTGCGCCATTGCTGCCGCCCGTCAATTCAAGGTTGGTCACACGGCTGTCGACGTTGGTGATCTGATTCTGCAAGCTGTCGCGCAACGCCGCAATCTGGCCGCCATTCACCGCTTGCCGGCTGCCGGCAGCAATATTGCCGTCGGCAACGTTGTTCAGCACCGTGCCATTGACGCCGGCAAAAGTGACCGAACCTTTGCTGGAGCCGGCGTCATACACCACGGCATCCAACGCATTGCCGCTGCCGTCCACCAGGCCGGCATCCTTCAATTGTCTGACGTTGACCGCATCGGTGTCTTCGGTGCCGGCGGCCAGACCGCTGATCTGACGGCCGCCGACTTCAACCACGTTGCTGCGGGTGGTTGTCGAACCGGCGCCTATGGCCACCGAATTGCTGCCGGCCGCCACGCCGGCGTCGTCGCTGCCGTCGTTCTTGCCGTCGGCCTTGAAGTAGCGGGTAGCGTTAGCCAGGTTGCTGGACACATTGTTCAACTGACCAACGTTGACCGCATCCTTGCTGTCTACGCCATCCGCAACATTCTTGATCTGCGTGCCGGCCGCGCCGCCCAACGTGATCGCACCTTTGGTGGCATCGTCGTACTTCACTGCCAGCGCATC
>NZ_JBDTCG010000035.1:0-23407 GCF_039923675.1 Collimonas sp.
CTGGTCAGAGTCAGCAGAATCTGCGCCTGTTTGTCGCGATCCTCCTGGGTCAATAATGGTGAAGGATCCGGAAATCTGCGGCCATAGGCGATAGCGACAGAAGTCAATACATTGCCGTAGTCGTCGACGGCGAGCGTGACGCCATGCGTGACCCGCGGGTCGGCGCGCATGCCGCCGCCGGTCTTGCCCGCAACCTTGTATAGCTTGCGGTCATAGTTGAAATTCAACGATTCACGCGCATGGGTAAAGAACACGGCATGACGATTGTCGCGCTTCTTCTGCAGCAGGCGGATGGTGTAATTGTTCTCGCTGGCGGTATAGGGGCGGCATGCGGCGGCGCCGTCGTCAAGCGCGTAGACTTCCTGCCGCAGCATGGCGCCTTTCAATGAACGGCAGGCTTCGCGCGCGTCCTCTGCCGTCAGGTGCGGCGGCAGCATGGTATCGGGAAGTTGCAATGCCGCGGCTTGTTGAACGCTTAATTCCGCTTCCCCGCGGAGCCCGGATCCTTCGCGGTAGTACTCATGCGTCAATTGCCGCGAGATGTGTTGTCCGTGAAGGAAAGCACCGGTATGAAACCAGGTTTTTGTCAATATCGGCGGCACACTGGAGGCGGCGTCAAGATTGGCTCCGGCCGGGAAGGCATCGCTGCCGGTCAGCGTTGAAAATTCTTCGGTATCACGCTGGTCAACGCGTGCGAAGCCACGAAACTCTCTCTCGACGCCATCATAGAAGCCGTGATGGTAAGAGTAGCGCGAGACGAACCGATTGCGACTGACATAGTCGTAGGTTTCCACCCGCTTTACCACGTGTACCGGAAACGGCAACCTGGTTATCCAGGGTGTGCCGGCGGCCTTGTCGGCCAGGTAGAATTCGGTCGACGATGCATATTCCAGCCGCGTTTCAGCACCGAGATTGTTGTTGACGTGGATTAGCAGGTGCGGCTTCTGGCCGCACATCAAATCGACATAGCGCAGCTGCCGCCCGGCGTCGTGCGGCAGGGATGACGACCATAGCAAGCAGGCCGTGCCGCGGCCGAGAAAATCGGTGACCACCACGGCAGTCGACTTGTCGACGGCCGGAAAACCATGGAGCTGGCGCGCTTCGCTCCAGCTGTTGCCGGACTCGTTCAGGTAGATTCTGACGCTGTCTCTGGCAAAGTAAAGAATGTCGGCAGTGCCGCCGCCATCCGTATCCGCCAGGCGGATGCGGCTCTGGTCAAACAAGTCTGGCGTGTCAAAGCGTGGTGCGTTATCCATGGTGATCTTGGCGCCGAAGCGGCCGTAACCGAGATTGGGCCAATAACAGATTTCACCGTTGCGGATGCGTACGATATCGGACATGCCGTCGCCGGACATGTCGGCCAGATAAACAGACTGGTCGAGATCGGAAAATATCACGCGCGGCCCCGATTCTTCGTCTTGCGGCGTGCGTACCCTCAGTCCGGCGCCAAACCCAAGCGCCAGTAAGGAAGGGTGCCAGGTCACCGCATCGTCTTCGGTTACCAGCACGTCGGCGATGCCGTCGCCGGTCAAATCGACAAAGCGCAGGTTGGGATCGTCCCAATCGCGGACGGGGAATGCGCGGAACGGCCTGAACCCTTCCCAGCTGTGGTCCTGCGTCCTCGCGTGGAATCCTGCAAGGCCCAGGCCTGGCGGCCCCAGCGCAACCAGATCAAGATTGCCGTCGCCGGTCATGTCCATCAATTGCGTCGCCTTGCCTTCATCGCCGCCGTTGAGGGCGCCTATCGCGGGACGCGCATGCACCAATTGCGTAGCGCCAAAGCGGGCATCGCCCAGGTTCGGTTTATAGAACCAGCCATCTTCCTGCTCGCTCAGTACGCCGGGTATGCCTTCGGCGTCCAGATCCAGCCATCGATAAATGCTGCCGTCGATGCCGCCGGCCAGGTTGGCAAGGTTCTCCGGCGCCACCTCGTGCAACTGGAATTTGTCGAATCCGGTATCCTCCAGCGGACTGGCGGTATAGGTCAGCGTCAACGGCGGCGACTTGCGCGTGAAATAGCGCTGATACGGGGAATCCTGGCCGGCTTGCAGCTTGTGCCCGCATTGCACGATTCTCGTGATAAAAGAGCCGACGGCTTTTTCGTGATAGTCAAATGCCATGGAGCGCACCAGGTACGATGCGGTACCCAGTTCCTGCGGAAAGTGATGGAACATCAACACGCGCCGGCACAGGCGATACTGGCGGATTTCAAAGCCGGAGCGATAGGTGGAGAAGGGGTCTTTCCGGACCAAGGCCTTGTCCCGGGCTGCGATGCCGGCATACGCAAAAATGCGTTCGTCTTCATCGGGCGGATCCTCGCGATAATGGCCTTCGCCATAATCAAAGACCACTTCAAACATCCAATCGGCACAGCTGAGATCCTGCTGGGCTGCAAGCGGTATGCGATTTCCGTAGCGAATCCGCTTGAGGCAGCGGTTGGCGGAGCGCACCCGGTTGCGTTCGTTGGAGGCAGAGGATGCAACGGCATCCTCTTCGCCGGCATAGTCGTAAATGATGGCGTTGCCCTTGTTGTCAAAACTTTGGCTGACCAGCCAGCTGAAAACATGTGCGGGATTCGCCGGATCAGCAATCCGCGAGTCTGGACCGGTGCCATACAACGTTAACGTGTTGTCCTTGGAAATCGAACGCCAATGGCTATCGCCGCCGGCGATGGAGCGCCAGTATTCGATTTGGGCGAACAAACCTTCGATGCGCGGGCGATAACGCTGAATGCGGTAGCCGTCGTGCTGCACTTCTTCAATCCGCCATTTTTCTTCCGCGTCGTATTGCAGGACCGGCACCAGGTCCTCCGCACCCGACAAAATGAAGATGTCCGGCAGTACGGACAAGCCGTCTTCCTCGCGGGCGTCGTCCGAAGGACCGTCCCGGTAGCGCGGGATACCCTTGTCGGTGCGGCGGCTGATCATCGGCAAGGAAGCGCTCCAGCCCATGCCGAAGCAGCCGTTGCCGCTACCGGAATCGTAGCCAAGGGAAAGTTGCGGACCGAATCCCGAGCGCCCGGGACTGAGGGGAAAAGGTATGTTGAACGAACCCGTGCCGGTGACAGGATTGGTGGTGAATTTTTCATCAATGCCGCGAATCGCGCCGCCGCCCTTGGGCACGCTCAACTGCGGTGGCGTTATGCCAGATTGCTGCTGTGCCGGATCGCCATCGTCAGATGAAGCAGTGTTCGCAGCCATCGCTCCCCCGTCCAGTTATGCTTAAGCACTACCGAGATCTGATCATGACGCGACTGTTGTTTCTGCATAGAAATATAGGCAGCGAAATCTACTTTTACAAGGACAAAAAACAATTCTAAATGTTATTGATAACCGGCGACAGCAATCGCCTAACGGTCCTCGCTTGATGAGAATTTTTCCCGATACATTGTTTGAATAATTGACATATCGGCTGGTCAGTCTCGCGCGGCTACTTCCGTCGCGTAGGCGGTGGTAGCGCTATCGGTTTGGGGGAATGGCTTGCGCAAAGGCATAGCCGCTGCGCGTGGATTTCCTGCTGCCGTTACAAGGGGATGACGAACCGTCTATGCGCGCGGGCATGTGGCGTTTTGCGCCACGCGCATCTCAACTATAAAATATCAAGCTTTGCCGGCCGTCACAGCCAGCCGCAGGCCGAACAGGATCATGACGCCGCCGGCGACCCGGTCGATCCGGCTTTTGTAGCGCAGATAGGCGTCACGCGGGGAAGTTGAGGACAGCAACAGCGCGACTATGCTGTACCAACCGGCCTCAATTGCGAAAACCGCCGCCAGCAGGGCGATATCGAGCTCGGCCGGGACGTCGCGCGGCAGTAGCGAGGCAGTAGCGAGGCAAAAATACTGCCGTAGAAAATCGAAGTTTTCGGATTGCTCAGCTGGGTCGCCAGGCCCAGCATGTACGACCGCTTCAGAGTGAGTTTTCTTTCCTGGCTGATGTTGTCGGCAAACTTCAAAGGCGAATCGGCGCCTTTCCAGATGCGATAGCCAAGATAGGCAAGATAGCAGCCGCCGCCGATCTTCAGAGCAAGATACAGCCAGGGCACAGCAGCGAACAGCGCTTGCAACCCCAACAGAGCCGCAGCGGCGAATAGCAGGCCGCCGCTTCCCATGCCAAGCGCAGCAGCCAGGCCGTGCGAACGGTTGGAAGTCACAGCCGTCCTGGCGACCATCAAGAAGCTGGGGCCGGGACTCATCGCGCCGATGGCGATGGCGCTACCGATACTCAATACCGTCATTGTTGTGCTCATGCTGGCTTCCTATGTCAATCTGCGGCGCAGGGAAATGCGAATTGGGGAATGATAGTCCATAAGGCAGCAACGCATGTCGTGGACAGATGCCACCGACAAATCTAACGCACCATGCAATTGCCGGCAAATAACAACCCGCTTCTAGTGGAAATGCTGGTGCGCATGGGCGTCGCCGGAGGCGTGGGTATGCTCATGCGTATGCGCCAGGGATGGCAGCCGCTGTTCGATTTTATTGAACTTCCATAATGCGGCCGAGCCCGCCCAGACCAGCAGGAATATGCCGACGATCAGATAACCGAGCAGGCCGAAATCCAATTCTCCGACATAGTCGTAGAGCGGACCTTTGAGCTGCAGAAGGTGAATCAGCACCTTAGATAGCTCGATACCGCCAATCACCAACGCTACCGTAATCGACAAGCTGGTGGTGGTGAGATTATAGAAAATCTTGCGCAAAGGGTTAACGAAGGCCCAGTTGTAGGCTTTCACCATCAATACGCCATCGGTGGTATCCATTAGCGACATGCCGGCGGCGAACAGGATCGGCAGGGACAACACGGCGCCCAGCGGCAGGTTGCCGCTGGCGGCGCCGGCAGTCATCGCCAGCAAGCCGATCTCTGAAGCGGTATCGAAATCCAGCCCGAACAGCAAGCCTAGGGGATACATCTGCCAGCTATGGCGCACGATTTTTTGCAGGCGACCGCCAAACATCCGGTTAAGCAAGCCGCGCCGGGCCAGCAGCTCATCCAGATGGGCATGGCTGTGCTGGCCCTTTTTCGCCAGACGCCAGATCTTCAGCATGTCCAGCAACAACAGCAGGTTGAGGATACCGATCAGCCACAGGAAAATACCGGATATGCCGGCGCCGATGCTGCTGCCGTAATGCTGCAATTCTGGAAGACTGTGTTTTACCGAGGCGGCGGCGATCGCTATCGCCAGCGCCAGTACCAGCACCACGGTTGAATGGCCAAGGGAGAAGAAAAAGCCTACACCCAATGGTTTTTGTCCTTGTTGCAACAGGAAGCGGACCGTATCGTCGACCGCGGCGATATGATCGGCGTCAAAGGCATGTCGCAAGCCGAACATATAGGCGGCAAAACCAAGCCCGATCAAGGCCGGATAGCGCGTCGAGTAATAGAAAAACAAGCCGCCGCCTAGCAGATGCATACACAGGATCGCCGCATAAAAGCCGCCGAGCCGGCGCCATTCTGCAGCGTTGAAAGACAGGCGGTTGCCGGCAGGAGCGGATTGCATGGCGCCTTTGCCGTTCTGTCTTTTGGCAGTGCCGGATCGACCCAGCAGGCGGCCGCCCTCGGCGGCAACGACGGTGCTGGGCGTGAATTTCATGGCAAGGGGTTCATCTCTTCTGCGGCGGCGCCTGCTTCCAGCCGGTTACGCAGCCAAGGCCGGACAAACCAGGTTGCCGACGTTCTCGATCAGCAGCAGCGAATGCGGCACAGGCTTGAGCAGGTTCAGCGCCCGTTCCAGCATGTCAGCTTCCAGATGGCAGCCGGTCCCGGTGTTGACTTGCACCGCATGGGCGCCGGTGGCGCGGATGCGTTCGGCGTCGTTGGCGGTTTCCTGGTCGCCTTCAATCACCGTAATGGCAGTAGTGGCCAGCATATCCTTGATCGTCTGTTCCAGCAGCGTGGTCTTGCCGGCGCCGGGGCTGCTCATCAGGTTCAGCGCGAGTATGCCGCGCTCGGCCAGCCAGTTGCGGTTGCGTGTGGCGATCATCTGGTTCTTGCCCAGGATGCTGGCTTCCAGCTGCAGCGTCTGGGTATCGCCGGCGGCCACTCGCAAAGTACTGTCGCGGCCATGCTGATGCGTATGATCGTGACGATGCGCGCCGACCGCACGATAATTCAACTGGCCGCCAGTCTGGAACGGGCGGCAGATCCGGCACACGTGTATGCCCGGGAAATATCCGATAGCAGGCGCCTGGTGCCTGCGGTTTGAAGAATGTAAAGCGGAGCTGATAAAAACACCAAGGGAGAACCATCGTGATACATAAAGCACTGAAACCGGCGTTGATGCTGCTGTTGTCGATCATGGCAAGCACAGCCTCGGCCCACATCGGGCAAGGCGATATGGCCGGCGGCTTTACAACCGGTTTCCTGCATTCGATTTCAGGCGCAGACCACGTGATTGCCATGGTCGCGGTCGGTCTGTGGGGCGCACAGCTCGGCCGTCCGGCAATCTGGGTGCTGCCGGTGACATTTCCGCTGGTGATGACGATCGGCGGCGTGATGGACGTACTCGGCCTGCCATTGCACGGCATCGAGATCGGGATTGCAATGTCGGCCCTGGTGCTGCGTAGCATGATCTCCTTTGCGGTGCGGCCGCCACTCTGGATTGCGGGCGTGATTGTGGCAGTGTTTGCGATTTGCCACGGCTATGCCCATGGTGCGGAATTACCGTCGTCCGCCAATCCCTTGACCTTTGCCATCGGCTTCGTCCTGGCGACCGGCCTGTTGCATGCCTGCGGCATCGTGCTGGGGTTGCTCTACAAATGGCGTTCAGGTCAATATGCATTGCGGTTCGGCGGGCTGGCGATTGCCTGCGGCGGGGTTTACTTCCTGAATCTGGCGATTCTGAATCTGACAATGACGGGCATCAACCATGCGTAGCCGACTTCAGCGCGTCAGTGCATGGTTGGGCGCAATCGCCGTTGGAATTTTGCCGTCACTGGCGCAGGCGGCATTTGCCGGCGCCGGCGACTTTTACGCCGGCGCATTGCATCCGTTGACCTCGCCGTGGCGCTGGCCGGTTTCAACCTTGGGGTAAAGGCCGGGCAGCTGGGCATCGTCGTCTTGCTGCTGCCGGTGCTTTATCTTTACCGCCAGCAACGCTGGTTCAAGCACGCGGCGCTTTATGGTGGCTCGGCAGCGATCTCGGTATTTGCTGTCATGTGGATCATGCAGCGCGGCGCCACGTTTATCGGGTAGGGTTTTGCCTGTCTCCAGCACAAGGCCTGCGTGATTGACGTGCGCTGGTATACGCTAGTCTGATGCCAGCTGCGGGGCTTCAAAACGACGGTTTTCAAGAACCGGCAAGACACTCCTTGCATAGGCAATGCGCGCCGGGTCGATATCGGCAAAAATCAAGGCTGGCCCTTCTGCGGCGCGCGCCACGGCGACTCCCAAAGGATCCACTACCATGCTATTGCCGATATTACGCGGCCCGCATTCGCCGGCAGCAGCAACATAGCAGGTATTTTCCAGCGCCCGCGCGGTCACCAGGACTTCCCAATGCGCCTCCTTCAACGGCCCTCTGAGCCAGGCGGAAGGCAGCACCAGCAACTGGGCGCCATCCAGCGCCAGACGGCGCGCCAGCTCGGGGAAACGGACGTCGTAGCAGGTCATCAATCCCACCTTGAGCCCGGCAATCTCAAGCAAGGGGGGGATTTCATTGCCAGGATTGACGTTAGTCGACTCTTTCACGGAAAAAGCGTCATACAGGTGCAGTTTGCGGTATTGCGCGATAATTTCGCCATTGCGCAGCGCGATCAACAGATTGAAGACTCGTTGATTCGCCGACGGCACGTGTATGCACAGCACGACGGTAAGATCGGAGCCGCGGCTGGCAGCCAGAAGCTGCGTCACGAACGGGCCATCCAGTGGTTGCGCCGCCTTGAGCACAATATCCGGATCAGTAATGTCGCGCGCCAGCACACCTTCCGGCAACACCAGGAGATCGGCCGCGCCTAGCTTTGCCTGCGCCATCAAATCAATGCACGTCTTTACATTTTCAGGCCATTCCCGGCTGACGGAAAACTGTCCAAGTGCTACTTTCATGATGCCTTTCCTTGTTGTCCTTGAATTGAAGTCTACACCCACTTGGCGCGGCGTTTAGCCATTTTCCGAAGCGGGCAGGCGGTGTTTGACGCGAGACAAGGAATCGCCCAGGTGCGAGAAAAATTTATCGTATATTTCCCGATCCATCTCGGGATAGCAAACCTGACTGTCATTCTTGATAGCTCTTTTTGGTAAAGTGCGGCCGCAATCAGTGTCAAAATAATATTGATTATCGCGAATATCCAAGAACATGCCTCTGTCTCCGAGGCATGTAGCACAATCGGGCATTTCCAAATGCCGGCTGAAAGAATTTCTGCCATTTCAAGATGGTAATTTCAAAGAAATAAACTATTGAGTCTGACTAAACTGACTCTTGTTCATGCCTGAATTTGACCTGATTTTAAAAAAAGCTATAGCTGGTAAATTATACAGGTCTGTATGTTTATTAACGCTAAAGCTCCTGTTTATGGGTATGATCCATGATCAGATATATCTGCTGCCATACAGCAGCGGAGGGTTGCACTCTGCGCAATCAAACATATTTCAGTAATAAGTTTCCGTTCATTAGCGCTTGAATCAGGAGAAAAAGATGAAATTAACGCCATACGGATTATGCGTAAGAAAGATTCGATTGGAGCTCGGCTTGGCCCTGAAAGACATGGCTGCATCCTTATCCGTAAGCTCTGCCTACCTAAGTTCCATTGAACTCGGAGAAAAAGCGCTGAGTTACAAAGTCGGAGACCAGGCGCTCGCATTTCTGGCGCCTAAAATCAGCGCGGAGCAATACGATGAATTGCAGACCGCTTTCGCCCAATCGATGAAAACCGTCCCCGTTTCGGAACTGCAAGCCGACGAACGCAATCTGGTAGCCGCCTTTGCACGCAAGATGAGCGATGGCAAAAGGGTGCCGGAGGAAGTATTGAAATGGCTGAAATCGGGCGATGTCGAGGATAACGCTCAGCCATAGCGCCCCGTTGATCCAAGGCCACCGAGCCGCCTGCGTCCAACGGCAACAACGGCAACGGGTGAATATGCAGTCATTGCGCATATACTGCAGTGATCATCCCGCAAACGGAGGAAGCATGCAGCAGCGATACGATGCCATTGTCATCGGTACCGGCCAGTCCGGCCCATCCCTGGCGGTAAGGCTGGCGAACGCCGGCCGCAACACCGCGATCATCGAACGCAAGCTGTTTGGCGGCACCTGCGTCAATACTGGCTGCATACCGACCAAGACCCTGATCGCCAGCGCCCGCGTGGCGTACCTGGCGCGCCGCGCCGCCGAATTCGGCGTCATGCTCGATAGCCCGGTCCGGGTCGACATGGCGCGTATCAAGGCGCGCAAGGATCTGATCGTCAAACAGTCCAATGAGGGCGTCGCCGATTGGCTGAGGAGCACACCAAATCTCACGGTGATTGAAGGGCATGCCTGCTTTGAGGGGCCGCATACGATACGCGTCAACGATGTGCGGCTGGAAGCCGATGAAATTTTCATCAATGTCGGCGGACGCGCCGCAGTGCCGGATCTGCCTGGGCTCAAAGATATCGATTACCTGACCAATTCAAGCATGATGGAAGTGGATTTCCTGCCACGGCAGCTGCTGATTGTCGGCGGCAGTTACATCGGTCTGGAGTTCGCCCAGATGTATCGCCGCTTCGGCAGCGAAGTCACCGTGATAGAAGGCGGCCCGCGCCTGATCGGCCGGGAAGACGAACAGGTATCGGCGCGCATCCGCGAGATACTGGAAGGTGAAGGGATACGCATCGAGTTGGGCGCCAAAATCCAGCGGGTTGAAAAACGCGGCGACGCTGTCCTGCTGACTGTAAGCGGCAACGATGGATTACATGAAGTCTCCGGCTCGCATTTGCTGCTGGCGACAGGGCGTGTCCCGAATACCGATGACCTTGGCCTGGATAAAGCCGGCATCCGGACCGATGAGCGCGGTTATATCGTGGTAGACGACCAGCTGTGCACCAGCGTAGCCGGAATCTGGGCATTGGGCGACGTCAATGGCCGCGGCGCTTTTACCCATACCTCTTACAACGATTATGAAATTGTAGCGTCCAATCTGCTCGATCAGGCATCACGCAGTGTCGCCGACCGTATTCAGGCCTATGCGCTTTTCATTGATCCACCGCTTGCCAGGATCGGCATGACCGAACGTGAAGTGCGCGCCGGCGGCCGCCCGGCGTTGGTGGGTACAATGCAAATGGCAACGGTAGGGCGCGCGCGCGAACGCAGCGAAACCCACGGCTACATGAGCGTGCTGGTGGATGCGGAAACCAAGAAAATTCTTGGCGCCATGCTGCTTGGGATTGAAGGCGATGAAGTGATTCATTCACTTCTTGATGTCATGTACGCCGGCGCGCCATACACGACTATCCAGCACGCCATGCACATTCATCCGACCGTTTCCGAGCTGGTGCCGACGCTGCTGGGAGATCTGAAGCCTTTATCATGAATGTCTTGCTGGTTTCGACCTTTATCATCCTCGCCATCGCACTGGCGGTCTGGATACCGAAGTTTCGCCTGAAATGCGCAATTGAAGCCCGTTTTCCTGAGCGGTTTGTAGCGATTCTTGAAAAAAATGTGCCGATTTATCCCCGGATTCCGGTTGAGCTGCAACAGCAGTTGCAACTGCTGATAAAGCAGTTTCTTCATCAAAAGAAATTTTATGGTTGCGGCGGGCTGGAGATTACCGACGAAATCAGGGTGACAATCGCCGGCGAGGCCTGTTTGCTGCTGTTGAATCGCCGCCCGCGTGTCTATCCCGGGTTACAGTCGGTTCTGGTTTATCCAGCCGCGTTTGTCGCACCTAGAACAGAGGTGGCCGCGGGTGGGGTGGTGACGCACAGCCGGCAGGGCTTGTTGGGAGAGTCGTGGGGCGATGGCCGCGTGATACTGGCCTGGGATCATGTGCAGCAGGGCGCCAGGAATTTTGCCGATGGTCATAATGTGGTCCTGCACGAGTTTGCGCATCAACTGGATAGTGAATCCGGCAGCACCAATGGTGCACCGCTGCTGAGAAATCTGTCGAGTTATCGAAGCTGGGCTGCGGTGTTCAGCCGAGAGTTTGCAACGTTGCAAGCGGATGCGCTGGAACACAATACAAGCTTGCTTGATCAATACGGCGCCACAAATCCGGCAGAATTTTTTGCCGTCGCCACGGAGACGTTTTTCGAAATGCCCGCGCAAATGGCCGAACAACATCCTGAGTTGTTTGAGGAATTGAAGAAATATTACCGCATCGATCCGCAAGAATGGTTGTAAGCGTTCCAAAGCCAAAGCGTTGGCTGATTTGCATCAGTCCAGATGTCAGCTGCCCTAAGATTCAAACGCTGTAAGAGTTTGTAAAGACGCAGGGCAGGCTGGATGTCCCGCGTTATATTGAATGCGTCTTCTCCAACTTCTCCCTAAGATTTGGATTCAGCCCGCAGCCGCAAGGCGTGCGGGCTTTTTTTCGGCCATTTCCGTTTAGATTACCGTTCGACTTCTTTCAGGAAAACCTTGCGGGCAGCAACGGCGGCGGGCGTGAAATCGGTAAATACGCCGTCCACGCCGGCACGGTAAAAGGCCAGGTATTCCGCAGCAGGATCGCCTTTATAAGCGCCCGCCAGGTATTTGGCTTCGTTGCGGAAGGTGAAGATATGGACGAACAGACCGGCTTTATGGGCGTTGCTAATCAAGCTGGTTGGCGCGATCGTGTTGACGTCGGCTAAAGTACCTTTGGACGACGCATCTTGAAGTGAGGCGATGGTGAGCGACATTGCCTGCGGCTTCCACGGACCGATGCCATCGGCATAGGTTTTCACCTCGGCCAATCCTGCCGGCGTCAGTACGGCGCCGAAGGGCCGCGGGTCACCCGCTACAGTCCAGCTATAGGGCCGGCCGCTGACGAAGGTGTTAGGTTTGTCGGTGATGAAAATGGTTTCGCCGGTTTTGAAATCCATACCATTACCATCTACCAATTGCACCACTTTGGATTTCAGCCCGATAGAACGCAGATATTTCAAGCTGGCCGGGTCAAAGCTTTGGACAAAGACCGGGGCGTCTTTGCGGTTAAGGTCATTGTCTTTCAGCGCTTTGAGAAAAGCCTCTTCAAACGGATGCCCGCCCGGCGCTCCGCAGCCATTGGCAATCGCCTGGGCATTGTTCCAGATGGGATTTTTGCTTTCCGGATAGGTCGTGATGATGCGGCCCGTGGCGGCGCTTTTGGCTTTGGCGATGTCGATCACTTCCTGGAAGCTCAAAATCGGCAGCTTGCCGTTAAGCTCGGTAGGGCGCTGGTCGCGCGCATCGTAGGTGGTGCCGCCGATCCATTGCCTGAGTTCCGCCATCGTGAAATCGCTGATCGACCAGTCGCCGGTATGGTCTTCACCATCCACAATCAAGGATTTCAATACCGATTTCTGATCGTTGGGGTTGGTCAGGTCGCTCAGATACCGGACGGGACCATTTGCCGCTATGGCGGGATATTTCACATCGACCAATACGCCGGGGACAGTACGCTTGCGGTTGGCGACGGCGGCATTCGTCTTCGCCACTTCCGCGATGTTCGTGTTGTCGCTCAACCAAGGATTGTGCCGCGCCACCAGCACGCAGTCCTTGGTCATGTGCAGGTCCATTTCGAGCGAATCGGCGCCGGCATCTGCCGCGTTCTCGTAAGAAGCACGGGTCTCTTCAGGGTACAAGCCTGGCAAGCCACGATGTCCGATAACCAAGGGGGCCGCGCCGTCCAGGGTGTTGAACGGGCCCGATGCTGTCCGGGAAAAACTGTCACTGGCAGTGCTGCAAGCGCTCAAAAATTGACCACATCCAATAACGACGGCGGCAGTCAAGAGTCTGGAACGGAAAGGGAGGGCCGGGCGGATTTGCATGAGTGACCTTTTGTGGCATGAGGGACAGGATGTCGGGGAATGATAGCCTGAAAACATGACAAAGTTGTGACGCCGCAAGATAGCCTGGATTCCAACCGGTACGCTCCGTCTGACATTCGCTAAGCGTCTTTTGTGGTTTTTGCGCCTTGTGCATTTGCGTATCTGTCCTGGACTTCAAAGATCGCCATTCCGGCCAGCATTGCCACGACAAACAACAGCGGTTTGCTGCCGCCGTAAGCCAGGGATACCAATGCCGGTCCCGGGCAATAACCGGCCAGGCCCCATCCTGCGCCAAAAATCAGCGCCCCCATAACCAGCCGCAGATCAATCTGGCGCGCTGTCGGAATCTGCATCGCATCGCCTGACAGGGCATTCTGGCGGCGGGCGGCCAGGCCGAAGGCAAAGAATCCGACAACAATTGCGCCGCCCATGACGAAAGCAAGCGACGGATTCCAGGAACCGGCAAGGTCCAGGAAGCCAATGACTTTCGACGGCTCAGTCATGCCAGACAAAATCAAGCCAAGACCGAAGAGCAGACCTGCCGTCAAAGCGACGAATATTTTCATCGATATCTCCTTAACGAATCAAGTGCCGCACTACGAAGACGGTAATGAAACCGGCTAGCATGAACGCCACCGTTGCCGCCAGCGAGCGAGGCGACAGGCGCGACAGCCCGCATACACCATGGCCGCTGGTGCAGCCTGAACCATAGCGGGTTCCTATGCCTACCAGCAGGCCAGCCACAATCAGCGTGCCTGTGCCTGCATCAATTCGCGCTACCGGCAACGGCGCAAACAAACCAAATACGAATGGCGAGACCACCTGTCCGGCGACAAACGCGGTGCGCCATCCGATATCGCCGGGCACCGGGCGCAGGAGGCCGCCCACAATGCCGCTGATGCCGGCGATGCGTCCATTGAATAAAAGCAGTATTGTAGTCGCCAGGCCGATCAGCAATCCGCCAGTCATCGAGATCCATGGTGTGAAATTGGTCCAGTCAATCGTCATTTTTGTTCCATGTAAAGTTGTCGGTTGATGCTGAATCCGGGCGATCCGGTATTTCCTGCCGCATACAATGTCGAGTAATTTATATAAGAAGAGTGGGGGAGGAGTTGGCTCGCCCGCTATCCCAATTTCGTTCTCGACACTAAAGAGCCGCCGCACCCTGTGGCGCAGCTGCAACGCCGATGCTGCGCTGGAGGCGCCAAAGCAGCAACAGGGCCGCCAGCGAGGTGCCTACCAGCACATAGCCGAGCATGTCGAAGTGCTGCAATTTGCCGTCAGCCCCGACTGTGACGATGTGTCCGGCGACGACGGATGCGACACCGCCGGACAGTTGCTGGATGGAGGCGCTGATAGCGCTGAACGAGCCGCGCTGGGTCGCCGCCGGCACCGACGACACCAGCGCCTGGTAAGGAATCATGCGCGAGAAGATGCCGACGAACAAAAAGGCATTGACGACGATCAGGGCCGTCAAGGAGGTCTGCCCTAGATGGGTATAGATCAGCACCATGAGGATCGATAGCGCCGTGCCAAGCATGAACACGCGGAATTTTCCGAAGGCGTCCGCAGCCTTGCCAATCAACGGGCCGATAAAGATGGTGCAGATCCCGGTCACCAAATACACCGTAGGCAGGTCGTGTAGCCCGATGCCGAGGTTGTTGACCGCATAAGCGCTACTGAATGGCATCAGCATGAAGCCGCCGGTGGTTAGCAGCGAGGTGGTGGCGAAGGCGATCAGGTAGCGCCGCTCGGTCAGCGTGTGGAACAGGTGCATCCATGGGCTATGCTCCTGCGGCTGCCCAAGATGGGCTGCGACCGGTTCCATGCGCCAGGCCACGAACAGGCCGCCGAACAAGCCAAGGACGGCCATCGCCAGGAACGGCAAATGCCAGTTCCAGCGGTTGGACAGATACAGGCCGACGGGAATGCCCAGCACCTGGCTGGCGGCGAAGGCGGTCTGGATCAGCCCCATCACGCGCCCGCGCATTTGCGGCGCAAACAGGTCTGTCGCTATGGCCAGCACGATGGAGCCGATTACGCCGCCGAACAGGCCGGTGACGATGCGCGCCAGCAGCAGCATCTCGAAGCTTTGCGCCAGGCCGCACCACAAGGTACCTAGAATGAAGCCGGCATAAAAGAACAGCAGGATCTTCTTGCGGTCGAAGCGGTCGGCGAAACCCGCCGTCAGCAGCCCCGAGACGCCGGCGCTAAAGGCGTACGCGGAAACCACCAGCCCGAACTGCTTGGGACTGATAGCCAGCGCCGGCATGATCACCGCGCCTAGCGGCGACATGAGCATGAAATCGAGGATGACGGCGAACTGCAGGAAGGCAAGCATGCCGACCACAAATTTCTGGTAACGGGAAAACTGCGCGGGAGGGGGCGGGGATATTGGGTTCATGCCACTGGAGACGTTTCACAACAAAGGATATTGTGGCGGCACGAAAATATTCTGGCAAAATTAGTCGAGATGCTAGAACAGGTCCCGGGGGTGCCAGCCATCAGAGGACGGTTGTTTTTACAAAACCGGCGGCGCCAGAAGAAGCGGGCCGCCGGCAAGCAAGCAAGCAAGCAAGCATTAAAGATTACAGGTGATCACTCAGGAAAGTCAGTGAATTGCCGTGCGCTTCCGCCGCTGCACGCTGATTATAGCTGGAACGGTGCGAGCAGTTGAAGCCATGTTCTGCGCCCGGATAGACGTGGACTTCGACATCGTCATTGTCTTCGAAGCGCTCGGCGATTTTTTGCACGGCGTCCAGCGGAATGTGGCTGTCCGCTGCACCGAAATGCATCAGCAGCGGCACGTTGATCTCGTCGGCGCGCTGCAACTGGTTCTGGATGCCGCCGCCGTAATAGGCGATCGCCGCATCCACCAGGCCGTTGGCCGCGGTGTTATACGCCAGCATGCCGCCGAAACAATAACCGATGACGGCCAGCTTGCCATCCAGGCTAGGCTGCGCCTTCAGTGCCGCAACGGTCAGCGCAATATCAGTTTGCGCCTTGGTGACGTCGGTAGCTTTCATCAGTTCGACCGCGCGTGCCCAGCCGGCGTCGTCATAGATCAATTCAATGCGCTTGTCGACGCGCCAGAACAGGTCTGGCACCAGCACTACGTAGCCGTCGGCAGCATATTGTTCGGCCAGCGAGCGGATGTGTTCGTTGACGCCGAAAATTTCCTGCAGCAGCACGATGCCCGGGCCTTTGCCGGTGTGTGGAATTGCCAGGTAGGCGCCGAACGTGCCATCCGCGGCTTCGATGTCTATCCATTTGGTGGTAACGCTCATGGGTATTGCTCTCCGTATGAGAAATAAATGTCCGGGTGTAGGGAATAGGGTGGGGCTGGTTTCATCTGAAATTATTGGGTCCGAGGCGAAGCTTTCATCAAAGCCAGGCCGTGCCCAGCCGACATGCTACCAGATGCCGGTTGTGGACGTGGCGGGACGGAATTTTCGCAATGGACGAACGAGAGCCAGGCGGAAAACACTGTGGCCGCCATTTTTTGCAGCAATCTCCCGCATGATTTTAATTTCAATATTTCGTTTATAGTGTGATAATGTTTTTATGTGGAAACATTTGTTGCGCCTGTCTTGATATGGCAACTCAACCCTGAATCGGAGAAAACAATCGATGTTGAAAAATATGCTGTCCGGCCTGTTCGCATGCGCCGCCATCTTTCCCGCGGTCGCCTATACGGCCAATCCCGCCGCGAGCGCCGGCATGGTGGTCGAAAGCTTCAGCGGCCCGGTCACCGTCAAGGAAATCGCTTCCTTCAAGTCGTATATCCAGCCGCTGGTGCCGGCGACGGACAATATCGGTAACCAGTGGGCCCAGGGCGCCAGTGGTGAACAGACCAAGGCCATGGGGCTGGTCTACGAAATCAACGGCGACCACACAATCCTCGACAAGATGCTGGTGTTTTGCGATAGCGTCCTGTCAGAGCGCAACGACCTGGCGCCGGCGCCGGTAGGCCAGCACAAGATCTGGACCGGCAGGATAGATCCGGTCTGGCCCAACGATCTCTCCACAACGCCGATCGGCACCGGCGGCGAGCAGGGCGACCCGGTCGGCCACCTCGGTTATTGCGCCAGGCTGATCCTGGCCACGCCGTCGATCTGGCACCTGAAGGTCGGCAGCGGCGATCCGAAAAACTACGGTGCGGACTACTACAGCCGGGCAAAAAAATATGTCACGGAAGCCGATTACAGCCTGGATCAGCACATCTTTAAATCCTTGCTCAACCTGGCGCACGGCAACCTGTATTATTTTTCGGTCGCCTCGCCATATAAGTCGGGCCTGCCGGTGCCATGGAACCAGCAGATGATGTTCAACTACGCCTTGCAAAACCTGGCAGCCTGCCACGACATCCTCGGAGACGACCCGGCCCGCGCCACAAAATACAATGCGATTGTCAACGCCAGCATTGCTTCGTTTTTTGCCACCGGCATCACCTCCTACAAGAGCAAGAAGGGCAGTGATGTCTATGACTGGGGCTATACCTTGCCCGACAAAAGCGGCGAAGACAACAACCACGGCAGTCTCGACATCGCCGGTTTTTACCGGGCCTATGCCACCGGCCGCTATGGCGTCACGAGCGTGGAGATGACCCGCTTCGCCAATACCTTTGTGGATGTGGTGACGCGTGGGCCGCAAGATTATGCCGGACGGATCAATGGCACCGACGGCGCCGGCAACAGCGCCCCGACCACTACGGTTAGAAGCGGTTATCTGTACCTGGCAGAGTTTTTGCCGCAACAGTACGGCAACATGATGGGAGCGGATTTCACCGTCGGCAAGGCGACTGGCAGGATCGACCAGTTTTCGCGCTTCCTGTGGATCAAGAACCGGCGCAATAGCAAAGCTCGGCAAACCGATAGCAACTGACGCCGCAGCATTTGCTTGGCGAATTCATCGCTTGGCGCCGGATCGCCGGCGCCAAGCGATGTTCTAAACCCTATCCAAGATCATTGCTGACGGCTGATCTTGACTTCCGAGACGCCGAGCAGACCGGCGAGAGGCACATTGGCGACGGTCTGCCGCGGGCTGACGGCAAGGCCGTCGTTGCGCAGGATATTGAGCAGCATCTCCGCCAAAGGAATCACCATGTTCTGGCCCCAGCATCGTTCGGATACGTGGCCGAAGGGCAGAAAGCCGGGATGGTCGTCGGGGTTGAGGCTGTTCCAGCGCTCGGGACGAAATTCGTCGGCGTCGTCCCAGAGAGCAGGATCGCGGTGACTGACCAAGGGCAGGATCAAGACATCGTCCTCCGGACGGATTCGGGCATCGAGAGCGCAATACTCGGGCGAGGCGTTGCGCAGAATGTTCCAGGATGGCGGCAGCAGCCGCAGGGCCTCATACAGGATGTTCCGGTTTGACAGACCGTCGTCGAAGGGGGCGCCCAGCCAGAGTGCGTTGGCGACCAGCGTCGAGATGGTGAAACAGACCGGAGCAGCGGTGCGCCGGTAGAGGCCCATGGCATAACGTCGATCCGCATAGGTCGATGCACCGGCGGTCAAGGTCGCGAGGGCAGATGCTCCCGGCTGCAGTTTGAGGGAAGTCAGCGCGCCGGTGGCGATGACCGCCCAGGTCAGTTTGGGCGTCAATTCCAGTATGCGGTCCATCAGGAAGCGCAACCGGTAAGGGTCACCGGCGAGAATCAGATCGCGCAGGTAAACGTGGCCGACATGCGGCCATTCGCCGGAGAGATCGACCTTTTCGGATGGCGGCTTCTTCATTGCAGCGCGCACATCGCGGCCGATAGCTTGCATCGACTTCAAGGCGTAGTCGCGCGGAATGGAGCGTCCGTGGAGAGGTTTGAAGGTCGGACGCTCGACTTCGGTAGCAGCCCTGGCGCTAAGGATCTGATCGATTAACGCTGGAGCGGCGACGCCAACTGTATTGGCATCCAGACGGAGAAGGTCGATACCGCGATGATCGTTCAACAGCGCTTGGAGTCTTGGTGCAAAGACGGTGGTGCGGGTGCGGCTGCCTGTGATGAGCATATCTGTCGATAATCTCTAAAATAAGGAGTCCCGCGACCGCCGAGCCGATGCTGGCTGCAGCGGACGCGGGGTAAGTCATCGCCATACCCTTTTATCCAGGGTATGGCTCAGCGGCTCAATACCAGATATACCAAGCGTAGTCCTTCAGGCTTTTTTCCCGCGCAAACTTGTTCTTGATGCTCATAAGAATCTTCATTGCTACTACCTTTCAATGTGAGTAGTGCCAGGACCTATTAAGGATGAAGAATGCGAACCGACGTCGGCACGTATTCTTTAGTTAATGTATCACACAAGAAACATTACTCGCAAGAAATAATATTAAGTTTGCTTGGTCCAGCTATTCCCGCAATATGAAAGCATTCCCGACTGGATATTCAATGAGGTTGGCTAGCGGCTCCGCGAGCTAGCCAAGCGAAGAATCCCACAATATGTTTCCTCCAGGTTTCGGATTATCGCGGCCTTGAGCTATGACATGTTTTCCAATCAACCTCAAATCCGCCTATAATATCTATTCATAAATCAATTCATTTATCAATTCATCTATATGGTCTCATACTCTGACGCTATCCGCACACGTCTATCCGGTGGGCCGCTGTCTGCGCGCCAGCTAGGGGAGGGTCTTGGCGTCAGTCAGCCGACGATCTCGCGCGCGCTGATCGAACTTGGCGACGAAGTCGTACGGATTGGTACTGCGCGATCTATTCAATACACCTTACGTGATACTTTGCGCGGATTGCCGGACATCCCGGTCTATCGGGTCGATACAGAAGGCCGAATCCGGCAATTAGGCATGCTGATTCCAGTATGTCCGGAAGGGTTCGTGATGCGCCAGGAGGATGGCGTGACCGTGCACAGCGAGGGTCTGCCGTGGTGGTTGTTCGACATGCGGCCACAGGGATATCTCGGCCGGGCGTACGCTACGCGTCATGGCGCTGAACTCCGGCTTCCGGAGCGCCTCGTCGATTGGACCGACAGCCACGTCTTGCGGGCGCTGCTGGCGCATGGTCATGACTTGGTGGGAAATCTACTGCTAGGCGAAGTTGCGAGGGATTGCTTCCTCTCCACTCCCACCCCCAATCCAATCACGGCAGAACAAGAAGCCGAGGAATACGCCCGATTGGCGCTGGAAGCCGCCCTCGGCGAGAGGCCTGGATCGTCAGCCGGCGGTGAGCAACCAAAGTTCACTGCTTGCGCCGCGACGCCAAACGGATCTCGGCACGTCATCGTGAAATTTAGCGAATTGGAGGAGGGGCCCGTAAGCGAACGCTGGCGCGATCTGTTACTGGCCGAGCACTTCGCGCTGGACACGCTGCGCGAAGCGGGCATTCCGGCAGCCAAGACAGAGATAGTCGACCACGGTGGCCAGCGCTTCCTCAAGGTCGAGCGTTTTGATCGCATCGGCAACCTGGGCCGAGGCGGGCTGTTTTCCCTGGCCGCACTGGACGCCGAATTCGTCGGGGCTGGAACAGGGGGCTGGCCAATCATCGCTCGCCGCCTTGCCGCAGACCGTCAAATCCGCCCGGAAGCAGCGGCAGGCGCAGCGCTGTTGTGGGCCTTTGGCACCCTGATCGGCAACTCCGACATGCACAGCGGCAACCTGTCATTCATCTCCGCGCATGGCCGTCCTTATGATATTGCGCCGGCCTATGACATGACGCCGATGGCCTTCGCCCCGCGCACCGGCGGCGGGCTTCCTGACGCGCCCTCCGAGGCGACCATTCATGCTAGCGTGAACAACGAAACCTGGCGGCACGCGGAAGAATTGGCGCGCACATTCCTTGCCCGGATCAGGGCGGCAACCGGATTCAGCCGCCGATTCGGACCGTGCATCGCAGCCCTTGAGCAGCACATCGAAACGGCGGGCGCCAAGATCAGGCGGCTGGGCCCAGGAAATGAAAAAGCCCGTTTCTAAATAGACCCCCACTGGATGGCGGATCGGTGTGGCTTGACCGGCCGCCGCAGATGCTTGCACGCTACTTTTTTTGATCGAGAAAGCCGCTAATTGCTGCAATCGTCGCAGCCGGCTGTTCCTCCATGAGCCAGTGGCCTGAATCCGGGACGACAAGTTCCGTCACGTTCAGAGCAGCGTTGCGCATGACGACGGCTTCGTTCGCCCCAAACGATTTCGCACCGCCGATTGCAAGCACCGGCATAGTCAGCTTGGTTGTCATCGATACCTTGTTGTCTTCGGCATCCCTGGGAATTGACAGGAATTGCGCAAATGCAGAATGCATGGCGCCGGGCCGGGCATAGAACGCCGTGTAATGGACCCGCGTTGCCTCGTCAATTTTGGATGGATCGCCCGCGAACTCGTTCCAGAAACGGTCCAGGTAGATGCGTTCACGGCCAGCCACCAGCCTTTCCGCATCAGGGCCGCCGAACGAAAAATGCCAGAGTGCAGGGCTGCGCACAATCTGGTCCCAGGGCGGAATGCCCGGGACCGGCGCATCCATGACGACCAGCCGGTCTGTCTTGTCAGAGTAGCGGGCGGCATAGGCATAGGCAACCATCGTGCCGATATCATGTCCGACGATCGCGGAGTGATCAACGCCGAGCTTGGCGAGGACAGAGCGGATGTCTGCGGCCTGCGTCTTTTTGTCGTACCCATCGGCAGGATGCGATGACAGCCCCATGCCGCGCAGGTCCGGCACGATAACCGTGTGGTCGCGCGCGAGCTCAGTGGCCAGCGGAGCCCACATGTCGCCTGTATCCCCGAAGCCATGGATCAATACAACTGCCGGGCCGCGCCCTCCGACGCGAACATGAAGTATTGCGCCGTCGGTTTGGATTTCCTGCGTACGAAAGGCTGGCGGGAACGGTTGGACCTGCGCCGCAGCCGGCAGTGCCAGCCCGATTACACCAATGACGCCAGCAAGGAATTTAAGCATGTGATCTCCTTAGATGAAAGGGGACGGACGCCCCTGATTGTCGCTTCACAGGTTTCGTGCGGGACCAGTATATGGCTTTTGACCAGCTAACGCGACGGACTATGCATCGCACCCGGAAAAGCTGGATTTGAGCAGAAAAGAGCTTGAATGCATTAAAGCGCGACGAGCTTACGATGTCACTGACCGACAACCTCGCGACCGTTGATCAGTGTCGCCCATGTGCTACTGGGTGAGATCGGTACGATCAGTAAACGTATCGAGTTCAAGTATCTCAAAAAATTGAGTCTCGAACTGAGTGTCATGAAGACAGAGGGAGCAATACCCGAATCATCGTTTCCGTGGGCAGAAGGATTTGGTCACGGTATTTGGCTCGCTTGGAGCAAATATTGGATGCCTTCCAAGCGAAATAATAAAACAACTCGCTGCTTTTTATAGCTCGTTCAACGCACTCTTATCTTGCCTGTTTGAGGACGCCCTGGCTGTGCAACAGGCTGCCAATTAAAGACCAACCAAGTCAGAGTTTATTTAGACCTACTTAGGAGTTGTAAGCCGGAACCGCCGAAAATTCCGTCGCGCAGGATTGACGTAGAAAAAGCAGCCGTGTCACCAGCCGCCATATGGAAACGGCTGCGCGTGCAATGGAACAACCAACCAGCTTAAGGTCACTTCCAGCCTGCGGGCATCAGTGTGCCGCCCATGTCCAAGGGTTGATGACAGCCAAGCCAGCAGCGTCAAAAGGCGACGTGTCGCGCGTGGCTACCGCGAAACCATGCGTCGCAGCGATGGCTGCCATGTAGCCATCTGCGGGCGCAATGGCCTGTCCAGCGGCGCGAGCACGGGCGCGCAGCGTTGCATATGCTCGCGACGCAGGGTCATCAAATGACAGGATGCGACCCGCGAACAACGGCAAGACGCGCTGCTCAAGACTAGAATGAAGCGTATCCCGGCGCTTGCCCTCGGGCAGCACAGCGATACCGAAACGCAGTTCCGCAAGGCTGATTGTCGAAAGGTACAGCGTTTCGATGATCTGCGCGTCGATCCAGGCAAGCACGCTCACATCTCCAGACGCTTTTAACGGCTCAGAAACGACGTTGGTATCAAGCAGGATCATTCAAAACCCACCGGCTCGGCTGGCATCCTATCGCGTTCGATCTCAAGATCAACGCCGCCCACTTCGCGGCCAATTTCGGCCAGTAGGGAACCGAGTTTGATCCGGCCCTCGGGCCGAACAGCATTTTCGAGGATCGCCCGGATTTCAGCCTCAGTGCTGATGCCATGCATTGCAGCACGCACGCGCAAGGCGCGGTGCGTCTCATCGGGTAAATTGCGGACTGTGACGGATGCCATTGCTTTCACCAATAAAATTAAATATCAATGATTGCATCGTAGCATAGGTGATAGCATTTTATGCGGTATCGGAAAACAGTTGCTTTACGATACTGGCGGCGAGGGAGCGTGAATAACACTGCTGACCGGCAAGAATTTGTGCGGGAAACCATATCGCACAGTTGCTATGGCCAGAAACCTTTCAACCGACGTTTTTCGATGGAATTTTCGGAGGTTACCGTCCCTTAAATTTGGATACTTCATGTTGTTGTTA
>NZ_JBDTCG010000036.1:0-17670 GCF_039923675.1 Collimonas sp.
ATCCCCGCGAACGCGGGGATCCAACTTAAGTAGGTGATTCAACATGGATTCCCGCGTTCGCGGGAATGACTCGGCAGATAGTTTGGTGCTAAAAAACATGACATCTGAGATAGGTAACTAATCAGGAAAATATTTAACCGACATGAACACGTAATTGCCTAATTAATCTTGCATTCCAAATGACCATATTGACCACACAGCGCCTTCGCCTGGAGCCGTTCAAGGATTCGCACCTCGAAGGACTCAATGCCATCAATCGCGATCCGGAAGTCATGCGCTACATCACAGGCAAACCTGAGACGCTTGAAGACACCGCCGCAAGTATTGCTCGCGTCAAATTGCGGTGGGCCGAATGGGGATTTTCATGGTGGAGCTTCATTGAGCTCGAAACCAATGAAATTATTGGATCCGGGTGTATTCAATATCTTGGGAGAGATACCGAGAATCCGCTGGAAATCGGATGGCGTCTTCGCCAAGACAAATGGCGTCAGGGTTTCGCTTCGGAGGCCGCACGCAAGATGGCTTCCTTTGCCTTCGAGACTATCGGCGCTGATCTTTTATGTGCGGTATGCCATCAGGAGAACACTGGCTCGGCGCTTGTGATGCAGCGATTGGGTATGCGCTTTCGAGGCATTGAAAGATGGTACGAGATGGATACTGCTGCCTATATGATGACTCGCAGCGATTGGGAAAAATTGGCGGTGGCATAGATCAGTCAACCTTTCATAAGGGCCCTCGGTTCTATCGGTCGACAGGCCGCAATCGGTTGTGGATTCAACCGGTGGACGCAACAACATTAAACTCAAAATCAAGAATTCACGATGAAAAAGTAGATGATTCTTTGGTCCCGACTCCGATCCCCGCTTTGATCGCTCTATTACTTAATAAAGAACAAGCAAAAGGGACGCAACTCACAGAGGCCGAGGTTCTTGAAATACGTGACAATGCGGTGTGCATCATGCTGCCGAGATCAGAAATGCTCGCGATAGAAGAATCACGCGGCTAAAGGATAACGCTTATGGTAATGCGCCACGCTCACTTACGGTTGCAGGCAACTGCAGTGTAGAAGACCGATGGCTGCTCGCATCCAGCAACCAGTGGTATGACCTGAGGGCAAGCATAGATACGCACGACAATTTCCTGCGCCGTTTCGCAGGGCATGTCGAGACGGGAAAAGCATCCATGTCCGATCCTGCACTTCAGCATTATCCGCTCCCTGAAGAGTAGCAGGTTGGGGAGAGATGGTCATGGGGCGGTAACAATGATTGGCTACCATGCCCCCTTTCTCATCGACCGTTTTAATCAAGGCTGACCATGCGTAGTCTCTATTTCTGGCGAAAATTACCCGCCGTTTTCGCCATCAGTGGCGTTCTGGCGCTGGCTGCATGCGGCGGCAATTCCGATTTCGATCCAACTCCGTCGGCACTTGTCATCCCGCCCCCGCCGCCAGATCCCGGCTTTGCCGATAGTGCGCCAGTGAATGCGTCGGTTCCTGCATTTGTCGACAACGTCGCAACCAACCAGCGTGGCGACGCCCGCTATGCGACGCAGGCGACCAACGCTGGTGTGCGCGTATTAGCGGGTTTCGAGACTGTCTGGCAGCCGCTGACCCAGATTGTGGATGCCGGTGTGACCGCACCTGCTGTAAGCGGCTTCCCCGCTATCGTCCCGTCGGCCTGGACCGGCCTGCCAAACGACGGCACGCCAGGCGGCACTGTTCTTAATGCCGCGGTACACAACGCAAATATCCAGTATTCCGTTACTGTGACGACGGCGCGCACTGCGGCCCAGGAAACCGCTGCATATCTGGACGACCGTAGAAACAAGGGTTACAGCGTGACTGACGGTATGGGGCCATTGACTGCCGCGTGGCGTTCGGCTGCCCAGCAAACCACCAGCATAACCGCCATTGCGCCCGATGCGGCCAGCGTTCTTTACAACGACACTGGAAACAATACCGGGGTAGGCGGTAGCGCAAATGCAGGGTTCGGCGGCGTTGTCGATTTTATCAACGCCATGGGAAACAATGGTTCAACAGAGCCCGCCAAGCGGTTTTACAAATATGCCCGTCCTTATCGCTGGAATGGTAGCGTTATCGTAGCGCCATCGTTGATTCCTGCAAAAAGCAGCACCCCGGCGACGGATGGCGGCTTCCCTAGCGGCCATGCTGCTGAAGCGACGCGTGACGTGCTGGCGATGGCATATGCCGTACCGGAGCGCTTTCAGGAGATCATCAGCCGCGGCCTGGAGTTGGGCGAAAACCGTATTATCGCGGGCATGCACTCGCAACTGGATGTCATCGGAGGCCGCATCCTGGCACAGGCCATTGTTGCAGCCAATCTTGTCGACCCTGCCAATGCCGCGAAAAAAGCCGCCGCGGTGACGCAAGCGCACGCCACCTTGATGGCGCAGACCAATACCACTGCCGTTACGTTTTATGCATTTAGCCATTCCGGGACCGTAGCAAGCGACCGCTTTGCCGACTATGCGACCAACAAGGCAAACTATCTTCGCCGCATGACATACAGTTTCGTGCCAATTGATGCAACCAACGTCCCCGTATCCGTGCCGAAAGGTGCTGAAGCGTTACTGGAAACGCGTCTGCCTTACCTCACCGCCGATCAGCGCCGCGTAGTGTTGAAGACCACCGCAATCGCGTCGGGCTACCCGATCCAGGACGATTCTGAAGGCTGGGGTCGTTTAAATCTGTTTGCGGCAGCCGACGGTTACGGCGTTTTTAACGGGAATGTCGTGGTATCGATGGATGCTGCCCAGGGAGGTTTCTATGCTCTAGATAACTGGCGCAACGACATTACCGGCACAGGAAAATTGAGAAAACAAGGCAGCGGCGTATTGAAATTGAGTGGCGATAACAGCTGGAGTGGCGGCGCCCAGCTTGAAGCTGGCACGTTGGAGGCCGACTCCGTATCGGCTTTCGGGACAGGTGATGTATATGTCAGCGGCGGGACGCTATCAAGCAATGCTCCCAATCCGTTGAAGATCAGCGGCCAATATACCCAGCTCGAAAATGGCAGCATGGAATTGAATCTAGCTGACGCGCAGCAAGGTGGATTAACCGTTCAGGGAACCGCCACTATCGCCGGCGGCATCCTGCGCGTCAAATTCCAGAATGGCTACAAGCCGGCGGTGGGCGATACGGTCAACGTAATAAACACGACTGTTCTCAAAGGAAAGTTTACGACGATTTCCGTGGATGGCTTCACGGCAGTACCCGTTTATAGTATCAATGGGTTGAAACTTCGTCTCGCTGCGTAAGGCAATCATTAGGTACAGCGCATTCGTCTTGCCAGATGTTCGACCAATCCCGTCCTTCTACGAATCCGGGGCGGAACTTGCAAACCTGAACGGACGAATGCGATTTTGAATGAGGGTGACGACGTCTTGCGTCATTTGTGATCGGTATCAATGGCTCAGCCTTTACTGGCCCCGAATGTCAGCCCGGTCACGAACTGCTTTTGCATCAGGAAAAACAAAAGCACCGAAGGTATCGCCGCAAGTATCGATCCTGCCGACACCAGATTCCATGCCGTCGTCCATTGCCCCTTGAGCGCAGCCACACCCACCGTAATCGGCGCCACATCGTCGCCCTGCGTCAGGCACAAGGCCCAGAAATAGTCATTCCAAACGAAGGTGAAGACCAGAACCGCCAACGCCGCCAGCGCCGGCTTGATGAGCGGCAGGACGATACGATAGAAAACCGTCCATTCCCCTGCACCTTCTATACGCGCGGCCTCGATCATTTCATAGGGCAGCTGTTTGATGAAATTGCGCAGGAACAGCGTGCAGAAGCCGGTTTGCATGGCGACATGGAACAGCACCAGGCCGGTGACCGTGTTGAACAAGCCGAGCGATACGGAGATTTCGCGCACAGGAATCATGAGAATCTGCTGTGGCACAAAATTGCACGCCACGAAAGTGGCAAACAATACGGTGTTGCCGCGGAATTTGTAGGTCGACAATGCATAGCCGGCCATCGCCGCCAGGGCAATCGCACCGATCACCGAGGGTATCGTGATAAGGCAGCTATTCCAGAAATAATGCAGCATTGGCGATGCCGTCAGTGCTTCGCGATAGTTGTCCAGCATCGCGAAATCCTTCGGCCAGCCCCAATAATTGCCTTCCATCAGTTCGTCGGTAGAACGCACCGACGTCACCAGCACCGCCAGAATCGGCAGCAACCAGATCAGCAAGGCGACCGGCAAGGATAGCTTGTACAGCAGGCGATTGGACGGCTTCCATTTTTCGATGGGCGTCGGAAACATGGCAATTCCTTTAGCGTTCATCGCGCAACATACGGCGCAATTGATAGATGATGTACACCAGCATGATGGCAAACAGCGTCACGGCGATGGCGGCGGAATATCCCTGACGGTAGTACTTGATGGCCTGATCGTAGGTGTAGTAGGCCAGCACCGTAGAACTTTCGTACGGCCCGCCGTTGCTCATGACCGAAATCAGATCGAAACTGCGCAGCGCGCCGATGATGGTGACTACAAACGCCATGAAGGTCGTTGCTCTCAGTTGCGGCAGAATCACGTAGCGCAGCATGGTCCAGCCTTTGGCGCCTTCCATGCGCGCCGCTTCTACCTGATCATTGTTGATCGATGTCAGGCCGGTGAGAAACAAGATCATGCAATACGCAGTTTGCGGCCATAGCGCGGCAAAGATGATGCCGTAGGTGACATAGCGGGCATCGCCCAATACCGGCACACCGTGCCCCAGGATCAGCGTCAGCAAACCGAACGTGGGGTCATAGAACCAGCTGAAAATCAGCCCCACCACCACGCCGGACAAGACGAACGGGGCAAAGAACAGCGCTTTGACCAGACGGATGCCGCGCACCTTCTGATTCAGGTACAGCGCCGTGATCAGCCCAGCCGGAGGTGCGATCAGGAACAGCAGTAACCATGTCAGATTGTTTTTCAGCGCGACATGAAAGGTCGGCGCGTGCAACATTTCGATGTAATTCGCCAGCCCGATAAACTCGGGCTTGGTCAAACCATCCCAGTTAAAAAAGCTGAGATAGATTGTATAAAGTATCGGATACAAGACATACACCGCCGTCATCAGACAGGCGGGGGCAAGAAACCAGAATGCCGCGCGATTTCTGGTGGCAGTGTTGTTGCGACGACGCGGCTTGTCGATCATGGCAAGCACCGGAGTTCGCGCTTGCGCGGGGTCAATGACTGGTGTTTGAACGAGCATGACAATGCACTCCTGTTGAACAGGCTACAGGAAAAAACTTGTGTGAAGACGCAACTGCCTGGTGCTTGCTGCTGCGTCTTCTCGTGTGCGCATGGACAGGAATAAAGACATGCGCAATCCGGTTGCCGCTTGCAGTCTACGATTTCTTGTAGATGCGCTTGCGGCTTTGCTCAAGTTCGTTGAGCACTTCGTCGATCTTGCCCGGATCGCTGATGAATTTTTGCATCTGTTTCATGCCTTCATCCGCCATTTCCTTGGTCATGTCGCGATCATAGAACTGCGCAATGCCGCCCTTGGTGGTAGACAGGATTTGGAAACCGATGCGTGATATCGTGTCGGTCGGTTCGGGAGATTGACTGTTGGCCGGCAAGGAACCCAGTCCTTCGGCGAGCTTGGCGCTGACCGCAGGGGTGCCGACGAAGGCCAGGAAGCGATGCGCATCGACCTTGTTGCGTGCTTTGCTCGGGATATGAATCGATTCCGCCGGACCATCTTCGGCAACAGGAATCTTGGGGTCGATCACCGGGAATTGGAAATATCCCATATTGGCCGCCAGCTTCGGAGGAAACCCCTTGGCGATGAAGGTTCCCATCAGCATCATGGCCGCCTTACCCTGAAACAGGAAAGGTTGCGCGCCGTCGAGATCATAGGACAGGGCATTGTCGATGAAATATTTATTGTCGATCAACGTCTTCCAGGCGGAATAGACTTTTTTGACACGCGCATCGGTGTAAGCAATTTCACCCGCCATCAATTGTTGATGAAAGGCATTGCCGTTCAGACGCAGATCCAGATAGTCAAACCAGCCGGCCAGCGTCCAGGAATCGCGACCGCCGACCGCCACCGGTGTCACGCCGGCAGCTTTCAGTTTATTGCAAGCGTCGAGAAATTCATCCCAGGTCTTCGGCTCGCCGGCAATACCGGCAGTCTTGAAGACGTCCTTGCGATAGAACAGTCCCCAGGAGTAGTACACCGTCGGCAGCGCGTATTGCTTGCCTTTGTAGGAAGATGCGTCCTTGGTGGAAGCATAGCTTTCATCCCATTTGTTCTTCTTCCAGTCTGCGCTCAGATCTTCCAGCAAACCTCGGCTGGCGTAAAACGCCATGCGTTCGCCGTTGTGCCAGTTGATGATGTCAGGCGCCTGTGTCGACAGCCAACCCGGCAACTGCACCTTGTACGTTTCTTCCTCTACAAATGCGGCCTTGATGTCGACATCAGGATTGGCTTTTTTGAACTCATCCAGGGTCGATTGCCACACGCCGCGCTGGGCGGCGCCCTTGTAGGCGATATTGACTGCCAGGGTTCCGGCGGTCGCGGATGCAAAAACGGAAGCCAGCAAGGCTGTCAGCAAGCTCGTGCAAAACAATTTTTTCATACTTGTCTCCTGGTTATTATGTTTCTGAAAAACGGCCGGTTCGGTATCGGCCGGATTTTCCAAGGTCTATGATGCTGCCACTGTAATGCCGACGCCTTGCGGTCTTGTGCGGTGGTTTTTCTTTCAATACCGCCGATTGTGCAGATTGTGCCGCATTGTCGTCAACGCCATTTCTCTCAACCATCTATCCTATGAAACCAACTAATTTCCGACCTGGTAAATCGCGATGCCCTGTGCTTCGATCTGAGGCGCGCCGACAATGAATTCAGCACGTTCGGCATGCGGCGCCAGGCAAGGTTGATTGTCGTAGTTGAAGACAAACGTCAATCCGCTGCGACGACTGATGCGCAAGGTTTCCGGCAATTCCTCTGGCGCCAGGCCTGCAGCCCTGGCTACCTGGAAGAAATAGTCGCGCGTAAATTTGGCGTCAAACACAGCGGCCAGATAGTGCCGGCGCTCGTACTTCACGATGGCCGGATGACCGTCGCCAAACGAAGCGACTGTTTCGACGCCCTCGCCGACATCGATCAAATCGCGCCAATGATGGGCTTGACCATGCCGGCCGGCGCACTCGACCGGCTCCGTTATATTGGGTCGCATCGAGTCGACGCGCCATACGCGTATTGGCAGGATGGCGTGCAAGGGTCCCGGCGGCAGGTTTGCCGGTATGTGCAACGAAGCGGTTTTGGAGCCGCTGCGCGGTCCGATCAATACTTGTGCGGCACTCGCCTGCAGGCGCGCAGGCAAATCGTCAGGCACGACAGGCAAGGGCGGCACGACGATCATGGCATAGCCATCGAGCTTCGCGTCAAGCGAAACAATATCCACGTCCAGGCCGAGCGAACGCAAGGCGGAATAATATTCGAACGCAATCCGCGGGTAATGAAAGTCCGCGCTTTGCGGATGAATCTCGAACAACCATTTGGCGGTATAGTCGAACAACAGCGCAACCTTGCCATGCGGTTGCGACAAGGTGCCGGCAGCGCGTTCCACTTGCTGTATTTCTTCCGCAACGCGTTGCGCTTCCTGGCCGCCGATATCGAGACGATTGTCGGGGGTGTTCAGGCCGGCATGCATTTGCTCCTGCCCGAACGGCACCTGCCGCCAGCGGAAATAGGAGACGCAACCGGCCCCGTGCGCAAACGCCTCCCAGCTCCACAGACGCACCATGCCTGGCATCGGATTGGGATTCCACTGCGCCCAGTTAACCGGCCCCGGTTGCTGCTCCATGACCCAGAACGGTTGCGTCGACATGCCGCGGTACAAATCGTGATTGAACGATGCAAAATCGGGATGACCGGTACGCAGCCAGCGTGCTTTGACGTCCGGCGCAAACCACATTTCTTCCAAGGCGCCGAGCGGATAACTATCCCAACTGGCGACGTCGAGGTCAGTGGCGACAGCATAATGATCGAACTCGACGAACATCTGCATGAAATTGTGGACCATGAGACGTCCCGGCGCCCGTGCGCGCAGGATGTCGACTTGCATGCGGTTATAGCGCGCCACTTCATCGGAAGCGAAGCGGCGATAGTCAAGGCGATGAGACGGATGCGCTTCGGTGACGGTGCCGACAGGCGCGTCGATTTCATCGAAGCTGCGATACTCGGCGCTCCAGAACACCGTGCCCCAGGCTTTGTTCAGCGTATCGATGGTCCGGTAACGCTGCTGCAGCCATAACCGGAAGCGTTGCTGTGCTGCTGTTGAATAACTGACGACCGTGTGATGGCATCCGTACTCATTGTCGACCTGCCACGCGGTAATCGCCGGATGGTCGCCGTAACGTTCAGCCAGGAGAGTGACAATGCGTTGCGATTCATTGAAGTACGATGGCGAAGAAAAATCGTAATGCCGACGTGATCCGAACTGCCGCGGCTGACAGTTAGCGTCGACCGGTAGAATGTCATCGTATTGGTCGATCAGCCACTTTGGCGGAGTCGCGGTCGGCGTACACATGACGACTTCCAACCCTGCTTCGCCCAATACATCGATCGCACGATCCAGCCACGCCCATTGGTATTTTCCCGGCGATGGTTCGATCCGGCTCCAGGCGAATTCGCCAATGCGCACTTGCTTGATACCCAGTGCTTTCATCCGCTGTGCATCGCTTGCCCAGATTTCTTCGGACCAATGTTCGGGATAGTAACAGACCCCTAATCGTATCGACATGAATTCCACTCCGTTTGATGGTGTTGTGACGAGCTCGTGCTGTCGTTGACTATGCTGCAACGGCGACCGCCGCTTGCTTGGAAAAGGCGACGCCGTTTGCATCAAAAAGATAAGCGCATGCCGCAGGCACGCCGAAGCGCAAGCGATGGCCGCGCTGTATTGGTGTATTCCCCGGCGCCTTGGCAACCAGCGGCTGGCCGCCCGGCTGCTCAAGATGGACATAGGTCTGTTCACCGAGACGCTCGACCAGAATGACTTCACGCGTCAGGCCCGCGGATACGCCGTCGCCGGCATCGAGATGTTCCGGGCGAATTCCTAGCGTAACCGGCTGCCCCTGCTGCAAAGTCGGTGCAAAGGCTTGCACCGCCACTGTTTCATCGGTATCAGGAAGGCGCACGATCACTTCATCGGCGTCGACGCGCAATACCATCGCCGGCAAGAAGTTCATGCGCGGCGAACCGATGAAACCTGCAACAAAGCGATTCTTCGGATGGTGATACAAGTCCATCGGCGTGCCCACTTGGGCAATGCTGCCGAAAGCGGCGGTGTCGGCTCCGGCATGCAACAGGACGATGCGGTCAGCCAGCGTCATGGCTTCAACCTGGTCATGCGTGACGTACACCACGCTGGCGCGGTCAAATTGACGATGCAGGCGCGCGATCTCGATACGCGTCTGGCTGCGCAAAGTAGCATCCAGATTGGAGAGTGGCTCATCGAACAGGAACACGCCCGGACGCCGCACAATGGCGCGGCCGATCGCCACCCGCTGACGCTGGCCGCCGGACAATTCCTTGGGTTTGCGCCGCAACAGTTCTTCCAGTTGCAAAATGCGCGCGGCATCTCTGACTTTTTGTTCGATCTCGGCTTTGGGTACTTTGGCCAGGGTCAACCCGAAACTCATATTCTCGAATACTGTCATGTGCGGAAACAGCGCATAACTCTGAAACACCATGGCGACCGAGCGCTGCGCCGAGGGCACGTCGTTCATCAGCTTGCCGTCAATCAGCAGCTCGCCGCTGCTCGGATCTTCGAGACCGGCGATGATACGCAACAAGGTTGATTTCCCGCAGCCGGACGGTCCTAGAAAGACACAGAATTCATGCTCGCCGATCGACAAGTCGACGTCGCGAATGATGGGCGCTGCGCCGCCATAGGCTTTTTGCAGCGAGAGTAGAGAAATACTGGCCATAGTTCTTTCCTTGCGGAAGTTGACGCGACTAGACGGCTAATTGCCCGGACGAGCATGCAGGCGGTAAGCGGCAGCGTCCTTCCAGAGTCACTTTTGAAAACTGAGCGATCCTGGCACCCGGCAATCGGCGGCGATAACTTGAAATAGGTTAAGCGCTTAACCTATTAGGGCAAAAAAAAATGTTGCCTGATTTTGTAGTTGCATTGTTGTTGTCTCCACATCGTTATTATGAAAATGACGTCGTTGGCTGTTTTTATTTTTTCCAATAATAGCAACCTTCTTTTTTGCGCGCAATGGAAATCACAGCAGGCTGGTCGCTGTATTTTTTACCATGCCCCTGTTTTATATCGCCGATACGCCAGCACCGTTGGTGAAGGACTTCGGCCAAGACAGCTGCGTCAGCGCAAATCAAGTGTTCCGTTGACAATGTTGGCGATAGGCGGTTGAATACACGAGCTAAATTTTTTACCTTACTCATGACCACCCTCTCCGAAGTAGCTCATCTCGCCGGTGTGACCTCCGCGACGGTCTCCAATGTCTTGCGCAAACGCGGCAAGGTCGGCGAGCAAACTCGCCTGCGCGTTCTCGCGGCGGTCGAACAACTCGGATATCGGCCGCACCTTACCGCCCGCGCATTGGCCGAAGGATGCGCACCCACGCTGGCCTTGATGGTGTCGAGCATTGCCAATCCCTTCTATCCTGAATTTGCCCTGGCGGCTGAACGCGCAGCGCGTGAAAACGGTCGTTTTCTGATCGTTTGCAACACCAATGACGATCCTGACACCGGGCGTGCCTATCTCGACCAGATCGCTGGCACGTTGTCCGATGGCGTGCTGGTGATGAACGCCAATTTGCCGATCGACGACTTGAAAAAGACCGAACAGCGCGGTGCTCCCGTGGTGCTCTGCATGTGGGAAAAACCCGACGAGCCCCCCGAGCTGTCTTGCATCGCCGTGAATTTTTTTGAGGCGGGAGCGATTGCAGGACGCCATCTCATCGATCTGGGTCATCGTCATATCGGTGCGCTGGTCGGCAGCAAAGCAAACGGCATACATGCGGAACGCTACAGAGGATATCTGGCGGCCTGCACCGAGGCCGGGCAAAAACATGTAAAGGGCAGAACACGCTACGTCGAGGATGCGGTGGACGCCGGCTATGAAGGCGCCAAGGCCTTGCTCGAAGCCCATCCGAAACTGACGGCAATTTTTGCGACTAATGATTTGCCCGCGCTCGGGGCGCTTAATGCCGCCGCCGATCTCGGACTAACGGTACCCCAGGACATTTCGATTATCGGAATTACCGATATTCAATGGGCACGCTTGTCACGGCCGGCCTTGACGACAGTCGCAGTACCGACCAACAGTGCAGCTGAAATGGCAGTCGCGCTGCTGCTGGAAAGGATCAACCATCCAAGCCAGACAACTACAATGCGCATGACGGCGACACCTGAGCTGGTAGAGCGGGCCTCAACCGGCCCGGCCAAAACCTGAGTGCGAACTGCCAATCGCGCACCCAAGAGACCAATCAGATAATCTGAATTGCAACATCTGCCGTTTGTGCGCATTATTTCGCCTCGCCTCGCCTCGCCTCGGCGGTGGCGAAATACTACTCAGTAATGAGCCGGCCTGCTGATCTTGGATACAGGTTTGCAACATCGCCGGCCAACGCCGACGAAAGCGCGAATAGTGCAAACTGTTTTATTTCAAGGTGTAGGTCAGCGTACCGTAGCCAAGCTGATCAAAGCCGCCACTGTTTGGACCATAATTACCCCCACCACCTTCAGGGCGCAATTTTTCGGCGAACGCGCTCGTATAGGGGGCGCTCAGCCCTTTCAATACCACGTAATGGTTGTAAAAAAGTTCCCAGACGGGACGCGCATCGCCGCGGCCGGCATCGGCGATGACGTCTTGCGTTACATCGCTGTTGACATAGCGAGTGTATGGGACGTCGGCGCCGAGGTTGTATCTGGCGATGTATTCGACGCCATTCAGGACACGGTTATCATCGTAGCCGAAAAGATCGTCGTGCTGATTCCACGCCATTTGGCAAAACGCGCCAAGTAAGGAAACGTTGAGGGTATTGTGGCCTTGGTCGCGGCCGCTTTCCTGGGTTTGACCGAGGCCGTCAGGGTAGATCTTCCAGACAACATGATTGATGGCGCCGTTACCATTGCCGTGTTTGAAGTAATCGACTGCTTCGTTATAGATATCGCGCCGGTCGGCAAGGATGCCGATGGCGATCATGGAGTCCATGTTGGCCAGATCCCAGTTGGCCCAGTAATGGTCTATTTTCGCGCCATTATGTCTGACCAGGAAATCGTGATTCATCGGATAAAAAACTTCCAGCATCATGGTGGTGAAGCGCTGAAAATCGTGCTCCGGCCATTTTTTGTAAGTACGCATGATCTCTGCCGCGTTGGCGAACTGATAGCCATAGATGCCGGATGCCAGGAATTTGTCCGAGTTGCCGCCTATGCCGGTCAGCGTTCCTGACCACGCATTCAGGACAGCGACCGCCTTGTCGGCATAAGCATCGTCGCCACTGATTTTCCAGCGCAAGGCCAGCGCGTACGCTGCTGCGGCGTCGTTGAACAGGACTGCATAATTTTCGGCATGGGTGCCGTCTTTGCCACGGTAGACGACATTGGCAGGGCGGGGTGTCCAGCTGAGCGAGGCACGGGGATTGCTGGTCAGGACATTCCAGCCATCGATCCATGGTTGGGCACCGTGCTCCACCTTGGTTTTCATGCGGTCGAAATCGGTTTGCGTGTGCAGCGCACCCGGATGCACAAAGGTCTCTGCTTGCGTGGGTGACATACCCAGCGTAATCGCAATCATCAGGCCGGCGAGACGGGTAATGTTTTTGAGTAGTGGGTTCAATATCGTCAACCTTGTGCGGAGTTGGCTAAATCGTACGCGACGATTTTACAAGTTTCAGATGTCATTGCATTTTGTAACAAATTCGTGTCGCTCAGCTCTCAGGAGCATCCCGTGCCAGAACTATCGAGCGAACCGTGCCAATCTGGATTCTGGTCACTCTTTGAATAGACGTCATTTTCAGGTTCTCACAGTGTTAAGGCTCCGTTCAAGAATGTGAGCCGCAAGCCCGTCAATTGCGAGGTAGAGTTGACAACGACGGACTGCATTTCCTCTGTCCAACGTGTAGCCATCGAAATATTTTGGTCGACCCCCGGTCTCCAGATGGTTTTTCGGACCTGATGCAGCCAGATATTGCGTGGCCATCGTGCAAATCTTATAAAAAATGAATTTTCATCGCTGATTTAAATGACCGTTGATTTGCACGCGAAATTGATTCGTTCTTGCATCCGACGCTGACCCAGACTCAACCATGGAATACATGGATTCCACGTGTATTCCGAACGATCCCGCTGGCTCGACATTAGTCGCAAAAATAGGCACCATCGACTGCGCAAATCAACGAGGCAAGTCTATACGATGGTACTCGCCGCTCTTTTTGGCGATGCGGGCGTGCGATACCGGATAAGGTTGATGCGACCAATGCCCTGGATGCTCACATTCCATAGGGTCTTGCAGTCACATTGGAAGTAAAAGAAGGCGTTGACATTCCGATCTATCAGCAGCTTAGAGCTTTAATCCAATCGCAAATTCCTGTGAAAGTCTAAGTAGAGGGTGCTCCATATTCTTGCCTTGTACGCACATTATGAGATATTTGTTGTTGATTAATAAATGCCGGGAGCAAGTCAATACGATTCGCTGCTCATTTCAGGGAAACGTGGAGGCGTGAGGCAATCGAACAAACCGCTCGTTAATCGCCTCTTCCAATACACTGATTCAATCATAAAGCAGTTGATTTGACGTCACCAGTGTAGTGCTTAGTTCACAACAATGGCTAGCTGGATTAGCCTCGCATATAAGCTTGAGCAGGTATTCCGGCTACCTGCCAAGGCCAACAACAGGGTAAACTGTACTGCTATATCTTTCGCACACTGCGATTCGAGCAAACTTGTGAGTGACGCCATGTCTGAAACATCTATTCCCTTATTTTCCGACCTGAAACTGAGCGAACCCTTGCTGCGCGTGGTGAAGGAACTCGGTTACGAATCCCCTTCCCCGATCCAGGCCGCCACCATCCCGCTGCTACTGGCCAACCGCGATGTGCTGGGCCAGGCACAGACCGGCACCGGCAAAACGGCGGCCTTTGCGTTTCCCATTCTTTCGCGTGTCGACATCAAGCAAAGCGCGCCGCAGGCGCTGGTGCTGGCGCCCACGCGTGAGCTGGCTATCCAGGTGGCGGAGGCATTTCAGCGCTATGCCACCTATATTCCCGGCTTTCATGTCTTGCCGATTTACGGCGGCCAGAGTTACGGCGCGCAATTGAGCGCGTTGCGCCGTGGCGTGCATGTGGTTGTCGGCACACCGGGGCGCGTGATCGACCACCTCGAAAAGGGTTCGCTCGACCTGTCGAAGATCAAGACGCTTGTGCTGGATGAGGCTGACGAGATGCTGCGCATGGGTTTTATCGACGACGTGGAAACGATCTTGCAAAAGACGCCGGAATCGCGCCAGACTGCCTTGTTCTCGGCCACCATGCCTTCTGCCATCAAGCGTATTGCCCAAACCTACCTGCGTGACCCGGCCGAAATCACCGCCGCTGCCAAGACCGGCACGGCCGACAATATCCGCCAGCGCTACTGGCTTGTCAGTGGCATGCAAAAGCTCGATGCGCTGACGCGTATCCTGGAAGCCGAAACCTTCGATGGCATGATCATTTTCTCGCGTACCAAGCTGGGCACCGAGGAATTGGCCGGCAAACTGCTGGCGCGCGGGTTTTCCGCCGCGGCGATCAATGGCGACATCGTGCAGCAGCAGCGCGAACGTACGATCCAGCAATTAAAGGACGGCAAGATCGATATCCTGGTCGCAACAGACGTTGCCGCTCGCGGCCTCGATGTCGAGCGCATCAGCCACGTTATCAATTACGATGTGCCGCACGACCCGGAAAGCTACACCCACCGCATCGGCCGCACCGGCCGGGCCGGGCGCAGCGGCGAAGCCATTCTGTTCATCACGCCGCGCGAACGAAACCTGCTCAAGGCCATCGAGCGCGCCACGCGCCAGCCGATTTCCATGCTGGAACTGCCGAGCGTTCAGGCGGTCAACGATGTGCGCATCGCCAAGTTCAAAACCCAGATCAGCGACACCCTGGCGGCAGGCGGCCTGGATGTGTTCCGTTCGCTGATCGAAGATTTCGAGCGTGAAAGTAATGTTCCGTCGACCGATATAGCGGCAGCGCTGGCGAAGATGGCGCACGGCGACATGCCGCTATTGATAGACAAGAAAAAGGGTGAGACATCGGCCGCGGCGTCATGGTCGGAAGACAAGCTTGCGCGCGTGGGCAAGGCGGTACGTCCGGCGCGCGAGGAACGCATCGAGGCGCCCGACCGTTTCGAGCGCGATCAGCGCCAGGAACCGGTGACGCGCGCCGTGTTTGCCAGGAAGGAGCCGGCGGCACGCACGACAGATATCGGCATGCGCACGTTTCGCATCGAGGTCGGGCACGCGCATGGCGTCAAGCCCGGCAATATCGTCGGCGCCATCGCCAACGAAGCGGGTCTCGATTCCAAGTACATCGGCCGTATAGAAATATTCGACGACTATAGCGTACTGGACCTGCCGGATGGCATGCCCAAGGAACTTCTTGACCACTTGAAAACCGTATGGGTCGCCGGGCAGCAATTGCGCATCGCGCATGCGGACGGCGCGCCGCCGAGCGAAAAATTTTCCGACAAAAAAGTACCGCTGTCCAACCCGAAAACGGGCGCGGATAGAAGATTCGGTGAAAAGAAATTCGGCGAGAAGGCGCCAGTTAAAAGTAAAAGCACCATCGCTCATCGCCCGGCTGACGCCGCCAAACCCAGGCCGAAGCCGCATCGCAAGGGCCCGCCGGCCCGCTGATTTTATTGCGACACCTGAAAAACCCCGGTTCTGTCGCGTTAGCGCGCTAAAGACAGGGCCGCATTCAGTGTGCGGGTTTCTTGATGAGGTATTGTTGAGATACTAGACCTGCCGAACGACGATCGTACCAATGAGCCGTTGGCGAACGCGAGTTGGCGCTGCCTATCATCGCGGCGACTAGCTTTCGTGAGTTTCTGTTCCCACGCGTATCGCGTCCGAAGGTAGTGACTCAATCAAAAGCCGGCGAAGGGCGCTTCTATTGACTTCGGGTTTGGCTGCGTTGCCAAGCCCGCGCTTGTCCACTATATGCGCGCTTTGGCATGCTGTGTTCGTTTGCTCGCAGAATTGACCCGGTCGGTTTGACCCGCCAGCCATATTTTCGCGAAAGCTGCACCCCTCTTATTAACCCTCTCAAGACCCAATTCCTTGATATCCTCGTGGATCTGTATCAATGTTGGCGTCAAGATCAGCCCTGTCGAAAAATTTGTGTTTTACGCCATGCCGGTATCAGCCATTCATGTTTTACCAAGCCAGCCCACAAATATTGTAATCACTGTACAAGGAGCCATTCTGTGCAACTGCCACTCTATCAGGTCAACGCCTTTACCCGAAATGTCTACGGAGGCAATCCTGCAGGCGTCTGTCCACTGACCTACTGGTTGGACGATGCGACACTTCAGGCTATCGCCTTCGAGAATGGGTACGCGGAAACAGCTTTCTTCGTAGCTGAAGGGGACGATTATCGACTACGCTGGTTTACGCCAGGATGTGAAGTGAATCTGTGCGGTCACGCCACGTTGGCAACCGCGTGGACGCTACGCCACGAATTGGGTGACCATCGTGAGAGACTCGTGTTTCACACCAGAAGCGGAGCAATTCTCGTCGATTGCGACGACGGAGGACTGACCTTGGATATGCCCGCCAATCGGCTGGAACCGGTGGACGTACCCGAGTGTGTGCGTCGTGGCCTGGGAATGCATGTGGTCGAAGCATTCGCTGCGGATGACTACCTGGTGGTAGTGGACTCTGCCGCCGCATTACGTGCTGCGGCGCCAGATCTCGCAGAAATGGCAAAGATCGACCGCCGCGGCACCATCGTGACCGCTCTTGGCGATGTGCCAGGGGTAGACTTCGTTTCCCGTTGGTTTGGCAGTGCGCACGTACAGGTTCCGGAAGATCCGGTGACAGGATCGGCACACTGCTCTCTCATGCCCTATTGGTCCAAACGTCTGGGCAAACTTCGTTGCACGGCTCTCCAGGTGTCTGCGCGGGGTGGGGAGTTGCAGTGTGAATTGGTTGGCGATCGGGTGCGGATTGCCGGACAAGCGGTTAAATATCTGGCGGGGTCGATTTTCGTGCAAGACTGATTCGAAGCTAATTGCTGGTGTCGCAAGGTCGCGAGGTTCTGACCAGCGTGCGCCGACGCCAATGCTTGTCTCTGTAAATGGCAAAAAATCGGCCACATTATGCAAAAGCTAGCTTTTTTGAGGATAGGCGACGAATCAAGAACAGTTTCGCTTAATGGCTTGCTGGCGCGGTTCGTAGCCCATGCCATTTATCCATTAAGCGAAACATCGCACACTCATTATGCGAAACTGTTTGTAGTTCGCAATAATAGTGAAAGCAAACAATAAAATCTGTCGGAATCGGAGGGGGTGTACTGGATTCTGTGTAAACGGGTTTTCGTTTAAGCCTGCGGCACCCGGTCTTCAAACTGGATGGCGAAGCGATTCAGCGCCGCTTTCCAGTCCCGTATCGGCATCGTCCACTTCTTG
>NZ_JBDTCG010000037.1:0-11476 GCF_039923675.1 Collimonas sp.
TTCCCGCGAACGCGGGAATCCATGTTGAATCAAGTACTTAAGTTGGATCCCCGCGTTCGCGGGGATGACGCTTTATCAGCAAATGACCGCTTTTCACGGTCAATCTGAGGTACGTAACTAATCAGGACAAATTATGACATTTCGCACAGATGCAAAGACAGTTCTTTCTACATGCATTCAGGACACATGTTACTACGGAAACATATCCTTTTACTTTTTGACACCCTGCGCCGAGTCTAAGCTACCGAAAAACCACAGCCGCTTATATGGGCAATTAACCTATCATTTTTGACGCCGGACAGCACTGGGGTATGATTGCACCAAGGAAATTCCTGCATTTCTCTTATGTTTCATGTAATGTATTGGCAAGGTTTTATTTACTGTTGCGATATGTTCCTTGTCGGCGGCGGGTTTCTCATGATCTCTCGGCTGCAACCTTTTCTAGCTTGAAATACTTTTGTGGGTTTGTCTTTTATGTTTTCTGTCGATCAATTACTTAATCCAATCAGCGAGTCAACGCCTTGCGGCGGCGACCTGTCTTTTTCCAGCGATCTTGACGCCATTGCCCATGCGCGCCGCTTCGACGATCCGTCGCTGGACCAGGGCGAATGGATCACCGAACTGAAAGAAGCCGACTGGGGTTTCGTCGTCGACAACTGCGCGCGGCTGATCGAAACCCAGAGCAAGGATTTACGCCTGGCGGTCTGGCTGACGGAAGCCAATGCCAAAGTCCGGAATTTTCGCGGACTGGCTGACGGCTACCTGCTGCTGGCCGGCTTGAGCGACCGTTATTGGGACATGCTGCATCCGGTGCCGGACGATGACGACCAGGAACTGCGGATCGGCAATGTCGGCTGGCTGTTGACGCGCTCAGTGCAACTGGTGCGCGAAATACCGCTTACTGAAGGCCGCGGCACAGCGTTCTCCACCGTCGCCTTCGAGTCTGCCCGCCTCCGTGCGGCGAATGAAGAACGCGGCAATGGCGATGGCGGCAACAGCGATGGCGTCAAGCTGGCGGATATCGAATCGGCGCGGCGCAAATCGTCGCCGGCTTTCTACGAAGCCCTGCTGGCGGACGCCAACTCATGCCAGCAAGCGCTGCTGCAACTGGAAAAATCGATTGATTTCCGGGTCGGCCAGGACGGGCCGGCTTTTTCTGCAGTCAAGGAAGCGCTGGAAAGCGTGATGTCGACCATCACCCGTTTTGCCCAGGAAGCCGGGATCAAGACTCGCCCTGCGGCGCAGGCAGATGGCGGCGGCAACGGACAAACCGCACCCAAGGTGCAACAGGAGGTGAGCAAGGTGGAGCACCAGGAACCGCAAGCAACACTGAACGGCCCGATACAGAACCGCACGCAGGCGTTGATGCAGCTGCGTCATGTTGCAGATTTCTTCCGCCGCACCGAGCCGCATAGCCCGGTTGCCTATCTGGCGGACAAGGCCGCCAGCTGGGGTGACCTGCCCTTGCATAGCTGGCTGCAGACGGTCATCAAGGATCCTGCGTCGCTGGCCCACGTCGAGGAATTGCTGGGTTTGCAGCAGAACCAGTCACAAGACCAGAACTGATTTACCGATCGCAGCCGCTATGCCGGCTGCGATCAGCCAAACTATTCCGGCTCTTGTTTTTATTGCGATACTCGGAACTCGATACGACGGTTGCGCGAGCGACCGTCGGCGGTATCGTTGGTCATGATCGGCCGGTCCGGTCCTTGCCCCGAAGTGACGATCAGGTCGCCGTTGATGCCCTTCTGCGTCAGGTAATCCTTGACGGCATCGGCGCGCGCCTTGCTCAACGAGATATTACGCGCCCTCAGGCCCTGGTTGTCGGTATGGCCGATGACTTCCACCTTCTTGTCTTTCAGCTTCGACAGCGCCGCCGACATTTCATCGAGAATGCGCATGCCGGAAGGCGTCAGCGTGGCTTGCCCGCTTTCGAATTCAATCGTGCGGTTAGCCAAGGTCTGGTCCAGCAAGCCTTGCTCCGACGCCGAAACCCGCAAGCCGTTCTTGACCGTATAGGTCGGATTCAGGTTGCCGGCGATTTCGCTGGCGATCTGCTGCCGCAGCGCTTCATTGCCGACCTCGCCGTTGATGCTGACGGTATTGCCGTCGATTTTCAGCTGGCCGCGGCTGACTTGTTTCAGACTCGGATTGAGCAGTTTTTGCACATAGCCGTTCCAGTTTGCCGGCGCCACCACCGAACCCACCGAGATCTGGTCGACCACCCGGTCGGCGCCATACAGTTCTTGCAACTTGCTCAGCGCGCTCTGTTTGCTGGCTTCGTCCGGCACCGTGCCGCTGACCAGGATCTGGCCAGGTTTGGGTGTCGCTACAGGGGGCGCCACATTTTGTGCCAGCGCCAGGTTCGACAGCAATAACGATGTCAGGGCAATGCTCAGATAACGCATGCGTCAGGCTCCAATAAATGCTTCACGAAACGAATCATGAGCCGATTTTAACGATAAGGTGGGCTGCGCCAGATAGCTGGCGATTTTTGTGATGCTGTAGTCGGTCTTGACCTGTTCTTCGACCCAGTTCGCATCCTCGAAAGAAATGTGATGCTCCAGCGCGACCTGCGGATCCATGATCGCCTGCAGGGTGCGTGGCGACGCGCCGCTGAAGCCGATCACCATCGCCGGCCGGTCGTTGATGCGAGTGACGAATGTCGCCAGCTCGAAATTACCGCGCAGCAGAAATGGCGTGATCAGATGCAGCCAGTAGGACGCCACCAGGTTACGGTATAGCGGATCTTCCGGCAACGGCATCACCAGGCTCTTTTCCAGACGCGAGGAAGCGCTCGCCATTACCGGCTGCAGCAAGATGCCGAGCGCCAGGATCAGATGGCGCAAAGAGCCCTTGAAACCGGCGTTGCGCAGCATGTTCTCCAATCCGCCTACAGTCTGGATTTCCATGAAATCGGTGAACGCCGCATGATACGCGCCGCTGCCGAGTTGCAAAGTAATGGCGGTGGAAGTCAGATTTTGTAAGGAAATGGCCGGATCGGTTGCCGCGATCACATCGGAAGCCTGGGTCTCAAGCCGGTTCCACAGGCGCGAAAACGCCATCGGGCTCTTCGCCGTAAAATCCTGCGGCTCGTCGATTTCCATGGTGCTGACGGCGAGGAAAGGAAAGCGCCGGTTGGCCTGATCGTTGCTGGCGATCAGATGGCCGGCGATGGCGCGCCTGCTGCGAGGGCCGATGAACGCGAAGTGCAAGGGGCTGACCGCATCGTAAGCGATCTTCCAGCGCGGCTCGGCGGACAGCAGATCCATGGCTTGCGCCAGCCACTCGTCAAGAATCGACACCAGCGGCACGTTGTCCGTGGCCTTGATGAAATCCCCGCGGCTGGGGATTTTCCCGAAATAACCGATATTTGCCAACTTTTCTCCAACGCTCATTGTCCTGCTCCTCCTGCAGTTGCCACGCCTGCCGCAGCAGCTGCAGTTGCCCCGGTTGTTCCTGTTGCCCCGCCGGCGGCCGGATTGGATACCGGACTCGCCGCCGTGCCTACGATAGTTTCCGGCAATGTCATGCCACGGAAGCCCTGCCCTTGTTGTGCGCTGCCATCAGGCTTGGCGCTGACTTGCGGGCTGCTGATGATCTTCAGATTGATCGGCACGGTAATATTTTCATTGGTCCAGCTGAGTTCGAAGTTACCGTCTTTACGCTTGCGCACCGCCGTGTTGATGAGGCGTTCCAGGCCGAAACGGCCCGGCTGGTTGGCGATTTCAATAGTGCGGCCGTCGAAAGTCACCGCCGTGATGCGGGCGCCGGCGACGCCTTGCGGATTAGGCCAGACAAAGTTGGTCCACTGCGCTTGCGTGTTGCGGTAACGCAGTTGCTGGCCGTCGATCTCGATGGTGTATTCGGTGGTGCCGGCTGCCGGCAGCGCCTGGATCTGGAACACCGTTTGCGCGTCTGCAGCGGCGCCACCGGCGCCAGCCGCGGCCGCACTGCTGGCGCCCAGCGGCGCAACCCAGCGTGAGAAGCTCGACACCATGGTCGGCGACAAGGTAATGCCCATGTCCGCCCAAGTCTTGGCTGCCAGCGTATCGCCGCGGCGTACCACCAGCGGTCCCATCGAAGAATTGACGAACTTGGCGATGCTGCCGTCCGGACCGAAAGTCTGGCCGATTTCGGCGCTGGTCGCCTCGATCTTCGAGTTGGCGGCAAACGGATATTTCTCCGCCAGGGTTTTCTGGAACGGCGCGTAGACTTGTGCCGACCAGGTACGGTTCATCTCGGCTTCGGTCGGCTTGATGGTGACCGCAAAAGCCTGGATCAGCGGCCGCACCAGGATCGGACGGATGGCCTGCTTTTGCGAATCGCTCATGCCGACCAGCATTTGCTCGTCGACATACTTGAGCGCATCGGCCAGCTCGGAACCGTTGCCGTTCAAGGTCTGCTGCATCAACTGGTTAGCGCCAGGGCCGGTATCACCCTGATTCTTGATCTGGTTGAAACGCGTCCGCAATTTCGACAAGGTTTCCATATAGCCGCGCATCAGCGTGGCGTTGTTGTCCTTGGCGCTCACCATGCGGGCGACGCCGGAAAACTCCTTGCCGACCGGTCCCAGCGGCGGCGCTACGCCATCCGCACTGGCGCTGGCATTGACGTTGAGATTCACGTTCACGCCGGACGGCGCCTGGCGCAGGATGGTTTGCTTGAACCAGGCGACCACGCCGTTTTGCGCGCGGCCCAGGCCGGTATTCAACAGCGACGGGTTGTCCCACGAAGTTTGCTCGTACACGGCGTTGACGAACTTGTTGATCGGTGAAGTGGATGGATCGCCGAAACGGTTCATCGCCTTGACCGCGTTGTCAAAGCCGCCGAGATCGGCGATATTCGCGCCCTGCATGAATTTCTGCCATTCCTTGGCGTACTCGGTCTTGTATTGCGTCACCAACGCCTTCTGGATCTGTTCCGGGCTGCCTTCCAGCGTCAGGTCGTCGCTGGAGGCGGTCTTGAGCACCCAGTCCGCGCTTTGCAATTCTTTGTTGGCCGCTTCCTTGAAGGCGCCCTGGATGAATTTCTCCCAAGCGTCGCGGGTGAAGGTGCCGGAAATCGCGTAGCTGCCGACGATCAGTTCCTTGTCCTGATCACCGACGATGCTGGCCACGGTGATCGACGGAAAACGGGTCGAGGCGCGCGCCTTGATATCCGCATACACGCGGTCGCGCGCTGCCATGCCACGCACCACGCGGCGCAGGCTGTCGCGCGACTGATCGACCAGGGTCAGCTTGCTTTCGATGGTAGGCCACGACGGATCGCTGATCTGCGACAGGTAGAAAGTCATCAAGCGTTCGGCGCTGCGGATCATCTGTTCGCGCGTCATGTTGCCGCGATTGCTTTCCAGCCAGCCGCGCCAGAAACGGGTCAGCTGATCGTTCAGATGGCTGGACTCGGCACGCTGCCGGTCGCTCAGCATCAGGTAGGTTTTCAGGGCGTTGTAGCCATCCTGGACATTGGTCGGCGAGGAATCCTTGTATTGCTGGGCAGCGCCGCTGCTGCTGCCGCTTGCTGTGGCCGAGGCCGTCGCCGCAGCATTGGCGCCAGCGACAGGAGCGGCAGCGCCGCCCGTGGCCTGCCCCAGTGCAACGGCCCCTGCTACAGGCAGAGAGACGCTGGTCAGTTGCACCGGATGCGACATCGGTTCCAGCTGACCGGAATGGGCGTTCATCTCCGACAGGAAGGATTCGATATTGGCGGTGACCGGCTTGAGCATGATCTCCTTGACGCCGGCGAAATATTCTTCACGCAGTTTCTGCTCCAGCAACTCGCCCTGATACAAGCCGAAGCTCAGCGAGAGCGGACGGCTGTTGTCATATTTTTGCAATTGTTCGATACGGTCTTGCAGGATCTCCATCGCTTCAAAGCGCGATTGCAGGTCGACCCGTTTTTCCTGCAGCTTGATGGCTTTGTCCAGATCTGCCTGGACGTTGGCGGTCAACTGGCGGTTGCCGATGTACGACCAGCTCCAGCCGGCCAGCGCCAGGCCGACGAAAGCGGTCGCCACAAAGAACATGGTGTAGCGCAAGCGGGTCTTGTGGCGGCTGGCGTATTGCGAGACCAGATCCTTGTCGGCGAAGATGACTTTGCGGAACAGGTTAAGCAGGAAGAAGCCGTGCTTGGAATGCACTTCCGGACGCTCAATCGCTTGCAGCTTGAGGTCGAAACGCTCGGCAATCCGCTCCGACGAGCTGCTGATGCCGCTGCCTTCCTGCAGTGCGCTGGTGAAATAGAAACCGCGGAAGACCGGCTTGAACTGGAACGGATTTTCTTCAAACAGGGTGGCGATGAAAGCGCGCAAAGAACTCTTCACCGAGGCAAATTCGAGCGGGAAGGTCAGCACGCCTGGCGGCAGGCGGTCGCCGCGACTCAAGGCCATGTTGGCCAGGCTGATTTCTTTCAGCCCCTCAAACAATTCATCAAAACGTTCATCGAAATGCGTCAGCACGTCCTGACTGCTGGTCTTCCTGCTGTAAGGCAGGGTCGCGCCCCAGACCCGGTCTTTTTCGCCGCGATCCATGTCGACGAAGAATTCGGTAAAGCCGGTGATCAGATCGGCCTTGGTGAACATGACGTAGACCGGCGCAAACACTTCCAGTTTCTCGGTCAGCTCCTGCACCCGCTGGCGCAGGTTCTTGGCCAGGTTGATGCCGAATTCAGGACGGTTGCCGGCCAGTTCAGCCACGCTGACAGCGATGATGATGCCGTTGATCGGCGCCCGGCTGCGGTGTTTTTTCAGCAGGCCGAGGAAGCTGAACCACTCGGCGCGGTCTTCCTCATGCACGGAATAGCGCCCAGCGGTATCCAGCAGGATGCCGTCGGTAGTGAAGAACCAGTCGCAGTTCCGGGTGCCGCCTATGCCCTGCACGATATTGCTGTTCTTGTCAGCCAGCGGGAATTGCAAACCGGAGTTGGCTACCGCCGTGCTTTTACCGGCGGCAGGATTACCGATGATCATGTACCACGGCAGTTCGTATAAGGCAGTAGCGCCGGATTTTTCACCGAGCTTGGAATTCTTGATGGTGGAGATCGCTTCCAGCATCCGCTTGCGGATGGTTTCGGTTTCATCGCGGCCGACGGTGCTGGGCTTGTCGCTGGCTTTCTCGGCCTGCCCTTCCAGCATGTCGCTCAGGTTTTTCGACGCGGTTTTAGTACTCTGCTTGCGATACAGCCAGACCAGGCCCCAGATCAGCAGGATCGCAGCCAGAAAGGCGATGACCCATAAACCGTCGACTTGCAAAGCATCCGCGGCAAGAAACAGAAAACAGGCGAGAGCCACAAAGCCGACGATTGCCAGAGTGCGTTTATTCGTCAAAAATTGCCAAATTCGTTGCATAGGTATCAGTAATTAAGTAGTTGATTCTTTTGAAAGTGATGCAAAACCGCAAACGCCATCGGCAGCCATGACGATAGCCGTACTCAAGGTCAAACCACCATGTCCGTTGCTTTTACGCAACAACATAATTGATTTGGCTGCCCCGGGCCCGATGCGTTTCTACATCAACCTAAACGGTGAATCTGGATTGCGCTACACAAGTGGCCGCAGCTTGCCGCATAACTTTGGCTGCGCCACCGCATGAAATTTCATTGTCCGAACCTGTCAATCGCCTTGCCATGCCACCCCTCTTTTATCGTATCGTTCAAAAAGAGCTACTGTATCTTTTCATTATCTTTTCATTACGCCCGGCTTGCGGAACTCTACGTGCCCCAGGTCCATCATTTTCCAGCGCCCGCCCCAGGTCAATCCGACCGATTCCGCCACTTCACCATATAGCTGATAACCGCGCATGGCCCACGGGTCTTTCTCGGTAATCACCAGCTTGCCGTTGCGCATGAACGCTGAATCTGCCGCCAAGCCATACTGGTGATAACTCTGGAACGCCTTGGCATTGGTAACGCTGCCCCCCATCTGCGCCAGGGCATTCTGCCGTTCAGGACTGCGATAGCCTTCGATAATCACCATGTCATAACCATGCTGCTCTTTCATGATCTTGAAAGTCAGCAACAAACGCTGGGTAAAATCCGCATCCAACTGTTGCCAGTTACGGCTGGCGGTATCCAGCATCGGCCGCACTTGCGCCACTTCCTGGGTGGTAAATACCTCAGGCGGCAACGGTGGCGGCGGCACCAGCTGTTCTCCTTCCAGCAACGCGGCGATCTGCTGATTCACGACTTGCCCTGAATCATCATAGCTGCCGAGCATGCTTTTTCCACTCAACATCCAGGCAATTAACGGAGGAATCAGCACAACTGCCATTCCTGCGAGTAAAATCAAATGATGTTTTTTAACAAACTGCCAAGTCGAGAGTCTCGACGCTTGCAGGTTTTGTGTAAAGGATTTTGTTGTCCGGGACCGGCGTTCTTTCCAATTCTGTACATGCGCGCCGATTTGTTGCCGCCTCTTGAGCAATGCAGAAAAAACAATCTCGCGGGCGACCGGAAACAACAGCAATCCCGAGATGCCGCAAGCGAGCAGGAAATAAAGAGCAACGGCTAAGACCAACGCAAACACCTTTCGTGAATATTACCAAAAAAAAATTGTACTTTTTTGGTAATATATTGCCAGTTGACATATTTAGTTGTCAGAGAGTATACCTTATCAAACTGGACGTCACGTCGGTCTGTGTTCAATACCTGACATTTGGAGAATTGTGTCTTGCAACCATCAGAAGAAACCGCGCGTGGCTCCGTAAAACCGAATTTGTTATCGGGATCGACGCCGACAGAAAACAGTAGCGGGAGCATCCTGAATGCCCTGGAGGGCAAGGAGTCTCCGGCGAGAGGCATTGCGCAAAAGAAATCCGGTGTATTCCGCGGCGCAATTGTGGTGGTCTTGCTCGCAGCGATTGGCGCGGGTGGATTTTTTGCCTGGAATCAACGCAGCGGCCAGCTTGCCGATGCGACGGCAGCGAACGTGCCGGCGACATCGGCGCCCAAAGAAAAATTGCCGGCAAGCACTCCAGTTCTCGCAGCTAACACGCCAGCGCCTGAAAAAACCGAATCGCAAGCTGCAGTGATCGAAAACGATCCTGCCGCGCATACTGATAAACCCGACGCGGCCGCCGACGAAGCGTCGGGCGACCCGCGCGCCAAGCTGACGGAAAGTCTGGAAGCCGGTGTGCCGGTCACCGCCACTTCGCTGAAGAAAGCGCTGGAAGAACCGAAGCCGGCGAAACCGAAACCGGCAGCCAAGAGCGTGAATGCGCCGCTGGTGAATCGTAGTGCGCCGGAGAAAAAAGCCGCAGTCGCACAGAAGCCGGCAAAAGCCGGAAGCACGCCTGCCGACAGCGACGTGAATATCCTGACCGCGCTGGTGTCGCATGGTGATAGCGTGACGGAGCCACCTAAAACCAAAGAGACTGCGAAGTCCCGGCAGCAAGCTAAAAAGAAGGCAGCCGAACCGGTACTCGCGCAAAACACCGCCGACGAGCCAGATATTGTCGAACGCAAAAACGGCGACAGTACCGCCGGCCTGCTGCAACGTTGCAAACAGCTGGGCATCATCGAAGGCGAGCTGTGCCGCTGGCGCATTTGCTCCGGACGCTGGGACACCGATACCGCATGCAAGGTCAACAGATGATGCACGGATAAGTTGCTGCAGGCGGCATCAAAAAAGGACACCGATATTCTGGTGTCCTTTTTCTTTTCCATCGCGCTTATCCGAGAGGGACGCAATCCAACTGGCTTGTGCGTCCGCTCTGCCACTGACTACATAACACCGCCGGTGCTGATCACAGCGCGGCCAAACTTGAGGCCGACCCCGCTCTCCTTCCGCTCAGCGCACATTCACCTCGACCCGCCGCGCCTCGGCATTGTCGCCACTGCCGGTTGTCACTTGCGGCTTCTCCAACACGATCGCCTCTTCGGCCACGCCGGCAATCAGCAGCAGGGCTTTCACGCTCTTGGCGCGCTCCTTGGAAATTTCCTCGTTCTTGGCCGGATCGCCGGTGGTGTCGTGAAAGCCGCTCACCACGACTTTGGCATCGGGCTTGGCTTTGGCGGCGTCAATAATCGCCGCCAGTTTTTCGGCGGTATCGGACGGGGCTTCGGACTTGCCCGATTCGAAGTAGATCACGGCGACAGATGACGATGCCTGCGCTGAAGCGGCAGGCGCGCTCTTGTCGACAATGATCTCAGTCATTGGCGGCGCGGCGACCGGTACCGGCACCAGAACCACCTCTTGCCCCACCGCCTGGTGCATACCGGTAGCCGGCAACAACGGCACCAGCAGCAAGGCCACGATGTTGATGATCTTGATCAGCGGATTAACCGCCGGACCGGCGGTGTCCTTATACGGATCGCCAACGGTGTCGCCGGTGACCGCCGCCTTGTGCGCTTCCGAACCCTTGCCGCCGTGGTGGCCGTCTTCGATATATTTCTTGGCGTTGTCCCAGGCGCCACCGCCTGTCGTCATCGAGATCGCCACGAACAGGCCAGTGACGATGGTGCCCATCAACAGACCGCCGAGCGCTGCCGGGCCGAGGATCAGGCCGACCAGGATCGGCACAACCACCGGCAATAGCGACGGGATGATCATTTCCTTGATCGCCGAGGACGTCAGCATGTCGACCGCCTTGTCGTACTCCGGCTTGCCGGTTCCATCCATGATGCCCTTGATGTCACGAAACTGGCGCCGTACCTCGACCACCACCGCGCCGGCGGCGCGGCCCACCGCCTCCATCGCCATCGCCCCGAACAGGTAGGGGATCAACCCACCGATAAGCAGGCCGATGATCACCAAGTGGTTCGACAGGTCGAAAGTGAAGATCTGCCCCGGGTTGTTGGCCTGCAGGTTGTGGGTGTAATCGGCAAACAGCACCAGAGCCGCCAGTGCCGCCGAACCGATCGCGTAACCCTTGGTCACCGCCTTGGTCGTGTTGCCGACGGCATCCAGCGGGTCGGTGATTGCACGCACTTCCGGCGGCAGGTCCGCCATCTCGGCGATACCGCCGGCGTTGTCGGTGATCGGTCCGTAAGCGTCCAGCGCGACGATCATGCCCGCCATCGACAGCATCGCGGTGGCGGCGATGGCGATGCCATACAGTCCGGCCAACTCATGGCAGGCCCAGATCGCCGCACACACCGCCAGCACCGGCCAGGCGGTCGATTTCATCGAGATGCCCAAGCCCGCAATGATGTTGGTGCCGTGCCCGGTGGTCGAGGCCTGGGCGATGTGCTGCACCGGCTTGTACTGGGTGCCGGTGTAGTACTCGGTGATCCAGACGATGGCGCCGGTCAGCGCCAGCCCGACCAGTGCGCACAGGTAGAGGTTCATCGTGCCACCGGCGAAGTCGGCCATCAGCATGGTGGTCACCGGGTAGAACGCGATGGCCGACAGGACCGCCGACACGATCACACCTTTGTACAGCGCGCCCATGATTGAACCGCCGGTTTTCACCTTCACGAAGAACGTGCCGATGATCGAGGCGATGATCGACACGCCGCCCAGCACCAGTGGGTACAGCGC
>NZ_JBDTCG010000038.1:0-13668 GCF_039923675.1 Collimonas sp.
CGGCAAGAATTTGTGCGGGAAACCATATCGCACAGTTGCTATGGCCAGAAACCTTTCAACCGACGTTTTTCGATGGAATTTTCGGAGGTTACCGTCCCTTAAATTTGGATACTTCATGTTGTTGTTACTCCTTCTAGAAAATGAAAAAGCCAGTTTCCAGTTAGAAACAGGCTTTTCATTATTATCTGGTCGACTTAAGTTCGCATAATTTGTATTATGTAAAATAAAGAGTGCCGCCACTTGGTAAATAATTAATGCCCATGTGCAACCAAGCATGTGGGCATTTTTTATAACTAGAGGGAAATAACAACATGCTGTATCCGAACAAACGCTACGGGAATCCTGAGGGACTGAAATATTGGGCAATGGGCATACCGCTCAATCAACTCGCCTACCGACTCCGCCGTACAGAACGATGCGTTAGCAACTGGCTAGACGGAACAAAGAAAATACCGTTCTGGGTTCCAGAATTGCTCCGGCTTCAAAACATGGAGCATGAACACATCATGTGGCAAATGGGGATAGCGCCACTACGCAAAAAACTTGGACTCGTCGATAACGGCCAGATCATTTTGCTACCTGCGCCGAAGAGGAAAAACACGACGCCAGAAACGCGCAAAGACATAGCTGAAATGGAGTTAAAGCGAACAAACGCCTAAGCTGAATGCGGTGGCAACAGGATTAAATTGAAGCCACCGCATAGCTATCTATTTATCGTCGTAATGATAACGACAAGCCACAACGTAAATAGTTTTGTCCTCAGGCAAGTAAACAAGGCGATCTTCTTTTGTGATACGCCTAGACCAGAATCCACTTAAATCGCCTTTAAGCGGCTCTGGTTTTCCCGTGCCTTTAAACGGATCACGTCGACATTCTTCAATAAGAGTATTGATTCTGTCTACGACCTTTGGGTCATCTTTTTGCCATGAGAGATAATCTTCCCATCCTTTATCCGTCCACGAAACAACCGTAGACTTAGCATGTTCCTTGTTCTGCGACTTCTTGTTCATTGCGTATCAGCTCCCGTGACTGGGCCTTGCCAGCTCGAAGTTGTGCAATGGACTCTTTCAAATGCCGAGCATTCTTCGAGGAGCTCAGGAGATGCAACGTTTCCTGCATACCGTTGAAGTCTGCTAGTGACAACATAACTACATGATCGCCGCTGACGCGGGTAATTACCGTAGGAGCGTGGTCATGGCAAACATCGTCCATTACCGTCTTCAAGCCAGCTCGCGCCTCGCTAAAAGTTAGTATGTTCATATCAGCCCTACCTATCTATCTATAAATCCATCAGAATAAAAAAACACTACAAAAAAACCATAACTAAAACTCAAACAACTCTGACTATGATTGCGTTTGATTTTTCAAGTACAACATATTGTACAATAAATAGCCAAAACTTGTCTACAACATTAAAACGGGCAAGCTCGCAACAATGCCCCTGTACGCGGTGCTGTAGCGAGCCATACTGTCTGCAAGGCGTTATTGCACCACGTCTGGATACCATCGAGACCGAATTCAGCGGCTACGGCGAAAGCAGTCTGCACAGCGCCCAGCATGTCTGTTGAGGCGATACGCCACGTATTCACCTCCGGCAGAACAATCCCCCTGGAGCGGAAATACCGTTTTTGATTGATATCGCGGCAATCCATCTCCTTGGCTACATATTTGGCAATGTATGCCGCCAGCTTGTGAGCGCCATTCTTGCCGAAGCCGAATTTATGCGGATCACGAACATTCGATTGTCCCATCTGCTCACCAGATTGGCCTAAGCCGACTATCGATTGCCAGATGGAGCGCAGGAGCATGTACGACTGGCGACCATGGACAGCTATGTGGAAGTGAATAGCGCCCCGCTCTTGCTGTTCGATAACGGCGACATAGTGGAAATCCTTGACCTTGCCAACACGCCTGACGAACGCCTTAAAGTCTTTCAGCGCCCTATCACGGTCCGTCATGTTTTCACGATATGTCAGCGTCACAAGGCGGTCTGCGTTTATCTCTTTGCAGCACAAGCGCACATTCTTTTTTGCTCTGCGGCCAGCATCAGCATCATTGCGCTCGCGCTTCTCAGACGTACCACGCTTTGCAGCCGGTAACGGCAACATCTCACGTCCTATGAAGTGCTTTTCCTTAGAGATGGTTATCTCTTGCTGGCCATTGGCAAAAATGCGTTGGCGAGCCGTATACCCGCAGACGCTTTCTTCTTCAACACGGCCTGGTTGTAGTCAATGGCCGCGCGAATGAGATTTTTTAGCGCAGGTTCGTCAATCTTGTCACCCTCGTAAAAATCGATCGCTCGCCACTTGTTGCCATCGAGACTGGCGTTGAAGAGCTTGTCATGATCCGGCAGGCTCGCTCCATGATAGAAGGTGAGTTTCACCTTATCTTTGTGCGCATTGCCGACCACGATAATGCCGTCGCGGGACCACACCGGGCTCCCCATCCACTTCCATTCCTCGATGATCTCCTTGTCGACCTTAAGAATGCCCTTGCGAATGCTGGCAAGGGTTTTGCCGCGCCAGTCTGGGAGTCCTGCGATCAGTTGATCAATGTGTTCAGTCGGATTCATAGGATCTTGTGCCTCGAATTATTGTTTCGCTGCTTAGGATAAGTTCTATCGGATTGAGCCAATACGCTTCAATCTGCTCGCGTCAACACCTGCTCCAAGGATGTAAAGAACTGCTGCCACCCGGCCTTGGCGCCTTGGTAAGCCTGCTTCTGATCCGGCCGGAAGCCTGTTTGCTCCATGCGCAGATGGGTGCCCTTGCTGGTGGGAGTGAGCGTCCAGGTGACGACACTTTCGAGACCGTGGGCAGCCCAGGTGTAGGAGAGCGTCTTGTTTGGCTCGACTGCAAGTACCTCGCAATCAACTGTGCCCCAGTCTGCGCGCAGGTCGAAACGGCGCCCGACAACCGGGCTGAAATCGTTTTTCATCAGCCACTCCGCAATCAGGTGCGGCTGGGTGAGTGCGCGCCAGATCTTTTCGGGCGGATGCGAGATGTCACGTTCAGTGACGACGGAGAGCGTATCGGTCGATTTATCGTTCATTGGACCATCCTTTTCAGTAGATCTTCAAGATCGTCGAACCGGCTTTGCCAGAACCCGGCCATCTGGCTAGTCCAGTCCATCAAGGGAGCAAGTGCTCCCAACTGCGCGCTATAGTGAGTCTGTCGTCCTTCATGGCGGTCGCTTACCAGCCCGGCTTGCTTCAGAACGCCGAGATGTTTTGAGACGGCCGGTTGCGAGATCCCGGCCCGGGCCGTCATGGCCCCGACCGTCAGCTCTCCTTCTCGACACAATCGCTCGAAGATAGCCCGCCGAGTCGGATCGGCGAGTGTTCTAAAGAGCGCGTCGTGAGTATTTTTCATTTTCAATCCATAACCTATAAGTTATATATTTAAGTGTAGGTAATGATCCATGAATAAGTCAACCTGAATTTTATTTAAATATAGCTATCTAGTTATATATTAATAAAAAGAAAACGGATACCATCACATTCTTCAACTGGCGTCGCGAAAGACGTGGCCCTGGCTTCGAGCCCAAGGCTCAGCCATTGTTCATTTAACCAATGATCGTGCGACAGCAATGTCGTGCGATCACTGGTTAAAAAAATAATTAAAATCCCTCCGTACCTTGTGCCTTCTAAAACCAGAAGATCCCATCAATCGAGAATTTCCCTGGTATTACCACATCCCTCCCGTATTCCCGAAAAATAGCGATCAGTCCACTTTCAAAAACAACAGGTCCTACAACTTAAATAAAAACCAATCCAAACAATGGTTTATGTCTGTATTTGAAAACCCCGGATCAATACGGTTTTTATATATGCTAATACCACTTTGATACAGGTTGACAACCACTTTTCAGGTCCTTAAAGTCCATCACAAGACGTTTCCATGTGGAAATTTTGCAAACTGCGCTTGGGTGCGACCCAGATGCTGCAATCAATCTCAATGGCATCCAGGCATCAACCGGACATCTCGCATCCCGTGGTTGTTCGCTACAGTTTTTGATCACGATTTCACCCCGCGACTCCAGGCAGCGCATCGCGCTGCACCGGCCGCCCCACTCTACCCAGGAGAAGAAATTGAAACTGAAGATGATAAAAGGCTTGGCAATCTGTCTCTCAACCACGGCCTTCGCAGCGCATGGCGCCGGCTTGCAGGGTTTCGCGGCGGCCAGTGCAGCCGGCGCGCAAGTCACATCGAACGCAACCCCTGCGGCCAGTTGCCAGTTCAGCACCTGGACCGACGGCGTCAACTATGCGGTGGGCGCCGTGGTCGAATATCCCGGCAACGGCTTGTTCTACAAAGAGGTGAATGCGGGCACCAACGGCAGCGACGGCACCGATCCGACCATCAGCACCTGGTACTGGCAGCCGACAACTTGCAGCGGATCGTCCACCCCGCCACCCTCAACCGGCCTTATCTACAGCCCTTACTTTTACTCCGGCGACACCGGCGGCGACCAGCTCAATACGGCCGTTACCGGCAACTCGCAACTCTTGCTCAAGGTCATGCCGGCCAAGCTGACAGCCGTGACCTGGGCGTTCGCCACAGGCAGCTGCGGTAGCGAAAACTGGAATGGCGTCTCCGCCGCGGCGTTTGCCAAGGCGAATGTGGCGAGTTTCGTCAGCGCCGGCAAGAAATACATCGTGGCGACCGGTGGCGGCGGCGGAAATTTTACTTGCACCTCGGACGCCAATTTTGCCAAATTCATCAAGACCTACTACAGCGCCAACATGCTGGGCGTCGACTTTGACATTGAAAGCGGCCAGACCCAGAGCGATATCAACAACCTGGTGGCGCGGGTAGCGGCGGCGCAAGCGGCCTATCCGAACCTGCGCTACAGTTTCACGCTGGCGACCGACGGTGGCAATGAAAGCCAGAGTCTGGGCGGCACCGGCGTCATGGTAATGACTGCAATCCAGAATTACGGCCTGAAGAATTACACGGTCAACCTGATGACCATGGATTTTGCCGATTCCGGACAAGAAAATTCCTCGCTGTGCACGCTGAACAGCAGCGGCAAGTGCGATATGGGGCAGTCGACCATCAGCGCCGCCGAAAGCCTGCACAACCATTGGAAAGTGCCATACAGCCAGATCGAGGTGACGCCCATGATCGGCGGCAACGACAGCATAGCCGAAACCTTCACGCCGGCCGATGCCGTTACCGTGTCCAACTATGCGTTGTGGAAGAAGCTGGGCGGCGTGCATTTCTGGTCTTTCTCGCGCGACAGGGACTGCGCACCGGCGACATCGGACAACAATTCCTCCGACACTTGCAATAACTACGGCAAGGCGGGAACCCTGGGCTACACCAACAAATTCATCTCCGCGCTGGGTCTCTGAACGGCAAATTCATTGATTTATTGATCGACTTAATGATCGACCTATTCATCGATCAGAGAGCATGTCCCCGCCAGTACGGCGGGGACGGCAAGCCTTACTTGCGCGTAGTTGCCGCAATCGCTGCGAGCCAAAAACCGATTGGAGATTCTCTTGAAAACTGACGCCCTCGGATATTTATTCAAAAATTTCACGCTGGTCGTTGCCAGCGCCTGCATCCTGAGCGCCTGCGGCGACGGCAGCGGATCCGCCTCCACCTCTAGTGCAGCCGCCAATAGTGCGAAAGCAGCAGTAGCCGCTAGTGCAGGCTCGCCTTACGGCGGCACGCCCTGGCCGTTGCCAGGCACGATCCAGGTGGAGAATTTCGATAGCAGTGGACAAAATGTCGGCTACTACAACGCCGCCAACACCAACCAGGGCGGCCAGTATCGCAGCGCCGAAGGCGTCGGCATCGAAGTTTCCAGCGATAGCGGCACCGGCTACGACGTCGGCTGGACCACGGCCGGAGAATGGCTCAACTACACCGTCAACGTCGCGGCCGCCGGCAGCTACACGCTACAGGCAAGGGTCGCCAGCCTGGGTCAGGGCGGCAATTTCCATGTCAATGTGGACGGTGCAACGGCGACTTCGCAGCTGACGATCCCGGATACACAGGGCTGGCAGAACTGGCAGACGCTCTCCTCCACCATCAACCTGACGGCCGGCCAGCATGTGATACAGCTGTATATGGATAGCGCCGGCAGCAGTGGCGCGGTCGGCAACTTCAACTGGCTCGCCATTGGCAGCGCCGGCGCCGCCCCTGATTTTGGCCCCAATGTCCTGACCTTCGATCCGAGCATGTCCGCAGCCACAATCCAGGGCCGGCTCGACGGCGTCTTCAACCAGCAGCAAAGCAATCAATTCGGCAACGCCCGCTATGCGCTCCTGTTCAAACCTGGCGCCTACAACGTCGACGTCAATGTCGGCTTCTATACCCAGGTCCTGGGCCTGGGGAATTCGCCTGACGACGTCAACATCACGGGTGCAGTGCACGTTTCAGCCGCCTGGGACGGCGGCAACGCCACGCAAAATTTCTGGCGCGGCGCGGAGAACATCGCCATCAATCCGAGCGGTGGTCTGAACCGCTGGGCGGTATCGCAAGGCTCGCCGTTGCGCCGCATGCACATCAAGGGCAATCTGGCGCTGGATGACGGCGGCTGGTCCAGCGGCGGCTTCCTGGCCGACTCAAAGATCGACGGCCAAGTGCAGTCCGGCGGCCAGCAGCAATGGCTTACCAGAAATTCGCAGATCGGCAGCTGGAGCGGCGCCAACTGGAACATGGTGTTCGCAGGGGTGGACGGCGCGCCTGGCGGCGTCGCCTGGCCGAATCCGCCCGATACTGTCATAGCCACCACGCCGGTGGTGCGGGAAAAGCCGTTCCTGACCATCGACGCCGGCGGCAACTACAATGTGTTCGTCCCGGCGCTTGCCAGCAACGGCCACGGCGCCAGCTGGACCAACGACGCTGCGGCGGGCCAGTCGATCGCCATCGGCAATTTCTATATCGCCAAGGAAGGCAGCGATACGGCAGCCAGCATCAACGCGGCCCTGAGCCAAGGCAAGAACCTGATACTCACTCCGGGCATCTATCATCTCAACGATACGCTACGCATCACGCGCGCCAACACCGTGGTGCTCGGCCTCGGCCTGGCCACGCTGCTGCCCGACAACGGCGTGACCGCCATGTCGGTAGCCGATGTCGACGGCGTCAAGATCGCCGGCATCCTGTTCGATGCCGGCCCGGTCAGCTCGCCGTTCCTCCTGCAGGTCGGGCCGACCGGCAGCAGCGCCAGCCACGCCGCCAATCCGACCTCCCTGCATGACCTGTTCTTCCGAGTCGGCGGCGCAGCTGTCGGCAAAGCCGCGGTGGGCCTGCAAATCAACAGCAATGACGTCATCGGCGACGATTTCTGGATCTGGCGCGCCGACCATACCTATGGCGTCGGCTGGACCACCAACACCACCACCAACGGCCTCATCGTCAACGGCGCCAACGTCACCATCTACGGCTTGGCCGTCGAGCATTTCCACCAATACCAGACGCTATGGAACGGCAACGGCGGCCGCGTCTATTTTTATCAGAGCGAACTGCCCTACGATGTACCGGGCCAGGCCAGCTGGATGAACGGCAGCAAGAACGGCTATGCCTCCTACAAGGTGGCCGATTCGGTCACCAGTCATCAGGCATGGGGAGTGGGCATCTACTGCTACTTCAACACTAACAGCAGCGTCAAACTGTCGAGCGCGATCGAAGCGCCGGCCTCTGGCTTGAACGGGGGCATGTTCCACAATATGACGACGGTCTCGCTGGGCGGCGTCGGCGAGATCACGCACGTCATCAACCAGTATGGCAATAGCGCCAACGCCGCATCCAGCGTAGTCAGGCTGGCGCAATAAATATAAGCACGGCACAGGTTTTCCTGCACGGGGATGGATTTAGTTGACACATATTTGCCTCAATAAAATTGTTCAACCGCGACGTCATTCATTTTGGAGAATATTTTGCAGAATTTACCCATGAAGATAATATCAAAAGCCCTGATGCTTTCCTGCGGGTTGCTAGCCGTATCCTTTAGCGCCGGTGCCCGCAGCCCCGCCGCCGCCGGCAGCCAGGCCAGGCTGGATGCCAGGGTCGCCCCTTGCAACGCCGCCTGGATAAGCGGCGCCGTCTACACCGCTGGCGACAAGGTCAGCTACGGCGGCGTCAACTACAACGCCGCCTACTGGACCCAGGGCAATAACCCGACAGTCAGCAGCGGCGCCGGCACTACGGCGCAGCCTTGGATAACCGGCGCCAGCTGTCAGCAGGCGAAAGCAGGCGCCAACGACCACGATGCGAATTTCTCCCCTGCCACCTTGCAATTCCTGAAGACCAATACCGGTCTCGACGGCGAGCAGTGGGACAACATCATGAAGCTGATCAACAAACCGGAACAAGATTCGCTCGACTGGACCAAATACTACGGCTACTGCGAAAACATCAACGACGACCGCGGCTATACCATCGGGATTTTTGGCGCCACTACCGGCGGCTCCAACGATGAAGGTCCGGACGGTCCGGCGCTGTTCAAGGAATTCGACGCTGCCAGCGGCGCCGCCAATCCCTCCATCGCAGGCGGCCTGGCGCGCGCCGGGGCGCATGGCAACATGCAAGGCGCAATCTTGAAGATCACCGACAGCAAGGCGGATTTCTACAAGAGGATCGAGGCGCTGCAAAACAATCCGGCATGGCGCGAAGCCATGTGGCATACCTTTTACAATGTCTACATCAAGTACAGCCTGCAGCAGGCGCGCCAGCGCGGCTTCACGACGGCGCTGACCATCGGATCGTTTGTCGATACGGCACTGAACCAGGGCGCCAGCGGCGACTCCGACACGCTGGAAGGTGTGCTGTCGCGCTCGGGCAGTAGCGCGGATGAAAAAACCTTCATGACCAGCTTTTACGCGCAGCGCAGCAAGATCGTCGACACTAACCAGTACAACCAGCCGCCAAACGGGAAAAACCGCGTGAAGGAATGGAGCACACTGTTGAATCAAGGTGAAACCGATCTCAAGAATGCCGATGCGGCCGTGGTCAAGGTGACCCGCTGGACCATGCATTAAGACCTTGGCACTTCAATCAAAACTGATCTGACAAGCGAGCCGGGCTTTCCCATGCAAGCACGGCTCGCGATCAAGATATTGCGCTTGGGTGACGGGATGACAGGCGATCACTACCGTTTTCAGGTCGAGTGTTTCAGGCAGATGTTCCATGTTCTCCATAATTCCGGCGCGCGTTGTACAACATCCGGATAGGCGCCGTTTTATGCCGGCAGTATGCGTCGTTGGCCCTGGCGTGACCGGTGATGAGCATAGCGTCTTTTCTCCCGACACTTCTTGGTACGCGCCCTGCTTCAGTGAATTCAAACGGGAGATATCAAACAATTTCCCCGCGCGGCTTCCATGAGGCTGCTCGTTGATCCCCGCCGGAATCCTGCGAAATCGTACATACCAAATCATCGCACCACAGTCAACTGCCATTATTGCACGGTGGCAACTTCATCTTTTCCCTATATCTTGAATGCACCTCAAGAGGAAAGGCACGGCAGGCATTGCCGGTTAGGGATCGGGCCGCGCAGGGATTCTGGAAGCGACCTCGAGTATTCCAACGCCACAACGCTGTTTTTCACACTGATATTTTCTTAAATAACTGATGGAGAAAAGCATGGAATCTTTTTGGTACCAACCTATCATTCCTCCTGGACAGGTTTTCAAGCAAGACCTTGGCAGGCCTGCAATCCAGACTGAGGAGTGCTGCTCATGAGCACCCGTCGCGATTTTCTCAGGGCCGGCACAGCCGGTATCGGCGTGGCTCTGGCCAGCGGCTATCCGGGTTTGGCATTCGCGGCGCCCAGCCCCAAGCCATTGATCGATTCGGTCGACGCCATATGCCGGCGTCTGAGCGCGGCGGGCTGGCGCGACATGCTGCTCGATGTAACCGCCGGTGTGCTTGACATCCGCGCCACCAACCTGTGGCAGGAACTCGCCAAGCCATTGCCATGGATCGACCGCAGCTTTCCCGGATTCGGCGACTTTGCCATCGCCGGCGAACGAGCGATCCAGCCGGGGCAACCGGACTACAGCCTCTTGTATCATGCGCTGGCGGCGCCTTCCGTCACCACCGGCCGTAATGGCGTGCCATTGAGCGCGTTTCCGACGCTGGCTGAGATCGACGCGGTAGAGAACTACATCTACGCCACCAAGCGGGCTTCGCTGAGTACGGTGCGCGCCGGTCTCGGTTCCTGGCCAGTGGCTGTCGCGATGTTTGCCACGCAATACCGCAATGCGCCGATGGCGGTGAGCGGCCAGCATGCGCAACTGTGCTTTGCCCGCTGCGGGATTGGCCGTATCGGTAATCTGGGGCCACGCTACGATGCGCGCCTGCGCAGTTTTGTCGGCAGGGACGACGCGACCGGACCGTTTGATTTCAACGTTGTGCCGCGTCGTTTCTCACCTTATCTGGCGATACAGATGCCGCTCGACTCCGGCGCCCCGGCCCGGTTCGGGCCGCAAGATGTGCTCGATACAGACCGCCTGGACAAGCGCCAGTTCTGGGTGCCTGTCCACAAGCTGTTCGGCGGCATCGAATGCTTCGCCGGCATGGACCTGAACATCGCATTGAGCCGGGGCATGCTGAACGATGAATTGGCCAGCTTCCATCGCTTCCTGGACGCGGAAAAATTACAGAACAACTGGACCGGGGCAAGCCTGCAACAATATCCGTTCTCGATCCGGGATGAGAAAATCGCCTCGCTGTCGTCCGAACAGGAATTCGGCCCCGGCGTACTGGTGCCGCGCGCCAACGCCATGGTGGAACAAGCCAGTTATCAGGGCGCGCTCCTGACCTTCCCGGTCGATCCGAAGTACACCGGCGACCGCACCAAGTTGCAAATGTCGTCCATGTTCGTCCTGCCCGGCGGTCTGCCGCCCACTTCTCCGCAGTACCTGGAGGACGCCGAACAAAGCAAGTCGCGGCCTGCGCCTGAATATATCAACATCCGCCACCGCGTCGTCAACGGCCAGATCGATAATCTGAATAACCGCCCTGACCTGGCCGACATCATGGCGCGCGGTAACTACCAGGCCCTGCATTACATCGATTTCAGCGGCGACGGCTGGATCGCCGCCAGCTGCCCCGAGCTGACGCGGGCCGGCATCGGCACCTCCAAACCGGCGTTCTGCATGGTCGGCTTGCCCGACTTCCTGCCCAAGGTGGGGCAACGGGAATTGATGCTTTGGTGGAATAACGAATTTCCCAAGCCATTGCGCGAGGCCTTGTGGGCCACTCCCCCCTTCGCCTTGTCGCAAACCCGGATGGCTGCCAATATCGAGCTGTCCGCCGGCTTTAGTATCGATGACGACACCATCAGCGCCATCGTCGCACAAGCCCAGGGCATGGATGGCGCTGCGGTTGGCAGCCCGCCGCAGGCGCCGAACGGCTCGCTGCGTTTTGACAAGGTCGGCCTGCCGGACGGCTCGCCCGGCCTGTTTGATCCCGGCTGGGACAGCAGCATGGGCGTCAACATCGACCGCGGCGGCAGGCTCAAGCGTTTCCTGGTCAGCCATGGGCTCGGCTCGCCCTTTATCGAAGACGCCAAGCTGTGCGCCGCCTTGGGCAGCTACTGGCCGGGCGTCGCGCCGGACGCCACGCGCCAGTATCAGCCGGACAAGATACTAAGCGGCATCTCCTATCCATGGCCTACCGCGGTACCGTTTACCGACGAAGAAATCGGCATGCGGCAGGTGGCGGACGGCCCGTACAAGGGGCTTAACCTGCCCTGGGACGGCGTACCCGGGCCGCGGCGCAGCATTTTCAAAGCCAGGCAAATGATTGAATACGAGGACGAGCACCGGGTCGACTACATCGATATCCTGGGCACGATGACGGCCGCGCTGACGTCACGCATCGAGCTCGACGACTACAAGGCGCGTACGTTGTCCATGGCTGCGGTTTACTGGAGCCTCGGGATTCGCAGCAGGCTCGGCAGCGATAACAATACCAACAGAGTGTTACGCGAAAAGGCGGCATGGGCAGTCCTGTCGTTCAGGCCGGTGCCTGCCAATGACGGGATGTTGGCGTCGATCGCTGCGCCGATGGGCGCCAGAATCGATCCGCAGCGACGCTACTACCGCTTCGAGCTGTACCGCTGGGGGGAACGCTTTACCGACCCCGCGAAACCGCGCAGCGTGCTGGTGGACATCCTTGAAGAAGCAACGGCTTATACCGACGGCAGGCAGGTTTTGATGACGCGTGGACCGGGAGCGCCTTGGAAACTCGACACTACGATACCGACCTAGCCATCATCGGCGGCGGCCCTGCGGGCAGTGCGACAGCGATTGCCTGCGCCGCCGCCGGGCTGCGCGTGCAGTTGTTCGAGCGCGACATGTTCATCGGCGAACGACCGGGCGAGACCTTGCATCCGGGTATAGAGCCGTTGCTGGCGCAACTCGGCGTCGAAGGCGAACGACTCGCAAATGTGGTCGGTGCGCGCCACCAAGGCGTCTGGATCGATTGGAACGGCAAGCGTCGCTTCGAACCGTTCGGCGCCGACGCACAGGGACCGTGGCGCGGGTTCCAGGTCCGCCGCACAGCGTTCGACGCCATGCTGCTTGAGCGCGCCGCTGAAGCCGGGGCCGTGGTGCGCCAACCCTGCACGGTTTCCAGCCTGCTCATGCAAGACGAGATTATCTCGGGCGTCATGACAACCGATGGCCCGCTCACTGCCCGCATGGTGGTCGACGCCAGCGGCCGGGCGCAATGGCTGTGCCGCGAGCTGGGAATCGACAAGCCGGCGCGCTCGCCGCGCCTGATTGCCCGCTACGGTTATGCTGATGGTTCTTGCCCAGAGCGCAATGCCGCGCCACAAATGTGTGGCGACCAGTCGGGCTGGCTGTGGACCGCCATGGTATGGCCCGGCACCTATCAGTGGACCAAAGTGGCGTTGGATGGCTGCAAGACAGCGCCCGGCTGGATGCCCGAAGAGCTGCGCCACCTGACCCCCAAAGGCCCTTCTCGCGGCGCCGATGTCACCTGGCGCATCGCCAGCGAAACCGCTCGTCCCGGCTGGTTCATGGTGGGCGACGCCGCCGCTGTGCTGGACCCGACGTCATCGCACGGCGTCCTCAAGGCGCTTATGTCCGGCATGACGGCGGCGCAACTGATCGGCGCCGTGCTGGCCGGCTCGGCGTCTCCCGCAGAAGCTGCCGGGCTCTACCACGATTGGCTTGCCGGCTGGTTCGCCAACGATGCAGCCCAATTGGCGCAATTCTACGGCCAGCTCGGGATCACCGGATTCAGATAGGTTACAGGTTCATGCAAAATGGACCCTGTTAAAAAAGCCCGGCGGTTGCCGGGCTTCTCTGCTTCCACCTGCTGATGCACTAGCGCTTCTTCAATGCTTCCAGCCCGAATTTCGCCAGCATCATGTCTGCCGTCTGTAGCGCCCCCTCTACCCAGCCCTGCGCATCGGAATAAGCTTCGCCGCAAATGTACAAAGGCTGCTGGCCCAGCGGCTGGATGATCCTCTGTTTCACTTCCCAGCTTTTTAGGGGTCGCTTCAGGAAACGGAAAATAAAGCACGTTAAGAATGCGAGGACGCAGGAATCCAGTGGTACAGAGTTGGCACGGACACGCCCAGGTTCTTGGCTACGTCACGCGGCGGTACGCCGCTGGCCAGCAGTTTCCTGGCTGACCCGATTTTGCTATCGGTCATTTTCCGCTTGCGCCCTCCCTTGCG
>NZ_JBDTCG010000039.1:0-85593 GCF_039923675.1 Collimonas sp.
AAGCGTAGCGAAATATCGGTTGTGCGTAGCGATGCGGCGAACAAGTTTCCAAACACGTTCTATCGGCGCGAGTTGCGGACTGTACGGCGGCAAGAACAATAGTTGCAGTACGCCGCGGTACTTGCGCAGGAATGGCGCAAGTAACACGGCGTGGTGGTAGCGGGCGTTGTCCAGCACGACCACCATGCGCTTGTTGCGAGAACGGTGTCGCAGCAATTTCTTGAGGAAGTCCTTGAAGGTTTCAGCATTGAATACCTTGCATATTTCTCTGACGAACTTGCCGGTGGTTAAACTCACGGCACCAAAGCAAGCGACTGACTTGCGGGTGGGCGCATGTTGCAAGACCGGATCCTTGATTTCGGGCGGCACCCACATCCGAAGGCGGGAACCGTGCTGTTGGAAATGGCATTCGTCGAGACTCCATAACTCAATGTCCTTGCGCCTTGCCAGACGGCGCAGTTTTTTTTACCGCAGCAACCTTCATCGGGTCGGATTGCGCGACTTGTGGCCGCGGTTTGCGCAGACGAAATCCCATCTGGCCAAACACTCTCTGACACTGACGTACTCCGAGCGTCACGCCGTAGCGCGTCTTAATGTGTTCGCCGAGAATCTTCCCGTCCCACAGATTCTGCTCAAGTCCAAATTCACGCGGATTGTGGCGCAGATCTTTAGCCAGCGCCTTCCATTGCCTCTCGTCCAAACCACGTGGCCGCCCGGGACGCTCGCCATCGCGCAACCCTTCGAAACCCTGTTGCTCAAAGCGCCGAACCCAACGCTGAATCGTCCGCACATCTTCGGCGAACAAATCAGCGACAGCGCCGCAAGAATGCCCACTCGCCACCAGCAATACCCCGTGAAGACGATGATCGTAGCGCGATTCATCCGAACGCTCGATCTCTTGTTGTATTGCCACGCGCATCACTTCTGCATCGTCAATTTGCAATTTACGCATCGCTGCCTCCATTGTTGGACACAGCGATATAATAATCTATTTATGCGACAATATTTAAGTCGCAATGTTTATATAAAATCCGGCGCTGATTCAGAGCACGGGAATCGTGCTGCAGCGTTTTGAGAAAAGCCGGCTGCCGCCTGCATTTTTTATCGATAAAGGAGAAGACTCCCGAGACCCAGTCCTATCTGGAAAGTGGCCCCGGCGTAAGGTGAATCTACTCGTTTATCGGCTCTTCAAAAAAAACCTGTCGCGCTCGAAAACAATGCCGCGGACACCAGCATTTTTACCGATAAAAGAGAAGACTCCCGAGACCCAGTCCTATCTGGAAAGTGGCCCCGGCGTAAGGGTGAATCTACTCGTTTATCGGCTCTTCGACAGAATACGGCTTCGCTCAAAAAATGCTGCGGATGCCAGCATTCCTTACCGATAAAGGAGAAGACTCCCGAAACCCAGTCCTATCTGGAAAGTGGCCTCGGCGTAAGGTGAATCTACTCTTGTATCGGTTCCTGCAAGGAAAACGAAAGTGTCACGACATGTCAGATGGTGGCGACTCCAGGACAATCATGCAGACGTGAAAACACCACGTTGCACATCAGGAGAAAAATCAAGGTGGGATTTTTTTACTGAACCGGCAAGGAAGAGATCATCGTCTTCCTTGCCTGGCATTTGGAGCGGGAGAAGAGGCTCGAACTCTCGACCTCAACCTTGGCAAGGTTGCGCTCTACCAACTGAGCTACTCCCGCGTAAGGAGTTTTTGGAGGCGGGGGTCGGGATCGAACCGGCGTAAACGGCTTTGCAGGCCGCTGCATAACCACTTTGCTACCCCGCCAGGGGTGTTGCGCCAAAGACTAAATCAATATTGGTGTATTACCTTCTACAACCAATACATCGTTCACACTTAATAAAAAAAGGAAGCTTTACCAGCTTCCTTTTTTTGAATCTGGAGCGGGAGAAGAGGCTCGAACTCTCGACCTCAACCTTGGCAAGGTTGCGCTCTACCAACTGAGCTACTCCCGCATTTTGTTTCTTTTTACTACGCCATTTCTACATCAACTACAGAGACGACATTATAGTTGATCTACAGAGTTTGTCAATGAATTTGAAAGATTTTAATTAACTTTTTTTCAAATCACCGACTTTTACTTCACTGCTTGTTGTTTTCGCCGCTTGCAGCCGTGCTCTCTTTGATCAGAGGCCAAGCTTTACGCAAATAGTAAAACATGGACCAGACGGTAAGCACTGCCGCTATGTACAACAGCACCTGCCCCCAGAAACGGGTATCGATGCCGAGCAGAACGCCATAATACAACAACATTGGGATTGCCACCATCTGTGCGGTGGTTTTAATTTTACCGATGGAGCTGACCGCGACCGATTTCGACGCGCCGATTTGCGCCATCCATTCGCGCAAGGCGCTGATGGCGATCTCGCGGCCGATGATCACAAACGCGATGATCGGATCGACCCGTCCCAGATGCACCAGCACCAGCAAGGCGCCGGCGACCATCAGCTTGTCGGCGACCGGATCGAGAAAAGCGCCAAAGGCCGAGGTCTGGTTCCAGCGCCGCGCCAGGAAACCATCGAACCAGTCGGTCACCGCGGCGACGATAAAAATAATGGTCGATGCAATTCCCATTACCTGCAAGGTAGAAAAACCAAGATCGGGAAGATAGAAAACCCCGACCACCAACGGGATCAATGCAACTCGCAACCAGGTCAGTAGAATCGGAATATTAATGGGCATAAAAAGGCATAAATAGTTTTATTGGCAAGGAACCCGCTGTCCATATTCTAATTATCTAGGAGTATGGCGCAGTTGGGAAACAAAACCTGCAAAAGCAACAAGCTCTACCGCAATTGCAACACCAGGCTCAATGCAGTTGACGATAGATTTCCTCGGCCAGCTGCCGCGAAATACCCTCGACGGAAGCGATATCTTCAATGCTGGCGTCCGCCACACCGCGCAAACCGCCGAAGCGGGCCAGCAGTTTCTGACGGCGTTTGGCGCCTATGCCTTCTATCTCTTCCAGGCGTGAACTCTGGCGCGCCTTGGCGCGTTTGGCGCGCATGCCTGTGATGGCGAAGCGATGCGCCTCGTCGCGGATCTGCGCAATCAACATCAGGGCGGCGGACTCCTTCCCCAGTTCGCGCGCGGCGCGGCCGTCGGCAAAGATCAGCGTTTCCAGCCCGACCTTACGCCCTTCCCCTTTGGCGACGCCGACGATCAGACTGATATCCTGCCCCAGTTCGGCCAGCACCTGGCGCGCCATCTCCACCTGCCCCTTGCCGCCGTCGATCAGGACGATATCGGGCATGACGCCGTCGCCGTTCGCCACCTTTTCGTAGCGCCGCATCAGCACCTGGCGCATCGCCGCGTAATCGTCGCCAGGGGTGATGTCCTTGATGTTATAGCGCCGGTATTCACCGTTTTGCATTGCATGGTGATGGAACACCACGCACGATGCCTGGGTCGCCTCGCCGGAGGTATGGCTGATGTCGAAACACTCGGCGCGCAGGCTGTCGATATCGTCGACTTCAAGCCCGAGCACCTCGACCAGCGCCCGCGTCCTGGCTTGTTGCGAGCCCTGCTCCGACAACAACCTGGCGAGCGAAATTTCCGCGCCCTTGTGCGCCATCTCCAGCCATTGCCGGCGCTGCCCTTGCGGCTGGAACAGCAGGTTGATGCGGTGACCGCACTGCTCCATCAGCGCCACCATCAGAGCGGGTTCGTCAAATTCGGTATTCAGGATCAGGGTGCCGGGGATGAACATGTCGATGTAATGCTGCGCCAAAAACGCCCTCAGCACCGCCACCTCGATCGAAGCGCCGGCGACCTCGTCCGGACTGGACAAGGCGCCATCGACATGGCTCGGAAAATATGCGCGGTCGCCCAGATGGCGGCCGCCGCGCACCATCGCCAGGTTGACGCAGGCGCGCCCGCCCTGGACGATGACGGCGATGATGTCGATATCGCTGTCGCCCACGGTTTCCATGCTTTGCTGGTGCAGCACACGCGACAGCGAAGTAATCTGGTTGCGCACGCCGGCGGCCTGTTCGAACTTCAGCTCATCCGCATAGGCGTGCATCTTTTTTTCCAATGCAGACAACACTTCCGTCTGCCGGCCGCGCAAGAATTTGGCGGCGTTATCGACATCGATCAGGTAATCTTCGCGGCTGATCAGGTTGACGCATGGTGCGCTACAGCGCTGGATCTGATGCAACAGGCATGGCCGGGTGCGATTGGCGAAAACACTATCTTCACAAGTCCGCAACAGGAAAACCTTCTGCAAAATCTGCATCGACTCCTTGACCGCCCAGGCGTTCGGAAAGGGACCGAAGTACTGGTTCTTTTTATCGACGGCGCCGCGATAGTAGGCCATGCGCGGCGTTTCCTGGCCGCTGATCTTCAGGTAGGGATAGGATTTATCGTCGCGAAACAGGATGTTGTAGCGCGGCTGCAAAGACTTGATCAGGTTGCTTTCCAGGATCAGGGCCTCGGCTTCGCTACGCGTGACCGTGGTCTCCAGCCGGGCGATACGCTCCACCATCAAGGCGGTGCGCGGGCTGGCCAGGTTTTTCTGGAAATAACTGGAGACGCGCTTCTTCAGATCGCGCGCCTTGCCGACATACAGAATATTGTCGGCAGCATCGAAATAGCGATACACGCCGGGCAGGTTCGGCAACTTGGCGACGGTCTCCAGCACCACCGCGCGCGGATCGGGAGTTTCAGCTTCGGTCATGGGTCCGGTGTCTTTTCACGCGCATCATGGCAGCAACGACTGCACCAATGCCTTGGCGGCCAAGTAGCGCGTGTCGGCTTGCAAGGCTTGCCAGTCGAGCGCTGCGGTTTGCGGCGCCAGTACGGCGAGACGGGCGCGCGAGACTACGGCCTGGTGGTCGTCAGTTGCAATGTTCAGTCCGGCCAGCAGTTGATCCGCCTTGTCCGGCGAATTGCAGATCAAGACGACGTCGCAACCCGCTTTCAGCGCCGCCCTGGCGCCATCCAGCACGCCGCCGGCGGAACCTGCGGCTTCCATGCTGAGGTCGTCGCTGAAGATGACGCCGTCGAAGCCGATATCCTGGCGCAGGATGTCCAGCCATTTTTTTGAAAATCCAGCCGAGTGCTTGTCCACCTTGGAATAGATCACGTGCGCCGGCATCACCGCCGCCAGGCTCATGCCCAGCCAGTCGTAGGGCTTGATATCTTGCTCCATGATCTGCTCCAGGCTACGCTCGTCGATTGGCAGAGACAGATGCGAATCGCCTTCGACAAAACCGTGGCCGGGGAAATGCTTGCCGCAATTGGCCATGCCGGCCAGCGCCAGGCCGTGGTTCAGGCTCTTTGCCAGCAAGGTCACGACACGCGGGTCGCGATGAAAAGCGCGTTCGCCGATGACCGTGGAGCCGCCATAATCGAGATCGAGCACCGGCGTAAACGACAAATCGACGCCGCAGGCGCGCAGCTCGCTGGCCAGCACGAAGCCGACCGCGGTGGCCGCCTTGGTGGCCGCCAGCACATCGCTGTCCCATTGCCGGCCCAGAACACGCATGGCCGGCAGGCGGGTAAAGCCATCAGTGCGGAAACGCTGGACGCGGCCACCTTCGTGATCGACCGCGATCAATATGCCCGGACGCGCCGCATGGATCGCGGCAGTCAGCGCCGTGAGCTGGGCGCGATCCCGGTAATTGCGGGTAAATAAAATCACGCCGCCGGTCAGCGGGTGCCGGATGCGACGGATATCGTCCGCGCTCAACTCGGTGCCGACCACATCCAGCATGACCGGGCCGAACATCTGCTTTTCTACGGTATGCCCACTTGTCAAATCACTCAAATCATTCAAACCACTGCTCATTTTTTCTCCACAATGACAAATGCCACCGCGTACTCCACTTCATCGGTGATCGATACCTGCGCGGTCAAACCCTTCTCTTGCATGTATTCTTCCAGCGCGGGATTGACCACCACGATCGGCTTGCCGCCGGGCGCATTCAAGGTCTGCATCGCACGCCAAGTCATCGGCATTTTCATTCCCAGTCCAAGCGCCTTGGAAAACGCTTCCTTGGCAGCAAAGCGCGTCGCCAGGAAACGGATCCCGCGCGCTTCCACCTTGGCTTTGCGCTGCAGGTATTTTTCCATCTCTTGCGGTCCCAGGATCTTCTGCGCAAAACGGTCGCCGTTACGCTGCAACGCCGCCGCTATGCGGGGGATCTGGATGATGTCGGTGCCGATGCCATAAATCATTACGAACCTCTTTATTTGCAGAGACGCGCTTTCACCATCAGCGCCTTCATTTCACTGACCGCCGCTTTCCAGCCGACGAACACCGCATGCGCCACGATGGCATGGCCGATGTTCAGTTCAGCGATATCGGGAATCGCCGCGATCGCCTGGGCGTTGGTGTAATGCAGGCCGTGGCCGGCATTCACCTTGAGGCCGCGCCGCACGCCTTCTTGCACGGCGCGCCGCACCCGCTCCAGCTCGCTCTGCTGCTCTTTTTCATCGTGCGCTTCGGCGTAACGGCCGGTGTGCAATTCGATCACCGGCGCGCCGACTTCCGCCGCTGCTTGAATCTGATCCGCTTCAGGATCGATGAACAGGCTGACGCGGATACCCTCGCCTTGCAACTGGCGTACTGCGGCTTGCACCTGGGTAAAATATTTCACCACGTCGAGGCCGCCTTCGGTGGTCAGTTCGTGACGACGCTCCGGCACCAGGCAAGAATCCTGCGGTTTGATCTTGCAGGAAAAATCGATCATTTCCTGGGTGACGGCCGCTTCCAGGTTCATGCGCGTCCGCAGTTGCGGACGGATCGCTTCCACATCCGCATCGCGAATGTGGCGACGGTCTTCACGCAAATGCAAAGTGATGGCGTCGGCGCCCGCCTCTTCCGCCTGCAAAGCCGCTTGCAACGGGTCCGGATAGGTGGTGCCGCGCGCATTGCGCAGGGTGGCGACGTGATCGATATTGATGCCAAGGTCGATGATCGACGATGTTGGATTGAGATAGCTCATCGGATGCTCAGGTGACAGGTGGGTTTATCAGGAATCAAGATTGCATCAATTCTGGCGCGATGGCAATGCAAACGGAATTACAACTGCATCAGATCGATCAGGATCTGTCGTGTATTCAATGGCGCGCCACCCAGATGGTGGGCCAGCAAGAAGCGCATCAACACCTTGCTCTGCGCCTGGGTGGCGGCATCGCTGTAATCTTCGCGCTCCATGTCCAGCAGGGTCTTGCCGCTGACCCGGGGCCAGGAATCGGCGGCTCGCGCAACGCGCGGGCCGCGTTCGGGATCGACCACGTAGCTTTCGGCAGGGTCGACCGGCTGGCGGCTGACGGTGCAACGGGTGAAATCGCCGGCGACGCCGGTCTGCTTGAGCAGCGCTCTTTCGAACTGGCGCAAGACGATAGGCGCCGGCTCCAGATGCGCCAACTGGTTGAGCGTGGTGACGTAGTGAGCGAACAATGCGGCGTGCGGATCATCGCGCGCCACCAACTTCACCAGCAGCTCATTCAGGTAGAAGCCGCACAGCAGCGCCGATTTTTCCAGCGGCAACAGACCGCCAACCCATTCGGCGGCGATCAAGGTGCGGATTTCCGATTTACCGCTCCAACTCAGCGACAGCGGCTGAAAGGTTTGCAGTACGCCGCGCAACTTTGACATGGGACGCTTGGCGCCCTTGGCGACCAGGGCGATGCGGCCATAATCGCGCGTAAAGACATCAATGATGAGACTGGTTTCGCGATGCGGATAACTGTGCAGTACGAAGCCGGGCTGGGCTGTGACGCGGGTATCTCTTTCCGGCATCCGCGGCCGCCGCTTGGGGGCTGCGGTAGCGGTAGCGGTAGCCGGGCCGGGAGCGACGCTGATCAGGACAGTGGCATCTTCCGGCAGCGATTGTTCTGCATCGGCGTCGGCATCAGCGATGATCGCGTTCATGTGTGGCGTAGGGTTCGCGTGGAGTTTGCGTCGGGTTTGGGTTTGATTTACTCGTAACCGTAGGCGCGCAATCCGGCTTCGTTATCGGCCCAGCCCGATTTGACCTTGACCCAGATTTCCAGGTAGACCGGACCGCCGAACAGGCGCTCCATATCCAGCCGCGCCTGAGTGGAAATATCTTTGAGGCGCGCGCCTTTCTGGCCGATCACCATGGATTTGTGGGTATCGCGCTGCACCAGGATCGCAGCGAACACACGGCGCAGATTACCTTCCAGCTCGAATTTTTCGATCAGGACGGTGCTGGTGTAAGGCAGTTCATCGCCAACAAAACGGAATACTTTTTCACGGACGATTTCGGCCGCGAGGAATTTCTCGCTGCGGTCGGTAATGTCGTCTTCGCCGAACATCGGCGGATTCGCCGGTAAATACTTGCGGATTTCGCCTTGCAGGTTATCCAGCTGGAAACGCAGCTTGGCCGATACCGGCACCACCGCGGCAAAGTCGCGCATGGCGGCGACTTTCTGGGCAAACGGCAGCAGCACGGCCTTGTCCTTGACGCGGTCAGATTTGTTGATGACCAGGATGCAAGGCACGTTGGCCGGCAACAAAGCCATCACTTGCTGGTCGGCCGGGCCGAAGGTACCGGCTTCGATGATGTACAGGATGACGTCAGCCGCAGTCAGCGTAGTGGTCACGGTGCGGTTCAGCGTCTTGTTCAGCGCATTCGAGTGCCGGGTCTGGAAGCCCGGCGTATCGACATACACGAATTGGGTATCGGCGATGGTCTGGATGCCGGTGATCCGATGCCGCGTGGTTTGCGCCTTGCGCGAGGTAATACTGACCTTGGCCCCGATCAGTTCGTTCATCAGGGTCGACTTGCCTACGTTGGGGCGACCGACAATCGCGATATAGCCGCAACGAAAATCAGCTGCCGGCGTTGCTGCGGTCGATGCCTGGGGGGTAGAGTCTGTCATGCGGTTTTCGATTTACTCGTAGTGTGAGGTGTTGCATTAGGGGCGGTTACAGCTGTGACAGCATTGGCTGCCGCAACAACGGTTTCTGTAGCAGGAGAATTTGGCTTGGACGCAGCGGCCGTTTCGGCGCTGCCGTTGGCCGCCGCGACGTGCGCTTTGGCAGTCGCCTTCAACGCCGGTGCTTCAGCGACAACCTTGTCCTTGGCCACAACGGCCGGTTTGGCCGCCACGGCTTCATCCTTCGTCATTTCAGGCGCTGCCGGCGCATCCGGTTGAATCGTTGCAATGCCGCTCAATTTCAATTGCGCCGTACGCGGCTTGGCTTTTTTGGCTGCCCCGGGTACTTTGACAAAGGACTTTTGCACCGCTTCCAGCGCCAGCTTGGCCGCAGCCTGCTCGCCGGCGCGACGGCTGCCGCCGCTGCCGAATACCTGGATATCCAGTTTAGGCACCAGGCATTCAATTTCAAATTCCTGATTGTGCGCAGCGCCGTGGGTCGCCACCACGTTGTATTGCGGCAAAGCGATTTTCTTTCCTTGCAGGTATTCTTGCAATAGCGTCTTGGCATCCTTGCCCAAGGTCTTGGGATCGACCGTATCGAGGATCGGAATATACAGGGCGCGAATCACATCCCGTGCGGCATCGAAGCCGGCATCCAGGAAAATGGCGCCGAACAAGGCCTCCAGCGTATCGGCCAGGATCGAAGGCCGGCGAAAACCGCCGGACTTCAGCTCACCCTCGCCCAGGCGCAGGAATTGCGACAATTCCAGCCTTTGCGCGATTTCATACAGCGACTGCTGCTTGACCAGGTTGGCCCGCACGCGCGACAAATCGCCTTCATCGATCTTGGTATAGCGATCAAACAGCAAGGAGGCGACGACACAGTTCAAGATCGAATCGCCGAGGAACTCCAACCGTTCGTTATGCAAGGTGCTATGGCTGCGATGCGTCAAGGCCTGCTGTAACAAGCTAGCATCTTTAAACGTGTGGCCTAGCCGATTTTGCAATAACATGAGATCCATTTTTTTCGTCGACACGTGCTGTCGTCGTCTGCTGCTGTTGATCGACTACAAACTACCTTAAGGCTTGGCGGTGCTGCCGGCATAGTCAATCAGCAAGCTGACCGGTCCGACCAGCGGGATTTTCTTCTGGTACGCAAAACTGATCTGGATATCGTCGCCATTCTTGGTGATTTCCAGGTCTTTGCCTGCAATTGCATCGATGTAGCCCACTTCAGCCTGCTTGTTAAACGCATTCTGGATTTCCTGCACCGTGGTGCCGGCAGTCCTGGCGCTGGCGATTGCCTTTTTGATCGAGAAATATTCGATCGTGGTCGGGGTTACCTTGGCAATCAGCACGCCGATACAACCTAATATCGCCAAAATTACGATCAAGCCAAATAATGTGATGCCTTGCTGCTTCCGTGGTGCTCCGGACATTCTTGTCATCCCTGACTCCATCTTAGACTTAGTTAAAGTTATTTGAATAAAGTACCAATACGCTTGAAATTACCCAGGTTCATCCAGACCAGAAATGCCTTTCCGACAATATTCTCATCCGGCACAAATCCCCAATAGCGACTGTCTTCGCTGTTATCCCGATTATCCCCCATCATGAAATAATTTCCAGCAGGAACTGTACAGGTGAAACCTTCCGGATTATAGGAACAGGCGTCCTTGTTAGGGAAATCCATCACCCCTTCCAGCGAAATCGGTGGTCGGCTGCTACGCACTGCGATCAAATGCTGCTTGTTTGACAAGTTCTCCGTGTACTGCTGCGAGTAATCCAGGCTGTCTTCATTCAGGTAATCCGGCAACGGCGCATAAGAAAGAGCTTGACCATTAATTGTTAAGCGCTTGTTTTGGTAAGTTATTTTATCACCGGGCACCCCAACCACGCGTTTGATGTAGTCGAGCGACATATCCTTCGGATATTTGAACACCATCACATCGCCGCGCTGCGGATTATTCACCTCGATCACTTTTTTATTGATGATCGGCAGACGGATACCGTAAGTGAATTTATTCACCAGAATCAGGTCGCCCACCAGCAAGGTCGGCACCATCGAACTGGAGGGAATCTTGAACGGCTCGTACAAGAACGAGCGCAAGAAGAACACCATCGCGATCACCGGGAAAAAGCTGCCCGAATATTCAACCCAGGTCGGCTGGCGCAAGAGGTCGGATTCCAGCGCCGCGCGTCCACTGTTTTCCAGCTTGATGCCGTCGGCGCTCAACTTGGCGTTGCGCGCATCGAATTCGGCCAGCGCCGCGTCGGCCTTGGCGCGCCGTTGTTTGCTCAGATAGAAGCGGTCAAAAAACCAGATGACGCCAGTAACAATCGTCAAGACAAACAGGATTAATGCGAAATTTCCTAAGATTGATTGCAATGTCATTTTTCATCCACTTGTAAGATTGCCAGGAATGCCTCTTGCGGGATCTCGACGGAACCCACCTGTTTCATGCGTTTTTTACCGGCCTTCTGCTTTTCCAGCAGTTTGCGTTTACGGCTGATATCGCCGCCGTAGCATTTGGCGAGCACGTTCTTGCGTAGCGCCTTGACGTTTTCACGCGAAATGATATTGGCGCCGATGGCTGCCTGGATCGCCACGTCGAACATCTGCCGTGGAATCAGTTCGCGCATCTTGGCGGCGACGGCGCGGCCGCGGTACTGGCTGTTGGCGCGGTGGACAATGATTGCCAGGGCGTCGACTTTTTCGCTGTTGATCAGCATGTCGACCTTGACCACGTCGGCCGAACGGTATTCCTTGAATTCGTAATCCATCGAGGCGTAGCCGCGCGAGGTCGATTTCAGGCGGTCGAAGAAATCCAGCACCACCTCGGCCATCGGGATTTCATAGGTCAGCTTGACCTGCTTGCCGTGGTAGCTCATGTCGATCTGCTGGCCGCGTTTCTGGGTGCACAGCGTGATCACCGAACCCACATACTCTTGCGGCATATACAAATTGACGGTGACGATCGGCTCGCGCACTTCTTCAATATTGGACGGGTCGGGCATCTTCGACGGATTGTCCACCAGCATGATGGTGCCATCGCGCTTCACCACTTCGTAGATCACGGTAGGCGCGGTGGTGATCAGGTCCATGTCGAACTCGCGTTCGAGCCGTTCCTGGACGATTTCCATATGCAGCAAACCGAGGAAGCCGCAGCGGAAGCCGAAGCCCAGCGCCTGCGAGACTTCAGGTTCGTATTGCAAGGCAGCGTCGTTCAGCTTGAGTTTTTCCAGCGAGTCGCGCAGCGCATCGTATTGATTGGATTCGACCGGGAACAAGCCGGCAAACACTTGTGGCTGCACTTCTTTAAAACCGGGTAGCGCTTCGGCGGCAGGCCTGGTAGCAAGGGTTACCGTATCGCCAACCTTGGCTGCTTTCAACTCCTTGATGCCGGCGATGATGAAGCCGACCTGGCCCGCGGAAAGCGAATCGCGCGACTGCGACTTAGGCGTGAATACACCGACGCTTTCGGTCAGATGCTGGGAGCCGGTGGCCATCAGCAGGATCTTGTCCTTGGGACGCAACGTGCCGTTCTTGATACGCACCAGCATCACGACGCCGACGTAGTTATCGAACCAGGAATCGACAATCAGCGCTTGCAGAGGCGCATCAGGATCACCCTTCGGCGGCGGCACTTTGACGATCAGCGATTCCAGCACTTCACGCACGCCGAGGCCGGTCTTGGCAGAGCAATGCACCGCGTCATGGGCATCGATGCCGATCACGTCTTCGATTTCGGCGATGGCGTTATCCGGATCGGCGGAAGGCAAGTCGATCTTGTTCAGCACCGGCACCACTTCCACGCCAAGGTCGAGCGCGGTGTAGCAGTTGGCCACAGTCTGCGCTTCCACGCCTTGCGAGGCGTCGACCACCAGCAACGCGCCTTCACAGGCCGACAGCGAACGACTGACTTCATAGCTGAAGTCGACGTGACCGGGGGTGTCGATCAGGTTCAGGTTGTAGATCTGGCCATCCAGTGCCTTGTACGACAGCGCTGCGGTCTGGGCCTTGATCGTGATGCCGCGCTCGCGCTCGATATCCATCGAGTCGAGTACCTGCGCCCCCATTTCGCGATCGGACAAGCCGCCGCAAGATTGGATGATACGGTCCGCCAGGGTAGATTTACCGTGGTCGATGTGGGCGATGATGGAGAAGTTACGGATGTTGTTCATTGACAGACGCGATTACAAAAAAGGCGCTCTGAGCCGGGCTAAGCATTAATGCCGCCCAGGCGAGCGCCTTTTATGACAGGTTATTCAGTGCCGCCATTTTACCGGATTTCAGAGGGGAAAAACCGACAAATCAAAGGCTTGAGACATTGCCACATGGCAGTTATAGAAAATGAACACCAATTATTATCAATAATACAATAATCAGTCATTCAAAAAGCGATTCACCGATTCCTGGTCAAGAAAATAGTGGCAAAGCTGCATCGCTTCCTGCCCATTTTTATTGCCCGTCAGCACCGGCACCAGTTCATCGTATTTCGCCACCAGCCCGGGATCGGCGTCGACATCGATCACATCGACAGTAAACCAGCCCGCATCGCCCTCATCGGCAGCCCTTAACGCCAGCAATGCCTGCAGCATGTCTTCGCAGAGATGGCAATAAGAGCGGCTATATAAAGTGAAATGCGGTGTCGACATGCGTTCAGGCTTTTAAACAGAGCGTCCCTGGAAAACAAAAAGCTGCAGATCCGGACGATCTGCAGCTTCTGGCAAACAACACCGGCTACATCAGCTGCCCGGACGCAGCGGCACGAATTGCGATGATTCACCACGGCGCACCAGCAGCACCGCCATTTTCTTCGGCTCCAGCTTGGTCACCAGAGCGTTGAACTGTTTGGTATCCTTGATATCGGTATTGTTCAGGCGCTGCACCACGTCGCCGGTGCGCAGGCCGACCCGCGCCGCGCTGCCCTCGGCCGACTCGATCAGCACTCCGCCTTCCACGCCTAGCTCTTTCTTCTTGGCGTCGTTCAAATCGCTGACGATCAGGCCGAGCGCATTCGCTACCTGCTGCTCTTTCTTCGGCTTGGCATCGTCGTCCGTAGCGACTTTATCGGCGGCCAGTTCCGTGATCATGATCGGGAAGTCGCGGCTGCTGCCCTTGCGCCAGACACTGATGGTGCCGCGCGCGCCGGGCTTGGTATTGCCGACCTGACGCGGCAGATCATTGGCCTTCTCGATCGCCGTACCGTTGAATTTCAAGATGATGTCGCCGGCCTGCAAGCCCGCCTTGGCGGCAGGACCATCCGGCTCGACCCGCGCCACCAGTGCGCCTTCCGCCTTTGGCAAGCCCAGCGATTCAGCCACATCCTTGGTGACTTCGCCGATTTGCACGCCGATACGGCCACGGGTAACCTTGCCCGAGGTTTTCAGCTGGTCCGAGACGCGCATCGCTTCGTCGATAGGGACCGCAAACGAAATCCCCATGAAACCGCCGGAGCGGCTGTAGATTTGCGAATTGATGCCGACTACTTCGCCGCGCATATTGATCAGCGGACCACCGGAATTGCCGGGATTCACCGCCACATCGGTTTGAATCAGCGGCAGGTAATCGCCGGTGTCGCGCGCCTTGGCCGAAATGATGCCGGCGGTAACGGTGTTTTCCAGACCGAATGGCGAGCCGATCGCCAGCACCCATTCGCCCGCCTTGATCTTGTCGGAATCGCCCATCGTCAGGCGCGGCAGATTGCTGCCGTCGATTTTTAGCAAGGCCACGTCGCTGCGGGTATCGGCGCCGATCACCTTGGCCTTGAATTCACGCTTGTCGGTCAGGGTGACATAGACTTCGCTGGCGCCGTCGATCACGTGCGCGTTGGTCATCACATAACCGTCGGCGGAAATCACGAAGCCGGAACCAACCCCGCGCGGCACTTCTTCCTGCGCCTTGGGATCAGCCTTGCGGCCACGCTGGCCAGGGACTTGCGGCCGCGGTACATTGGGCACCGGGACGCCGAAGAAGCGACGGAAAAATTCTTGCATCTCGTCGTCGCCAGGGTCGCCGGAATCACCTTGGCCGGAGCCGGTCTTGACTTTTTCAGTGGTGCGGATATTGACTACGGCAGGACCGGTTTTTTCAACGATGTCGGTAAAGTCCGGCAAGCCGGCCACCGGAGCGGCGATTGCCTGGGGTCCGACGCCAACCATGGCGGGAACAAAAAAAGCTGCCGTCGCAGTGACTGCCATTGCAGATATAACACCACGAAACGGAGCCGGCATTTTCATAGTCATAAAATTTTATTTGTTTTTGAGTTCAATCGAATTCGCCACCTGCCTCATTGCCGCCGGCGGCACGTCGCCAACAATCGTCAACCAGTAATCGCCCTGCCGCTTGCCAACGATATTCAGCGCTCCCTGTTGCAAGGAGCCCTCGGTACGACTTTGGCTGCCCGGTTCGATGAAGATCGAAATCGCCACCAGTCCATCCGAAAAAATCAATTGCGACACTTCGCGCCGCGCTGCCGGTTGCGGCGCGCCGGCGCTGCTCTTGGCGGCCGGCGGCGGCGCGTCCATCACCATGCGCTTGAGTTCGCGTACTTTCTTGAAACCGGCAGGCATGCCGGTGACAGTCCACTCGTTCAGATTGGCCGGATTGATGACATTGCTTTCCGTATGCCAGGTATTGGTATTGCCAAAACTCGGTTTCAGGCTGCGGTGGTCGACATTGCCGATGCCAATCTGGGTAAACGAAATCTGTTCGATGATTTCATTCTTGCTGTTCAAGGTCTGCGCGCGCAGCAGCAAGCCGGAATTCTTTTCCGCCCACAGCTTGTAACCGTAGCGCATGTTGTCCTTCGGCTCCAGCAGCACAGCCTGGCAATCGAAACCGGCAACGCGTCCGGTCTCGCCCATTTTTATATTGTAGTAATCGCTCAAGTCCGACGGCAGCGCCGCCAGGATGGCAGGAAAACCATCCTGGGTGACGCGCTTCTCGACGATCTTGGTTTTCGTCTCCGGCATGTAGCCGGTGACGTCTTCATTGCGCCGGATATACTCGCGCGGCTGACCGTCGAGGATTTCCAGTTTTTCTATTTCATTGCGGCCTTCGAGCACATGCGTAATACGTGAAGTCCGTATCTGATTCGCCTGTTGATAAATGAAGGTGCCGGAATAATTCAACTTTTGCGCCGCCGACTGAATTTTTTTCAGCAAAGCTTGCGCATCCTGCTTGTCAGCGGCATTTGCCGCTGCATTTCCGGCATCCGGACCTTCCGCCTGGGCGGAAAGCACTATCATGAACGACAGCAAAACTCCTAGCAAAAATCGCGTCTGCCCTCGCGTCTGCCGCATATTAGTTATCAGCATCAGGTGCAAATTTGGCTGGCCGTGCGTATTGCGCAGCACTATAGAGGGAAGGAGAGAAACGCTGATGCGCCGATAGATATTCATCCATCCGCGAATCACGCAACACTTCTCCGGCGTGCGTCATGACACGAACGTCGCCAGCGGAGGACGCCAGGGCCAGTTGCGGCGTCGCCACCACTGCAGATGCCTGGGCCGGGCCTTGGGCCGGACCACTCACCACTGCCAATTGCGGCGAGATGATGAATGCAGCCGCCGCAACTGCCGCCGCCGCCATGCCCGGCAGGGCAAAGCGTTTGATATTGCGTCTACCGCCCATCACACCGACGCGCATAGGCTGGCCGCCGCCGACAGCGATCTGCTCGGAAGGCTGCATGGTGACGGCCAGAGGTGCGGCAATGATCGTCGGCTCGGCATCCAGCAACGCCGACATGCGTGCGGAAAAACCCGCACTCATGGTCAACGCCATATCGTCCGAACGCATGATGTCGCCTATCTGGTGATAGACATCCCATGTGTCGCGACCGTCTGTTTGACGCAAGGCCGCCAGCGCCATATCCACATAGGCGCCGGATAACTCCCCATCAGCCAAGGCAGAGATCTGCTCTTGGGTCATATCTTTGGTATTCATAAGTCACCTTAAAACCTGGCCAACCCCTTCGTTCCCGAAAAACCACTATCTTTTTTTTAACAACGTTTTTACCAACGTTTGTCGATGGCCGTACCCAGCAATGGCCTCAACTTATCTGCGATAGCTTCCCGTGCCCTAAATATCCGACTGCGTACCGTACCTATCGGACACCCCATTGCCTCAGCAATTTCGTCATAACTCAAACCCTCGATCTCACGCAAGGTGATTGCCGTACGCAGCTCTGCCGGCAAAGCCTCCATTGCAGTATTCACGGTTTGTGCTATCTGCTTGGTGGCCAGCAAAGATTCAGGAGTGTTTATATCCCTTAGTTGCTCGCCGTCGTCAAAAGTTTCTGCTTCTTCTGAATTTGCTTCAGTCGAGGTCGGCGCCCTGCGGCCTTGGGTCACCAAATAGTTCTTGGCAGTATTAATACCAATGCGATACAGCCAGGTGTAAAAGGCCGAGTCGCCCCTGAACTGAGGCAGCGCCCGGTAAGCCTTGATAAAAGCTTCCTGCACAACATCCTCGGCTTCTGCCTGATCGCGTACCAGCCGCGAAACAAGACGCATTAGCTTTCGCTGGTATTTGATAACCAGCAGCTCGAACGCCTTCTTATCGCCACGCTGAACGCGTTCGACAAGCAGTTGATCAATTTCGCGTTCTGTCGTCAATCCCCATTCCCTTGTTTTGTTGCGACGTGCATACGGGCCCGGGCATAGATAGTAAGCAATAACATAAGTTCAATGAACGGCTTATTCATTTGCCAATCCGGTGACCCTTGTTTTGTCCGCGCCGTTCTTACGGTTCGCATGTGCCGCAATCCAGCGGCACGCCACGGACAAAACTCTAAAGGAATCTTTAGAAACACAATCAGGCAGTATAGCGATTGTTCGGACTGAGCCGCTAGCCAATCGAAGGCGCAGCAACAGTAAATGTGACCAGATGGTGGTGCCTTGCAGCAATTCTGCAGGCATCAGCATCAGTGTCGGTGTCGGTATTGAGACTGGGCTTGCATTTATAGCAATTGGCGCGATAATTTCGGCAATCCGGATTTGGCCGGTGGCGGAAATATTGACTTGAATTGTGCGCCGGTCTCGATAGAAGTGCAGCATGCCGTAAGCTGCCGCCAACAGGCATAGTGTGGCCAAGGCCAAGCGTTCTGGCAATAGCAAATTGCCTACATTACCGTATGCAATCAGGATGCCTACCAGTCCAACCAGCGCGCATTCAGTTGCTACCAAGGTAAACAACAGCCTGGATGGCTTGACAACGGCTGAGAGAGCGATCGACATGATGGCTAACTTGAAGCGAATTTTGAACCGGTCGCCAGAGAGACCGGTTCAAAGCACTGTTGCAAAAATTCAGATTTTGCCAAAAACCAGGGTGCCATTCGTGCCGCCAAAGCCGAATGAGTTTTTGACTGCGATGTCGATTTTCATATCCCGTGCGATATTTGCACAATAATCAAGATCACATTCAGGATCCTGATTGAAGATATTCGTTGTCGGTGGTGAAATCTGGTTATGCAGAGCCAGGACGGTAAATACCGACTCCAGGCCACCAGCGCCACCCAACAAATGCCCGGTCATCGACTTGGTGGAATTCACCACCAGCTTGTAGGCGTGATCGCCGAAAGCCGCCTTGATGGCGTCCGTTTCATTCTTGTCGCCCAACCCCGTTGACGTCCCATGCGCATTCAGGTACTGCACTTCGTCAGGGTTGACGCCTGCATCGCGCAAGGCATTGCCAACGCAACGGCGCGGGCCGTCCAGGCTTGGCGCGGTCATGTGATAAGCATCGCCGCTCATGCCGAAGCCGAGCAATTCCGCATAGATCTTGGCGCCGCGCTCCTTGGCGTGTTCGTATTCTTCGAGCACCAGCACGCCGGCGCCCTCGCCCAATACGAAACCGTCCCGGTCCTTGTCCCAAGGACGCGAAGCGGTAGCGGGATCATCGTTACGCGACGACAAGGCGCGCGCCGATGCAAAACCGCCAACGCCCAACGGCGACACGCTGGATTCCGCACCGCCGGCAATCATCACATCGGCATCGCCGTACTGAATCATGCGGCCGGCCGCACCAATACAATGCAAGCCCGTGGTGCAGGCGGTGACTATCGCCAGATTCGGTCCTTTCAGACCGTATTTGATCGACAGATTGCCGGAAATCATGTTGATGATCGACGCCGGAATGAAGAACGGACTGATGCGGCGCGGGCCGCGGCTAGTCAGTTCGGCATGCGTTTCTTCGATCAAAGGCAAGCCACCAATGCCGGAGCCGATGATGACGCCTATCCGCTCAGCATTAGTTTCAGTTACTTCCAGGCCACTGTCTTGCATCGCCTGCATTCCCGCCGCCATGCCATAGTGGATAAACGTATCCATATGCCGTGCGTCTTTGGCCGGAATGTAATCTTCGATATTGAAACCCTTCACTTCTCCCGCAAAGCGCGTGGAAAAAGCAGTGGCGTCAAACTTGGTGATGGTTGCGATACCCGATTTGCCTGAAATAATCGCATTCCACGCATCGGCAATAGTATTGCCGACCGGTGAAATGCAACCCAGGCCGGTTATCACAACGCGGCGTTCACGTGTGCGGCTCAAGCGGTTCTCCTGGATACATTCAAAGCTTGCTTAGGCTGCCTTGACGTGGGCCTTAGCGTAATCGATTGCTTGTTGCACTGTAGTGATCTTTTCAGCTTGTTCGTCAGGGATTTCCATTTCGAACTCATCTTCCAGTGCCATCACCAATTCAACGGTGTCGAGCGAATCAGCACCCAGATCGTTGACAAACGACGATTCGATCTTGATGTCAGCTTCTGCGACGCCCAGTTGCTCAGCGACGATTTTTTTAACGCGTTGTTCGATATCGGACATGTGATGCCTCCATTAGGTTACAGAAAGTGCGCGCATTTTAGCAGGTTTGCGCATTGAAAATTTACTTTCGACATTAGTCTTTAATTTTTAACTAAACCATGTCAAAAGCTTCTAAATAGCCACTACTTACATTCAACTCTGAAACAAGCCTAAAACAAGCTTAAGACAGACCCTTGGTAAAAGGCCTGAAAAAGCTCGATTTAACTCATGTACATGCCGCCATTCACGTGCAAAGTGGTGCCCGTGATGTAGCCGGCTTGCGGCGATGCCAGGAAGGCCACTGCCGCAGCAATATCCTCTGCCGCACCCAGACGCCCCAGCGGGATCTGCTGGAGCAAGGCGGCGGTTTGCTGCTCGCCCAGGTCTTTGGTCATGTCGGTATCGATAAAGCCCGGAGCGACGCAATTGACCGTGATATTGCGGCTGCCGATTTCGCGCGCCAGCGCCCGGCTCATACCGGAAACGCCAGCCTTGGCCGCCGCGTAATTCATTTGGCCAGGATTGCCGGCGGAACCGACCACCGAAGTGATGTTGATGATGCGGCCAGCCTTGGCCTTCATCATGCCACGCAAGACGGCGCGCGACAAACGTGCGACAGCGGTCAGGTTGGTGGCAATCACGGCGTCCCACTCTTCGTCCTTCATGCGCATCGCCAGCTGATCCTGGGTAATGCCTGCATTATTGACAAGGATCGACAAACCGCCAAATTCTTTCTGCATCAGCTCTACGGCGGCGGCACAGCCCGGAGCGTCATTGACGTTCAGCACGATGCCGCGGCCATTGCCAGGCCGGCCGGCTTGCATGTATTCCGTAATGGCGGCGGCGCCGGCTTCCGAGGTCGCGGTGCCGATCACCTTGGCACCGCGTTTGAGCAGCTCCAGCGCAATCGCACGACCGATGCCACGCGAAGCGCCGGTAACCAGGGCGACCTGGCCGGCCAGATCTTGTACACCTGTATTCTCTAGACTCACTTGTATGCCTCCAACATGTTATCCAGCGACGCCTGATCGAGAATCATCGCGCCGATCAGGCTGTCATTAATACGCTTGGTCAACCCAGCAAGAACCTTGCCCGGACCGCATTCAACCACATGGGTGACGCCTTCGGCGGCAATTTTCTGCACCGTTTCCACCCAGCGTACCGGGCTTGCAGCCTGCCGCACCAGCGCGTCCTTGATAGCTTGCGGATCGCTGACAATGGCGACATCGACATTATTGATCAAGGCTATCTGCGGCGCCGAGAAAACCAGGTCTTGCATGTATTCACGCAGACGATCCGAAGCCGGCTTCAACAGCGAGGAATGAAATGGGGCCGATACCGGCAATGGCAAGGCACGTTTTGCACCTTTTTCTTTCGCCGCCACACAAGCGCGCTCAATCGCGCCCTTATGACCGGCAATCACCACCTGCGCCGGCGCATTGAAATTCACCGCTTCGACGATTTCACCTTGCGCCGCCGCCACGCAGACTGCACGTACGTCTTCATCCGACAAACCCAGAATAACCGCCATGCCGCCCTGTCCGACCGGCACCGCTTGCTGCATCGCTTGCGCGCGGAAACGCACCAGCGGCACGGCATCCTTGAATGCGATCACGCCGGCGGCCACCAGCGCCGAATATTCACCCAGGCTGTGACCAGCCACCAGCGCCGGCGCTTTGCCGCCCGCCGCCAGCCAGGCACGGTAGCAGGCAACCGCCGCAGTCAGCATGACCGGCTGCGTATTGGTGGTCAGGTCCAGCTCTTCTTTCGGTCCTTCGGCAATCAACTTGCCGAGATCGAACTGCAGCGCTTCAGAAGCTTCTGCAACGGTGTCTTTCACTACCGGGTTATCGGTGAAACCGTTCAACATGCCAACGGCCTGCGAACCCTGGCCCGGGAAAACGAATGCGAATTTATTCATGCCTAACCTGTGGGTATCAATTTTATTATTAAACAACACGCCGGAAGACACCGGAGATTACAGTGCAACCTGTCGCGTGGATGGCAATGCACTTAGCTGATTTACATGCGCGCCAATATGGCGCCCCAGGTAAAACCGCCGCCGACACCTTCCATCATGACATTCTGTCCAGGCTTGACGCGGCCATCGCGCACTGCCTTGTCCAGCGCCAACGGGATCGATGCCGCCGACGTATTGCCGTGCTGATCTACCGTTACCACCATGCGCTCGTTATCCAGACCCAGTTTGCGGGCTGTGCTTTGCATGATGCGGATATTGGCTTGATGCGGGATCAGCCAGTCGATCTCGGACGCCGCCATGCCGGCGATTTGCAGCGTTTCGTTGGCGACCTTTTCCAGCACCGAGACTGCCAGCTTGAATACCGCCTGGCCATCCATGTACAAGAAAGCACTGCCTTCGACTACGCCCGAACTCACCTTGCCTGGTACGCAAAGAATATCTTTATAGCGGCCATCGGCATGCAGCTTGGTAGCCAGGATGCCAGGCTCGGCGGAGCCGGTCATGATTACCGCGCCGGCGCCGTCGCCAAACAGAACGCAAGTGGTGCGGTCTTCGAAATTCAGGATCCGCGAAAAAACTTCAGTGCCGATCACCAGCACATTCTTGTGCGCGCCAGACTTGATGAAACTGTCCGCAATCGATACCGCATACACGAAACCGCTGCACACGGCCTGCACGTCAAACGCTGCGCCGCCGGTGGTGATGCCAAGCTTTTGCTGCACCACGCAGGCAGTGCTCGGAAAGCCGCCGAAATAGTCCGGCGTCGAGGTGGCGACGATGATCAGGTCGATGTCGTCAGCCTGCATGCGCGCCATGTCCAGCGCCTGCCTGGCTGCCGCGACAGCGAGGTCGCTCGATTGCACATCGGCTTCCGCATAGTGGCGGGCAGCGATACCGCTGCGCGAAAAAATCCATTCATGGGATGTTTCAATCCCCTTCGCAGCGAGCTGCTCGGTGAGTTCTTGATTACTTACCCGCTTCGGCGGCAAATAGCTGCCGGTACCGACAATTTTGCTAAATGTAGTCATGCTGTCTTTTGTTGGGTTGATTCAGTATTGACGATTTCACCGGCGCCCTCGCCCACGCCTGCTTCGGCAGCCTTGGGCGCGGCATCGGCTTGCGGCATCAGCTCCGCAATCGTGGTCGCAATACGAGACAATACATCATATTTGGCTGCGTCGAATGCGCGCTGTATGGCCCATTCGTAACCATAGGCGTCTGCGCCGCCGTGGCTCTTGAAAACCAGCCCGCGCAAGCCGAGCAGGCTGGCGCCGTTATAACGCGATGGATTGAGGCGGCGCGAGATGGCCTTGATGGCGCCGCTCGCAATCACGGCGCCCAGCATGTTAAGGATGCCGCTCTTGAATTCGGTGGTCAATACGATCTTGACGAAACGCCCCAGCCCTTCGGATGCCTTGAGCGTGACATTGCCGACGAAGCCGTCGCAGACGACGATGTCGGTGGTGCCTTCGTAGATATCGTTGCCCTCGACATTGCCATAGAAATTCAGGATGCCCTTTTCATGATCCGCGCGCAGCAATTCAGCGGTCAGCTTGACCACTTCGTTGCCCTTGATATCTTCCTCGCCGACATTCAGCAAACCGATGGTCGGCCGTGGCTTGCCTTCCATGGCGGATACCAGCGCCGAGCCCATCAAGGCGAACTGATGCAAATGCTGCGGTTCGCAATCGACGTTGGCGCCAAGATCGAGCATGTAGGTCGGACGGTCTTTTTGATTCGGTAGCAGCGTACAGATCGCAGGACGGTCCACGCCATGCAAAGTCTTGAGCAGATAACGGGAAACCGCCATCAGGGCGCCGGTGTTGCCAGCCGAGACGCAAGCCTGCACCTGCTCGTCCTTGACCAGACGCAGGGCGACACGCATTGAAGAGTCTTTTTTACGGCGCAACGCGGTTTCGATGGAATCGTCCATCGTCACCACTTCGGATGCGTGCAGTACCGACAGCCGCGGATGGGCGCTGGCCTTGTGCTTTTTCAGCTGGGCCCGGATTTCATCTTCGAGACCAACCAATACCAGCTCAGCCTCAGGCTGGCGATTGGCGAATGAAACAGCAGCAGGTACGGTAACCGACGGGCCGTGATCGCCACCCATGCAGTCAATAGAAATTTTAATTGTCATTGTTTTGATTCAGTGCCTACAACCCATACATTATGAGGCAGATTGGGCGTGATTCAAAATGACGCGGGGAATTATTCCACCCTTCCACATACAAAAACGGCGCTGCTGAGAAAAACTCATCGCGCCGCCTTCAACCTGCATCACAAGAACAGAAATTACTCGTCGTTCTTGGTCTTCAATACTTTACGGCCACGGTAAAAGCCGTTCGGGCTGATGTGGTGACGCAGATGTGTTTCACCAGTCGTTGGCTCGATAGCCAGCGGAGGTGCAACCAGAAAATCGTGGGCGCGATGCATGCCGCGCTTCGATGGGGTCTTCTTATTTTGTTGAACTGCCATGATAACTCCTGCTTTCTTAAGATCTTAAAGTTTAACATATCCAACCCTCAGAACAGGGAAAGGCTGGATACTCCTGCCGCGTTTGTATGCGCGGATTTTACTGCCTATTGCCACACCTTAGTCACACATCATCAAAATCACACTCTACGACTGTGAAAATCAGCGCGACAAATTTACCGCAATTCCTTATCGAATCCATTACAGACTCTATTTACATCATTGTTGCTTCAAATTCTTGAGCATCGCGAATGGCGACTCTTTCTTGCTACTCTTCAAGCCTTCCAGCGCAGACTGGTCCGGACAAACCGGATGCTTGGGCGAGAGCGGCAAGGCCAGCAAGGCCTCGTCTTCAATCAATTCAACAATATTCAGTGATTTGGTGCCGACGATGACATCAATCTCGTCATTATCAAGCAGCGCATCGATTTCATCGGCGCTTTCTTCATCTTTTGCCAACACCAGCACGGATTCCGCGTCGATATCGAAGGCAAATGGCGTCAGGCAACGTTGACACATGATCTTGATCGCGCCGGTGACCGACATCGTCAATTGCGGATGACCCAAGGAATCAGCGCCGCCGACCAGTACCCAGTGCAGCACGCCGGAGCGGTCTGCCGACTCATCTGCCAGGCGACTCAGGTCAGCCACAGCGATTTCGCCTTCACGGCGCTCTTTATGGCGCGAATACTCAAAGGCGTCGATTACAAATGCACTCATAAATATAGCCGAACTCAGCCGAACCCGGAAAACCTGCGATAATAGCAGCCTTTTCCTTTATTCGTCAAAGTGTTAGCGTATTTTCCGCCTTTTATCACCGGACAGGCGCTCAAATGGCGGAAATCATGGCCTCTTTACAACAGACCAACCAACAGACGACCGCATCCAATATGTTACCACCCCTGCCGCGCCTGATCCTGGGCTCCAGCTCAAAATACCGCAAAGAATTGCTTTCCCGGCTACAAATTCCATTCGAAGTCATGGCGCCGGATATCGACGAGGCCCCGCTCCCCGGCGAAACGCCTGAGGCCACGGCGTTGCGCCTGGCGCTGGACAAGGCGCGCGCGATAGCGTTGGCGGCGCCGGGCGCGCTGGTAATCGGCTCGGACCAGGTCGCCACACTGGACGGCGAACAAATCGGCAAACCCGGCAACCACGATAACGCAATGAAGCAATTGCAGAAAATGCGTGGCCGCCGGGTCATTTTTCATACCGCCCTGTGTTTATGGGATGGCAGGGAAAAACAGGCCGACGCTGCAGCACAGCTTGAAAACATCCAGACGTTCGTCACTTTCCGCAACTTGCCTGACGCCGAGCTCGACGCCTACTTGCGCATTGAACAACCTTATGATTGCGCCGGCAGCGCCAAGAACGAAGGCTTGGGCATTGCCATCCTGGAAAAAATCGAAAGCACTGATCCTACCGCTCTGACCGGATTGCCATTGATTGCGCTGACCAGTATGCTACGCCGCGCCGCCCTTCCGTTTTTCACAAAGTAGAACCGTTAAAGTAGACCCATGCAAGGTATCCTGTATTTAATTCCCAACACCCTTGGTCAAAGCGATGCCGATCTGGCGCAACCGCTGGCCGCCATCATTCCGGTTGAAGTCCAGGCGCTTACCGCCAGGCTCGATTACTTCATTGCCGAAAATGCAAAGACCACCCGCGCGTTCCTGAAACTGGTCGACGCCGCCCAGCCGCTGGCCAAGCCGCTGCAAGAAATCCACATCGCCGAATTGAATGTAAACACCGCGAGCGCCGCATTGCCGGCCTTGTTGGCGCCTATCCTGGCAGGCCAGGACGCGGGCCTGATCTCGGAAGCCGGCGTACCGGCGGTAGCGGATCCCGGCGCCAATCTGGTGCGGCTGGCGCATACCCATAACATTCAAGTACGGCCGCTGGTGGGCCCGTCTTCGCTGCTGCTGGCCGTCATGAGCAGCGGCCTCAACGGCCAGAGCTTCGCTTTCAACGGCTACCTGCCGACCGATGCGGATCTGCGCAGCAAACGCATCAAGGCATTGGAGCTGCGTTCGCGCCAAGACCAGCAGACGCAGCTGTTCATTGAAACGCCTTATCGTAACGGCGCATTCCTTGAAGCGCTGGCCAACAATTGCCAGCCCGGCACGCTGATCTGCGTCGCCACCGACCTGACCCTGCCATCGGAAACCATCCGGACGCAAACCGCAGCCAAATGGAAGACGGCACTCGTGGCAGGCAAACATCCGGACTTCCACAAAAAGCCGACTGTATTTTTATTTTTGGCGCAGTAATTTTTTGTCCACGAAATACACGAAAAGCACGGAAAAATTTGTTCGCGTATTTCGTGCGAAATGTTTTTTCTTGCATCATAAAAAACCGGCTTCCAAAATGCAAAACGGCATCGGTATTGCGCCGACGCCGTTCTTGCTAGTCTCGAAAGACAGGGGTTGAGAAGTCGAAAACTTCTCGGTGCCGCATCCATGATGCGGTGGGTTGTCCAGTAATCAAAAATTATTCCAATGCAAGGGGTTGTATTGCAGCTGGAATGATTTTTTGCTACCAAAACAATATCAACTGAGTGGCCAACGAGTTTGCTATTTCGATATTCGCCTCCTCCGTTCGCTTTTCCTTTAGTCCCTTTAATATACGCCAGGATCGCGAAGATACAAGGCGAATTACGGTAATACGGTATTACCTTATGAGGCTTTCAACATTCGTTATTTTTACTAAAAAGCCCGCCGGCAATTTCTTGCAGGCGGGCTGTTGAATAAAGCTTAACGCTGACATCCAGCGCGAAAAAATCAGTGCCGAAAATTCAACGCAGGCTTGGCCTTACTTCATTTGCAAGCGACTGCACCACGCCGGCGCCCATCGCCACGCCGAATTTTTTCAGCACGCGCTCAGGCAAGCCTTCGCTCTTGGTGTAGTCGACAATATCTTCCTGCTTCAAGACATCGCGCGCAACGCTATCCACCGTACCGTAACCATCGGCGAGTCCCATGTCGATGGCCTTTGAGCCGCTCCAGAACAAGCCGGAGAAAGTTTCTGGCGTTTCCTTCAGGCGCGCGCCGCGGCCCTTGCGGACAACGTCGATGAACTGCTGATGAATTTCAGCCAGCATGGTTTGCGCATAGCCCTTTTGGGTCGCACTCATCGGGCTGAACGGATCAAGGAAACCCTTGTTCTCGCCCGCCGTCAGCAGACGCCGCTCAACGCCGACCTTGTCCATCAAGCCGGTGAAGCCGAAACCATCCATCAGCACGCCGATGGAGCCAACGATACTGGCTTTGTTGACATAGATCTTGTCGGCCGCAGCGGCGATGTAGTAACCGCCGGAAGCGCACATCTCGTCGACCACTACATACAAAGGTTTTTTCGGATACTCCTTGCGCAAGCGTGTGATCTCATCATTGATGATACCGGCTTGCACCGGACTGCCACCCGGACTGTTGATGCGCAAGATCACACCGACCGAATCATCGGCGGCGAAGGCATTATCGAGTGCGGGCACGACCACGCCGGCCGAGCCGTTGCCTTCCGATTCGATCGCGCCATTGATCTTGACCAGCGCGGTATGGGCGCCGACGGTTTGCGTATCCGAGCCTTCGTAATTCATGCCCAGCCAAAATGCAAAGCCGATCACGCCAAGCACCGCCAGCTTGAAGAAAATACCCCAGCGACGCCGCGCACGCTGTTCACGCAACGATGCAAATGCCAGCTTTTCCAACAGCTCGCGTTCCCAGCCTGCTTTTTTTTCCGGCACGGCAGAATCCACATTATCAAATTCGTTATTGCTCATGGTGCTCACTCACGTCAATTATCCAAGATCATTCAATACCTCGTCAGGCGATTGCCGGCCGCACGTATTCATCAGGGATCCAGAACACCTGATCATTGCTTTCTTCAACTACAATCTTGTGCAAACGGCCACCGCGACAGGGACCGCCGGCGCATCTCCCGGTCTCCGGCTCATACACGGCGCCATGCGTGGCGCACATCAGGTACAAGCCGCTGGACTCGAAAAAATCGCCCTCGTTCCAATCCAGTTCCATCGCCACGTGCGCGCAACGATTGAGATAAGCATGGACCACATTGTCGTAGCGAATCGCAAACGCCACCGCATCGTCGCCCCAGGCCGTCACCGGAAAACGCACACCCTTGCCGCGCTCAGCCAATGCAGAGGAGGCGCAAATGGGAATTCGCGGACCCGGGTTCGGGTTCAGATTGATTACGGCTTGCTCAGACATCGTGCAACACTCTCATTGGCATGGACCTGGCATCAGGCATTATTGATCAGCCAGTCGTGCAATTGCGGCGTCGAGGTCGCACTGAACAATGGCTTCAACGCGTTCAGTTCATGCGCCGGATGCGCGCCGTACTGGACTGCAATTCCTGCGGCGCCGGCATTGATCGCCATTTGCAAATCATGCGTGGTGTCGCCGATCATCACGGTGCGCTTCAAATCCTGGCCCAGCTCTCGCGTCAATTCCTGCAACATGGCCGGATGCGGCTTGGAGAAGGTTTCGTCGGCGCAGCGGGTAGCGTCAAACACCGACAGCAGCTTGGTCTCATGCAAGGCGCGATTCAGCCCGACCCGGCTCTTGCCGGTGGCGATCGCCAGGAAATATCCTTGCTGCGACAGATCGGCCAGCATTTCGCGCACACCGTCGAACAGGGTCAGGTCTTGGTCCTGCGCCAGGTAGTGATAGCGATAGCGCTCCACCACCCGCGGATACTGGCTCGCTTCCAGGCCCGGCATCGCCAGTTGCATCGCTTCAGCCAGACCAAGCCCGATCACATGTGCGGCGGCCTTGTTGTCCGGAATCGGCAGTCCCAGGTCCTTGGCTGCGGCCTGTATGCATTTCACGATGATGGCGGTGCTGTCCATCAAGGTGCCATCCCAATCAAAAACGATTAAATCAAAATTCTTTCGCGCCATATAGCCCGGCAATCGCTCGCCGGCTCCTGTTCGTGGATTCAGTTTGCCGGCCAGTAATTGACTGCAGCAAACCAATAGATAAATACTAACTGATATTTTAATCGCCCGTGGTGTGCGATGGTGCAGGAGCAACATCGCCAGAATTTCCACCAGGTAAACTTTTCAGGAATTTTTCACATTCCGGCGGCAACGGCGCTTTCAACGTCACCGGCTTGCCGGTTTCGGGATGGGCAAAGGTAATCTGATAAGCATGCAAAAACATCCGCTTCAGCGCGATGCGCGAGCCATCGGCCTTTTGCAAAGTGCGGTTGAGGGAAAAGTCGCCATATTTGTCATCGCCGGCAATCGCAAAACCGCTGGATGACAAATGCACACGAATCTGATGAGTGCGCCCCGTCTTCAGTTCGGCTTCCAGCAAAGCATAGTCGCCGTAACGGCGGATCAGGTTAAAGATCGTGTGCGATGCCTGGCCGCCCTCTTGCACCCGCACCCGGCGCTCGCCGTCAGCCGCCGTATATTTATGCAATGCCAATTTAATATGCTGGCGCTCGTTTTGCCAATCGCCATGCACCAATACCAGATAGCGCTTGTCGGTATCGCCTTCGCGCATTTGTTCATGCAGATTGGTCAATGCGGAACGTTTCTTTGCCAACAACAAGATGCCGGACGTATCGCGATCCAGCCGATGCACCAGTTCCAGAAACTTGGCGTCCGGACGCGCAGCCCGAAGTTGCTCGATGACACCATAGCTGACGCCGGACCCGCCATGCACGGCAACCCCTGCCGGCTTGTCGATCACCAACATGTGATTATCTTCCAGCAATATCTTGAATTCGGCGCCCGGTACTACCTGTTCTTGCTTTTCAGCAATCCGAATCGGCGGCACACGGATAATGTCGCCTTCGAGCAGGCGATAGGTCTGGTCGATACGGCCTTTGTTAACTCTTACCTCACCCGAACGCAGTACACGATAAATGTGACTCTTCGGCACTCCTTTGCAAATACGCAACAAAAAATTGTCGATCCGTTGACCGGCATCCTCTTCCCCAATGGTCAGCAACTGCACCTGCAAGGGCGCAAGCGGCGCCTGCACCTCTTGCTTTACAGCTACTTTGGGTTCGGCCTTATGCTTGGCCGCGGCTTGCGTCCGCGGTGCGGGACGGGACTTGACCCGTCCTCCAGAAAATCTCGCTAAGTCCTTCATTTTGAATATATAATTGTTCCGCGACTGTTCAGAAACAGTTGCTGGTGTAAGAATAAAAAGACCATTCTACACAGGGGCGTCCCCATCAGCCTCGCCAATTTGCAAATTTGATGGGAAATGTGTACGCATCACCCCTGCGCGAGTCAAGGTCGCACCGTTGTTGTCATCGGATAGCGCGCACGGATGCTGAACAAGAATGTCTGGATGATTAGGATAAAGTCCGGCGAGCCCGATGTGATTTTTAGTCGCGACGGGCTCGCCGGTTGATGTAGTGCTTATATTTGTCGATTAACTTTACTGAAACCAATGCTGCATTTGGCTCTATCAAGCTGCTCACCGCCAGGCGTCATGCTCGCGTTCCGCGAACTGCAAGACGCTGTACCGGTGCACGCTGATAGTATTCTGTAATACGACAGCACTAATCCGCGCCTGTGCACCGCGCCCTGCTTTGCAGATCAGGCGCTGACACACCAAGGCAATTCTCTCCCCCCGGACACTCCGTTCTCGCGTACATCCCTGTACTTTTTGGCGCTGACAGAATGCTGATGAACAGCATCATTAAGCGCCATTGAATTGACCCAAGGGTCACGGAGCGAAAAAATGAAACGCATGTTGTTTAATGCTACGCAGCAAGAAGAACTGCGCGTAGCTATTGTTGACGGGCAAAAGCTCATCGACATCGATATCGAAACCACCGGACGCGAACAACGCAAGTCCAATATCTACAAAGGTGTGATTACCCGTATCGAGCCGTCGCTGGAAGCCTGTTTCGTCAACTACGGTGAAGAGCGTCATGGCTTCTTGCCGTTCAAGGAAGTCGCACGCACCTACTTTAAAGAAGGTGTCGACGTCCGTACCGCATCGATCAAGGAAGCCCTGCGCGAAGGCCAGGAAATCATGGTCCAGGTCGAAAAGGAAGAGCGCGGCAATAAAGGCGCCGCCCTGACCTCTTTCGTCTCGCTGGCCGGCCGCTACCTGGTCCTGATGCCTAACAATCCACGCGGTGGCGGCGTTTCCCGCCGCGTCGAAGGTGAAGATCGCCAGGAACTGCGCGAAACCATGGATCAGCTGGACCTGCCAAACGGCATGTCGGTGATTGCCCGCACCGCCGGCATCGGCCGCAACGTTGACGAATTGCAATGGGATTTGAACTACCTGATGCAACTCTGGCGCGCCATCGAAGGCGCCGGCTCCCAAGGCAAGGGCGCTTTCCTGATTTACCAGGAATCGTCACTGGTGATCCGTGCGATCCGTGACTATTTCCAACCGGACATCGGCGAAATCCTGATCGATACCGACGAAATCCACGACCAGGCCCAGCAGTTCATGGCCCACGTCATGCCCGACATGGTGCACCGCGTTAAGCGCTACCGCGACGACGTGCCGCTGTTCTCCCGCTTCCAGATCGAACACCAGATCGAAACCGCGTATTCGCGCACCGTACCGTTGCCATCCGGCGGCGCCATCGTGATCGACCATACCGAAGCCCTGGTTTCCGTGGACGTCAACTCGGCGCGCGCGACCCGCGGCGGCGATATCGAAACCACTGCATTCAACACCAACTGCGAAGCCGCCGAAGAAGTCGCCCGTCAATTGCGCTTGCGCGATCTGGGCGGTTTGATCGTGATCGACTTCATCGACATGGAGAATTCCAAGAACCAGCGCGAAGTCGAAACACGCCTGAAGGATGCCCTGCGCTATGACCGCGCACGTGTTCAGATGGGCAAGATCTCGCGCTTCGGTCTGATGGAATTGTCGCGCCAGCGCCTGCGTCCATCGCTGTCGGAAGGCAGCCATGTGACTTGCCCGCGTTGCAACGGCACCGGCCACATACGCGATACGGAATCTTCAGCCCTGCAAGTCCTGCGCATCATCCAGGAAGAGGCGATGAAAGAGAATTCGGCGGCGATCCACGTCCAGGCGCCAGTCGACGTCGCTGCTTTCCTGCTGAACGAAAAGCGCGGCGAGATCCTGAAGATCGAAACCCGTCACCGCGTCGGCATCATCCTGATCCCGAACAAGCATCTGGAAACCCCGCACTACAAGCTGGAACGTCTGAAGCACGACGATCCGCGCCTGGAAGAAACCCAGGCCAGCTATGCGATGGCAGAGCAAGCCGATACCGATATCGGTTACAGCAAGACCCAGAAAGAAGAAAGCAAGCCGCGTCAGGAAGCTGTGGTCAAGGGCATTACGCCAGACCAGCCGGCGCCTATCGTCGAACGCAAACCGGTCGAAGCAGTACGTCCGGCAGCCGTGGCTGCCAGCCCGGCCGAAACCGGTTTCCTCGGCAAGATCTTCGGCTTCTTCTTCAGCAAGCCGGCTGCGCCCGTCGCCGCCCCTGCTGCGACGACAGAAACCAAGGGTGCGCAGCAGCGTGACCGTGGCGATCGCGGCGGTGACCGCAACAGCCGTGGCCAGCGTGGCCGTAACCGTAGCGGCCGTAACCGCGATGGCAGTGTCCCGGAAACACGCGACGACAGCGCCAAGAAGCCGGTAGTGGCCGAGGTCGCAGAAGCCAAGATCCAGCAAGCCCGTCTGCCACGCCCTCCGCGCGAACCGAGAGAGCCGCGTGAACAGCGCGAAGGCAACGAGAGCAAGTCGGAAGCCCGCAACGAAAACAAACGCGAGCGCAACGAGCGTCCGCCACGTCCGCCGCGCGAAGAGCGCAAGGAAAACCTGAGCGAAGTCAAAGTCGATGACACCTTGCTCAAGGGTGGCGTAGTCGCCGCTGCAGGCGTAGCTGTAGCCGGCATTACCGAAGCGGCAGAACCGGCGCAGCTCGATAGCGACCGGATCGAAACCAAGGCCGAAGGAGACGAAGAACCACGTCGTCGTCGTCGCCGCGGTGGTCGTAACCGTAACCGTCGCGACCGTGATGCTACTGATACTACCGAAGGCGGCAGCGAAGGTAGCGAGGACATGGAAGCAGGCGAAAGCGACGCAACTGATGCAGTTGTAACGGCAGTCGGTACTACGGCAGTCGATGCCGCTCCTGCAGTTGCCCATGAAGCCGCACCTGTCGAGCAGCCAGTCGCTGCACCGGCACCGGCCCACGCAGAAGCCGTCAGCGACGACGTGCCGATGATGGCGTCTTCTGTTCCGGTGTCGCAAGAAGTTGCTGCGCCAGCCCAGCCTGAGACGATTGCGCCGACAGTCCTGTCGAACGCTATCGCCGCACCGCTGGTGCCGCAGGAAATTGCACCGGTGGCGGAAGTCGCTCCGGTTGTTAAAGCTGAACCTGCAGTCGAACCAGAGTCTGTGTCCGCGCCAGTGTGGATTCCGGTTGCAGCCGCGCCGACTATTGCCGAACCTGAAGCAGTCGTGGCGGCGCCGGTAGCAGCGGATCCGGTGGTAGAGCCATTGGTGACGACAGTTGCAGCGCCAGCCCCGGTTGAGCACGTTGCGCCGCAGGTGGTCGAAACTCCGGCCCCGGTCATCGTTGAACCTGCGCCAGTTGTGATTGCTGCCGCTCCGGCAGCAGTTGCGCCGGCGCCGGCAGAAACAGCACCAGCCGCAGTCAAGACCGCCGTATCGAGCTCCTCGCCCAAGGTAGAAGATCTGCAAACCGTTCTGGCGGCAGCAGGCCTGACACTGGCAGCGACCGATCCGAGCAAACTGCGTGCAGCGCAGGAAGCCACGGCCAACATCGCTGCCGCTCCACGCGTCCCGCGTGAACGCAAGCCGGTAGCGGTGCAGGCCAGCGAACCGCTGGTGCAGATCGAAACCCAGCGCTCGCAGTCCTAAGCCAGCTTGCGCCGCCGGCAACATGGCGGCGTAGCAAAATGACAAGGCAACAAAGGGAGTCCAAGACTCCCTTTGTCACGTCTGGCGTCATAATCTGGCCTCATAGGCTCGCCTCATACGCGGTATCTGTAACCCGCTGAAGCCAAAAAACGATGTCCATGGTATCTTGTAGAAATTATCACCTCGTATAGAAGTACAAGATTTTGCATACCTGCCAAGAAACACATCATGACTAGGAAAGTCATCCCGCTGATCGATAGCCGCAGTGTCTTGCCGCCGGCTCTGTCCTTGCCCTCCATCCTTGAAACGCCTACCGGCCTGATAGCGGATGAGCTCGGCCGGCCGTTGCACGACTTGCGCATCTCGGTGACCGATCGCTGCAACTTCCGCTGCGTCTACTGCATGCCGCGTGCGGTGTTCGACAAGGATTATGCATTCTTGCCGCATACCGCGTTGCTGTCGTTTGAAGAAATCACGCGCCTGGCCAGCCTGTTCGTCGCTCACGGCGTCCACAAGATCCGCCTGACCGGCGGCGAACCGCTGCTGCGCAAGCACATTGAAAAGCTGATCGCCATGCTGAGCGCGCTGAAGACGCCGGATGGCAAGGAACTCGACCTGACCCTGACCACCAACGGTTCGCTGCTGGCAAAAAAGGCGCAAGCCTTGAAAGACGCCGGCCTCAAACGCGTCACCGTCTCGTTGGACGCGCTCGATGAAAACATCTTCAAGCGCATGAACGACGCCGACTTCCCTGTGGCAGATGTGCTGCACGGACTGGACGTGGCGCACCAGGTCGGGCTCGGTCCGATCAAGGTCAACATGGTGGTCAAGCGCGGCGTCAACGAGCACGAAATTCTGCCGATGGCGCGCCATTTCAAGAACACGCCGTACATTCTGCGCTTTATCGAATACATGGATGTGGGGGCTTCCAATGGCTGGAAAATGGATGAAGTGGTGTCCTCCGCCGAAGTGGCGCAACTGATCCAGAGCGAACTGCCGATGCATCCGATCGCCGCCAACTATCCCGGCGAAACGGCGCAGCGCTGGCGCTATGCCGACGGCAGCGGCGAGGTCGGCCTGATTTCCAGCGTGACCCAAGCCTTTTGCCACGATTGCTCGCGGGCGCGCCTGTCGACCGAGGGCAAACTGTACACCTGCCTGTTTGCCAGCGCCGGCCACGATCTGCGCGCCTTGCTGCGTAGCGAGGGCAGCGACCGCGAAATCTCCAGCGTGATCGGCCAGCTGTGGCGCACGCGCGATGACCGCTATTCCGAAATGCGTACGCAAAATACCGAAGGATTGACGCCGGCCAGGAAGAAAGTGGAAATGTCGTATATCGGCGGCTGAAGACATCGCGAGGCTATGCTTTGGAAATCCCGTACCCCTCTGTTTCCTCCAACATCACTGGTTTGATCCTGGCGGGCGGCCGCGGTTCACGCATGGGCGGCATCGACAAGGGCCTGGCCCTGCTAGGCCTGCAAACGATGGTGGCCCACGTCATCTCCCGCCTGACGCCGCAAGTCGGCGCTTTGATCATCAACGCCAACCGCAACCAAGGCGGCTACGCGGCGTTCGGCTATCCGGTCTGGCCGGATGAGCAAACCGATTTTGCCGGCCCGCTGGCGGGCTTGCAGGCAGGCCTGCACCACTGCACGACCCCCTATCTGGTGACCGCGCCCTGCGATTCGCCCTATCTGCCGCTTGATCTGGTGCAAGTCCTGGTACAAGCGCTGCAAAATGCCGATGCCGACCTGGCGGTAGCCACCACTCTGGACGAGAGTACCCGTGCCATCCAGCCGCAACCGGTATTCATGCTGGTGAAAAGCAGTTTATTGACCGATCTCAATGACTACTTGCAAGGCGGAGGACGTAAGATAGAGACATGGTATCGCCGCCTGAATTACAGCGAAGCGCTGTTCAGCGACGCCGATGCCTTCCGCAACATCAATACCGAAGAACAATTGCGGCAGCAGTACACCGGTAACGACAACGCATAAAGAAGATCAACTTGAACACATCCAGCCGCCCAGACCAGCCATCGCTATCCGAACTGACCAGCGAATTGACCAGCGGCGTATCCGGATACGATCCGCACGCCATGCCGGTCAAACAGGCGCAGGCCATCATCCACGCCTTCATCACGCCGGTCGGCGCCATTGAAAAAGTCGCCCTGCGCAGCGCGCTGGACCGGGTACTGGCGAGCGACATCATCTCGCCCATCGACGTCCCTGCGTACGACAACTCGGCGATGGACGGTTACGCTTTCAATTCAGCCGACCTGCACCAGGATGCCGATACCGTGCTGACGGTGGCAGGCACCGCTCACGCCGGCCGCGCTTTTGAAGGAATGGCCTCCAGCGGCCAGGCAATCCGCATCATGACCGGCGCCCTGATGCCGGCTGGCCTGGATACCGTGATACCGCAAGAATTCGTGCACATTCCGGCGACCACTGCGGCGGCGTCGATTACCATCCCTGCCGCCGCAGTCCGGCCGGGCGCCAATCGCCGCCTGGCCGGCGAAGATCTGAAAGCCGGCACGCCAGCCATCTGCAAAGGCCGCATCCTGCGCCCCGCCGATCTCGGCTTGCTGGCGTCGCTCGGCATCGCCGAAATTCCGGTACGACGCCGGCTGCGCGTGGCCTTTTTCTCGACCGGCGACGAATTGCGCTCGGTCGGCGAAATCCTGGAACCGGGCTGCGTCTACGACTCCAATCGCTACACCCTGTACGGCATGCTGCATCGCCTCGGCTGCGACATCATCGACATGGGCGTGGTCGGCGACGATCCTGCCGCGCTGGAAGCGGCGTTCCGCAGCGCCTGCGAAAACGCCGACGCCATTATCACCTCCGGCGGCGTCTCGGTCGGCGATGCCGATCACACCAAGCAAATGATGGCGCAACTGGGCGACGTCGCCTTCTGGAAAATCGGCATGCGCCCTGGCCGGCCGCTGGCGTTCGGCCGGATTACCTCCGGCGGCAAGCAGGCATTATTCTTCGGCTTGCCTGGCAATCCGGTCGCCGTGATGGTGTCGTTTTATTTTTTTGCGCGCGAAGCGCTGTTGCAAATGATGGGCGCGCAGGCCCCGGCTTTGCCGCTGATGCGCGTCACTGCCGAGGTCGACATCCGCAAGCGCCCGGGCCGCACGGAATACCAGCGCGGCATCCTCGGCATGAGCGATGGCCAATGGACGGTGCGCCCCACCGCAGCGCAAGGCTCCGGCATTTTGCGGTCGATGGCGGAAGCCAACTGCATGATCGTGCTGGCGCATGAGCAGGCTGATATAGCCAACGGTGACACTGTCGAGGTAATATTGTTTGACGGTTTGATCTGATCTCCGGCGCGAGCCACTTACAATAAAACATGCTCGACCAATACAAACAAAAGCTGATGCAACTGGGCCGGCCCTTCCTTCTGGTGCTGATCAGCGAAATGGCGACGCTGAGCGCACTCCTGCTCGGCAACATCACCATTGCCTGGTGGATCGCCCAGCATGGCGGCGCCCGCGATCTCGCCACCTTTGGCGTGATTGTGGCCGGCGCCAGCTTGCTTGCCATCCCTCTGCTTTCACCGCTAGGCGACCGTTATCCCAAAAAGCGCCTGATGGCGATCGGCTTCGTCGCCATCGCGCTTGAAAGCGTGGCGCTGGCGTTGCTGGCGCAAGCGCATTTTTATCATCTATACGCCATCATCGCCTGCGAGATGATTGGCGTGTGCGCCATGGCGATCATCTTGCCATGCATCCAAACCATTGCATCGGAACTGGTCACTGCAGAAAAACTATCTCTCGCCATGAGCATGCAAAAAGTCAGCGGCTCTCTCGGCGGCATCATGGGGCCGGCGCTCGGCGGCAGCGTGATCGCCGCCGCCAGCGTCGCCAGTGCGCTGTGGGTACATGTGGCGCTGCTGTTGATCGCGGCGTTTGCCGCCACCAGATTACCCAAGGTTGTAACAGCGGACAAACCTGCGGCGCTCGGACTCGCACAATGGCGCGATGAATTGCAGGCCGGCCTGCGAACCAAGTGGCAAATACCGCTGGAACGCCGCTGGACGATGGTCACGCTGGTCATCGGCGTGTTTTACGCCCCTGCCATCGGCATGATGGCCGCCTTGAGAGTGACCAGCCTGGGCCTGTCGGCCTTTTGGCTGGGGGCGACCAACATGGGCATCATGTCCGGCATGCTCCTCGGCTTTCTTGGCTGCGCTTCTTTTTTCTCAAGGAAACTGGGGCGCTTTCACGCCTTGATAAGTGCAGCTCTACTACGCGCCGCCGCGCTCCTGGTAGTCGGCTTTACGGCCTCGCCATGGCTGTTGGCAACGGCATTTTTTATGCTTGGCATCTCGCAATCGACAACGCAATTCGTCGGCGTCACCCACCGCTTGCTGGCGATGCCGGCAAACTACCGGGCGCGGCATGCATCGATCAACACCATGGCGTGGCAGATCTCGTCGACGCTGGGGCCGGCGATGGCAGGTTTGGCCTTGCTGCACGCTTCGGTGGCGCAGTGTTATGTCCTGTTCGGTCTCTTGATCGCCGTGTGCACGATAGGCCTGGCGCTGATTCCGAAAATGCGCGCCTTCCTCAGCCTTGATCACGATGCGGCTACAGGCTGGTATCAACGCGAATACCCCGCCGCCTTCCGGAACTATAATTAACCCGAATAGCGGTTTGAATTCGCCCTGCGACAGACGTATTTTTATACTTCCATGACAACAAGAAAAACGATTGAAGATAACCTGCCGACGCCGGGAAAATTTGATTTTCGCCCCGCGGTCAGCGTCGACGGCGCTGCCATCAGCGCTCTGATCCGGCAGTTTTTACATGAATTCACGATTAATCCAGCCGGTACGGGCGCTGAAAAATTTCTCGATTCGGTATCCACCGAAGCGGAAACGCGTTACATCGCCGACCCGCGTTATCGCTATATCGCCGCGTTTGAAGACACACAACTGGCCGGCTTCATCGCCCTGCGCGACGGCAGCCATGTCTTTCATTTATTTGTATCGCCAGCATTCCAGCGTCGCGGCTTGGCCACCCGGCTTTGGCAGAAAGCGAAAGCCGCAGCGCTATCAATGTCAACACCCGAATGCTTCACCGTGAATTCTTCGCCATTTGCGCTACCGGTGTACGCACGTTTCGGTTTCAAGGAAACCGGCCCGCAAGTTGAGGCGCATGGCATACATTTCGTCCCCATGCACTTGCAACTCGTGGAATACACCGACGACGATGGAACGCCTTAGCCAACTGCAAGACCTGTTGCGCGCCGACCCGGAACGGCGCCGTATCGTGGCGCTGGTGCATTCCCTGGACCTGCCTGACTGCTGGGTTGCGGCCGGTTTCGCCAGGAATGCCGTCTGGGACTTCCTCCATGGACGCTCGCCATCCTTGCCGTCGAGCGATGTCGATGTCATCTGGTTCGACCCTGGCAGCAGTGATGCAGCGATCGATTTGCAGCTGGAAGCGCACCTGAAGGATATGGATGGATCAATCGCATGGTCGGTGAAAAATCAGGCGCGTATGCATGTGCGCAATGACGATCCGCCTTATCTGTCAAGCGGCGACGCGATGCGCTTCTGGCCTGAAACCGCGACTGCGGTAGCCGTCAGGCAGACGACAAGCGGCGATCTGGAAATTACCGCGCCATTCGGGCTGGAAGATCTTTATGCAGCGCGCATCCGGCCAACGCCCCGATTTTCCGGAGAGAAACACACTTTATTCACGCAACGCCTGGAAAGCAAAAAATGGCTGGCGCACTGGCCTTTACTGCGTGCGGTCTAATGCTTTTCAAGTTAAAACAGGACATCAATACTCGCTTGATATCCTGTTCAACACTGCACGAGGCGATGCAAGAACGTCGGCGTCAGAAGGTATTACATTGGAACAGGCCCGGATGGCCAAAGCAGGTGGTGGTCGTTGGATAGCGCTGTGCATTGTCTTTCGTATCCAGCTTCAACACACAGTCGCGCCATTCGTTGGAGTCGCCTTTGTACCCCATCCGCTCGCAAGCGGGGCCGTAAATGTGCATCATTTGATCAACGTCGCGCTGCGCCTGCAGTGAGCGTTCGGCATCTGTGGCGCAGCCTGCCAGCATGACGGCTACCGCCAGGAATATGAGTTTGCGCATAATAAGCTCCTTGCTTTCAGCCCTGTTGGAGAGCAGCGATGTTTTAAAATTTTCTGCAAATGGCGAGCAAATACGCAGGAAACCAAAGCTGCCCGCGTAAGCAGTGCTGCGTTCATAGTATAGGCTAGAGCGCGGCGCTTCTCCATCACCGCAAATCCATATTTGCTACCAGATGTAACTATCAGAAAACTTAACCGGGCCTTGAAATCAGTCTCGATAGTCCGTGGCGTGATTTTATCATATAAAATCCACAAACGATAATGATTCTCATTTATAATGATAGCTGTGCACTACGCTTTCTGCCGTATTGCCCATTTCAGACATCCCCTCTTTCCAGCCAGCCGCACCCCTAGCGACGCCAGCCACTAAACATGCTGCATCGTTTTGGAGTTCGACGCTTTGCCCAATTCATTTTCAACCCACCCTGTGCAGCCGACGCTGCCGACATTGCCGACATTGCCGACGTTGTGTGCACTGCCTGCGGCCGTCAATTTTGCCATCTTCGCCATGGTTGCTGCATCCGCGCCAGCGCTGGCGCAAAGCGCGGCCCAATCGCCACTATTGGCGGGCAACCACGCCGCTAGCCGCACGCTCGACGAAATCTCGGTAACCGCGACCCGCAGCGAAACAGCCGTCGCGCAAACCCCTAGCAGCATCTCGGTCATCAATGCCGACACCATCGAAGAACAGCAACCGAAGGACGTCAAGGACCTGCTGCGTTATGAACCCGGCGTTACAGTCCGGCGCGGCCCTTACCGGCCGTCATCGGCCGCCACGGCCGGTGGCCGCGGCGGCAACGAAGGTATCAATATCCGTGGACTGGAAGGCAACCGCATCCTGTTGATGGAGGATGGCATACGCCTCCCCAGTTCATTCTCCTTCGGGCCGCTGGAAGCCGGCCGTGGCGATTATGTGCAGATGGACATGTACAAGCGGGTGGAAATCCTGCGCGGACCGGCATCGGCCATGTATGGCAGCGACGGCCTGACCGGCGCGGTCAATTTCATCACCAAGGATCCTGCCGATTTCCTGAAGATTTTCAACAAACCGACTTATTTCTCGATCAAACCCTCTTATGATTCCACGGATGGCAGCACCTCGACCACCGCCGTGGCGGCGTTCGGCGGTGAGCGCTTTGAAGGCTTATTGATTGCCAACAAACGCGACGGCCACGAAGTCGACACCAAGGGCGCACGCAACATCACCGGCCCCAACCGCGATACCGCGAATCCGCAAAACGTCCATGGCAATGCCTTGCTCGGCAAGCTGGTCTTCAAGGCCAGCGCGCAAGATACGTTCACTGCCACCATCACCCATCAGGAGCAGAAGACCGACTCTGACGTGCTTTCCGCCGTCACCGCCAGCACCCTGGCGCTGCGCGCCAATGACAAGCTTGAGCGCAATCGTTACAGCCTGGCTTACGATTTCAAGGACAGCGCCGGCCACTTCTTTCAGAATGCCCACGCACAGCTTTACTTCCAGGACGCCAAAAACCATCAGTTTTCCTATGAAGACCGGTTCCCCGCAGTGGACCGCACACGCGACAATACTTACCGGGAGCGCACCGTCGGCGGCTCGGCGCAAGCCGAAAGCAACTTCGCCACCGGCACTCTGCAACACAAGCTGGTATATGGCTTCGATGTCAGCACCGCACGTATCAGCGGCCTGCGCAACGGCACCATTCCTGGCGTCGGCGAATCGCCGTTTCCGAACAAGGCCTTCCCGAACACCGATTACACGCTGTTCGGCAGCTTCCTGCAGGATGAAATCCGCCTGCCGCAGAATGGCGCCCTCAGCATCACCCCCGGATTGCGCTTCGACGGCTACCGCCTGACGCCTGATGAAAACGATCCGGCCTACACCGGCAAACCGACAAAATCCAGCGGTAATGCAGTGTCGCCGCGGCTGGCTGTGATGGTTGAAATCAGTCCGGCTTTGCTACCTTATATCCAGTATGCGCGCGGCTTCCGCACACCGACGCCGGACCAGGTCAACAACAGCTTCGGCAATCCGATCTACGGCTACGCCACCATCGGCAATCCGGACCTGAAGCCGGAAACCAGCAATACCTTTGAAATCGGCTTGCGCGGCAAACTGGGCGGCGGCAATAACGTCCTCCATGTCCTACGATATAGTATGGCAGCCTTCACCGGCCGCTACAGCAACTTCATCTCGCAAGAAGTGGTGGGCGGCAGCGGCCGGCCATTTGTCGATCCGCTCATCTACCAATACGTCAATCGCGCCCGCGCCCGCATCAGCGGCGCCGAAGCAAGAATCGACTGGCAACTTGCCAACGGCCTCGGCTTCAAGGCCGGCATGGCCTATACCAAAGGTCATACCGAGGGCGCCAACGGCAGCAGCACGCCGCTCGATACCGTCAATCCTTTCACGGCCGTGTTCGGCCTGCGCTACGAGCCGAGCGAGCTCTGGTACGGCCAGACCAACTTCATCTACCAAAGCGCCAAGCGCCGCAGCGACACGAGCAAGCAGACCGATTTCGTACCGCCGGCAGCGTTCGTGGTCGACCTTCGCGGCGGCTACAACATCAGCAAGAACATTGCGCTGTATGCCGGCATCCATAACCTGTTCAACCGCCAGTACTGGAACTGGTCCGACGTCCGTGGCCTGGCCGACAGTTCCATGGTCAAGGACGCCTACACCGCGCCAGGCCGCAGCTTCAATGTCGGCTTGAAATTCCAATACTAAATCCACTTCCCGGACAAGGAGAAAACCATGCTTGACACCTGCAATCCACAACATCTACAGCAAAAATTGCGCGAAGAGTTCTTGAACGCCAAGCGCGAAAAGAAATTGCGCAACCGCGACGCCGCTGCCGCCATCGGCATTTCTGAAGGCGAGGCGATGGCCGCTTGCGTCGGCTTCGAAGCGATCCGGCTACTGCCGCGCTTTGTCGAACTATTCGAAGAAGTGCCGCTGCTAGGCGCCGTCCTGGCGCTCACCCGCAATGACAGCGTGGTGCATGAAAAAGATGGCGCTTATCAAAAGATGAGCCACAACGGAGAAGTCGGACTGGCGTTGGGCGAAGTGATCGATTTGCGGATTTTCTACAAACAATGGCGCTTCGCCTGCGCCGTGATTGAAGAAGTGACCCGCGGCCCGGAAACCAGCCTGCAAAAGAGCCTGCAATTCTACGATCTGCATGGCGCAGCGGTGCACAAGGTATTTTTGCGCGAACACAGCGACCACGCCGCTTTCGACGCCCTGGTGGCGCGCTGGCGCGATCCGCAGCAACTGCCCGGTATGACAACTGAGCCGCTACCGCCGGCGACCATCGATACCGACGATGCGGAAATTGACATCGACGGCTTCCGTTCAGCCTGGGAAAACATGACCGATACGCACCAGTTCTTCGGCTTGCTGCGCGACTTCGGCGTCAGCCGGACCCAGGCTCTGCGGTTGGCGCCGCCACAGTTCGTGCGCCAGGTGGACAACAGCGCCGTCCGCCAGATCTTGGAACAGGCGGTCGCCAGCGCTCTGCCGATCATGGTTTTCGTCGGCAATCGCGGCATGATCCAGATTCACTCCGGCGCGGTGTCCAACGTCAAGGTCATGGGTCCGTGGCTGAATGTGCTCGATTCCGGCTTCAACCTGCATCTGCGGGAAGACATGATCGTCTCCAGCTGGTTGGTCAGCAAGCCGACCAGCGACGGCGAAGTCACCTCGCTTGAACTGTTCGACCGCGATGGCAATACCATCGCCATACTGTTCGGGGTACGCAAGCCGGGCCAGCCAGAGCTGCCGGCATGGCGGGCGGCGGCGCTGAATTTACCGTTGATAAACGATGAAACCACTGCAGAGGCTCAGGCGTGAAGCATTCCATCAACGCGCAGCGGCGCTTGCTTTTAGGAAGTACTGCGGCAGGCTTGCTACTGGCCACGCTTCGCGTTCGCAGCGCAACGCCAGCGGCCGCATCAAGCCAAGCGCGACGCGTAGTGGTGGCCGGCGGCGCGATTACCGAGATAGTCTATGCGCTGGATGCCGGCGCATTCCTGATCGGCACCGATACGACCAGCACCTATCCGGCGGCCGCCATGGCGTTGCCTAAAATGGGCTACCAACGCGCGTTGTCGGCTGAAGGCGTGCTCTCGCTGCATCCCGACCTGTTGCTGGCGTCGGCCGATGCGGGACCGCCCACCACGCTCAAGCAGATTGCCGCTGCCGGCGTGCGCGTAATCCGGCTGGGTGAACGGCACGATGTCGATACGGTGCGTGAAAAAATCACTGGCGTGGCGTCAGCGCTGGCGCTGCCTGAACGTGGCAAGCGGCTGTTGAATAAATTCGACGATCAGTGGCAAGCAGCATTGGCAGGCATCGACAAACAACGCCAGGCCAGGCCGCCGCGCGTGTTGTTCATCCTGAGTAACAACGGTACACAGGCGATGGTGGCTGGTCAAGAGACCGCCGCCGACGCCATGATCCGCTATGCCGGCGCGGTCAACGCCACCACCGACGCCGCAGGCAAAGGTTTCAAGGGCTACAAGCCGCTGACCGCCGAAAGCGCGGTCGCCAGCGGCGCCGATATCCTGTTGATTTCAAGCGAGAACCTGGACGCCATCGGCGGCATCGATCGCTTGTTGAGCAGCCCTGGATTATCGCTGACGCCGGCTGCCAAGACCCGGCGCGTGGTCGCCGATATGGATACGCTGCTGTTGCTAGGCTTCGGACCGCGCCTGCCGCAAGCGTTGACGCAACTGGCCAGCCAGCTCTACGCCTGACTTTATAACGATCATCGCCATGTCTTCTCCCTTCTCCACCGCCCTGCCCGGGACCTCGGCTGCCAGCATCGCGCAAGTAAGCGGCTCGCCGCGCAAAGGGCGGCAACGCGCAGTGCTGCTGGGGCTGTTGCTGTTATTGATAATCACCACCTTGCTCTGCGCCGCGCTTGGCGCTTATCAGATCGATCCGTGGCGCATCCCGCGCTTGCTGTGGCCGGCTGCACAGCTGGACGCGGTGGATATGCAAACCCGCGCCGTGTTGCTAGACATCCGTCTGCCGCGGGTGCTGTTGGCTATTCTGGTAGGTTGCGGCTTCGGCGCCGCCGGCAGCGCCATGCAGGCGCTGTTCCGCAATCCGCTTGCCGATCCCGGCCTGATCGGGGTCTCCAGCGGCGCCGCTCTCGGCGCCGCGCTCACCATCGTCCTTGGCGCCACGCTATGGCCGGATGCACTGCATACCGTCGGCATCTACGCGCCGATGCTGGCTGCCTTCATCGGCGCCCTGGCGGTCGCCATGCTGGTGTATCGCATCGCCGCTGCCCGTGGCCGGCTGGCGTTGCCGCTGTTGCTGCTGGCCGGGATCGCCATCAACGCCATCGTCGGCGCCGCCATCGGCCTGTTGATCTATGTCGCCAGCGACGACCAGTTGCGCACGCTGACCTTCTGGAACCTGGGCAGCCTGGCCGGCGCGCAGTGGTCCTTGCTAGCGGTGGCGACGCCGGTCGTCATCTTCAGCATCGCCGCCCTGGCGCGCCATTCAGCGGCGCTGAACGCCATGCTGCTGGGTGAAGCCGAAGCCATGCACCTGGGCGTGCCGGTGCAAGCCATCAAGCGCCAGGTGCTGATTGCCAGCGCCCTGTGCGTCGGCGCACTGGTGGCTTGCACCGGCACCATCGGCTTCATCGGCCTGGTGGCGCCGCATTGCATCCGCCTGGCGTGCGGCCCGGATCAGCGCGTGGTGCTGCCGGGAGCGCTGCTGTTCGGCGCTATTCTGACCTTGGCGGCAGACTTGATCGCACGCACCGTCGCCGCACCAGCGGAAATGCCGTTGGGAATTCTCACGGCTTTGCTGGGTGGCCCGTTCTTCATGGTGCTGCTGTGGCGTCGGCGCGGCCAGTTGGGCCTTTAACTCAGCTTTCAAACAATGAATTTTCCGGGAACACAACCATGTTAATCGCAAGCGATCTTTCCCTGCGGCGCGGCGACAAAACCATCCTGCGCAATGTGAACCTGCAGATCCAGCCGGGCCAGATCGTTGCCCTGCTTGGCCGCAACGGCGCCGGCAAGAGCACCTTACTGAAAGCCATGTCGGGTGAATTTCACGGCAATTTGCAGAGTAACGATGCGCAACTGACTGGTTATATATCGCTTAACGTGACGCCGCTGGAACAGCTCACGCCGCAACAGCTGGCGAAATCGCGCGCGGTGCTGCCGCAAAGCGTACAGTTCTCGTTTCCCTTTACAGCGATGGAAATTGCCTTGCTGGGCCGCTATCCGCATGGCGGCGGTGCCAGCACGAATGACCGTCTGATCGCGATGGAAGCACTGGCACTGGCCGGCGCCGCCGCGTTGACGGAGCGCGACGTCACCACGCTCTCCGGCGGCGAACTGGCGCGCGTGCAGTTCGCCCGTGTGCTGGCGCAGTTAAAACCGCAAGACGCCAATCATCAAACCCAGCCGGCCGCACGTTATCTGCTATTGGACGAACCTACGGCAGCGCTGGACCTGGCGCATCAGCATCATCTGCTGAATACTCTGCGGCATCTGGCAAAAGAATGGAATATCGGCGTGCTGGCGATCATGCACGATCCCAACCTGGCAGCGCGCTACGCCGACCAGCTGGCCTGGCTGGCCAACGGTACCTTGCTGGTCCAGGATACGCCGGCGCTGACCATGACGCCGCATATCGTCAGGACTTGCCTCGGCATCGATGTCGAAGTGGTCCGGCAAAGCGGTAAGCCGCCGTACGCGATGCCGGCTTGATGTAACCGACCGCGCTTGGCCGCGTGATAGGTACAAGATTATCAGCCATTAACAAAAGGTAAATATATATTTTTGATCTCACTTTGAGACCAATTCCGATCCTCCAGCTATTCGACGCATATGCACTAATTCCTGTCGTTCCATGCCGTCCCCGACCATTTCAATTGCAACAAACTGAAAGGGAGATATTTTCACGGGGAGAAATAACATGGACGGCACCATAGCGCCATTCGACATGACAAGCAGCGTGCAGGCGGCAGCCCGGCTGGAACGCTTGCCGGTCAGCGGCTATCACAGGATGATTTTTTTCATCATTGCACTGGCGTTTTTCTTTGACTCGATAGACCTCGGCATGATGACCTTCGTGCTGGGCTCGATCAAAGTCGAATTCGGCCTATCTACCCAGGCTGCAGGCGCGCTGGCGAGCATGAGCTTTGTTGGCATGGTGCTGGGAGCCGCGGTATCGGGCATGCTGGCCGACCGGTTCGGCCGCAAATCGGTATTCCAGGTCAGCATGGTGATCTGGGGCATCGCCAGCTATCTGTGCTCGACGGCGCCGGATGCGGCCACGCTAGGCGCTTATCGCTTTCTGCTGGGCGTAGGCATGGGGATGGAATTCCCGGTCGCGCAAACCCTGATGTCGGAATTCATTCCGGCCAAGGCGCGCGGCAGGTATGTCGCCCTGATGGACGGTTTCTGGCCTTTGGGATTTATCTGTGCCGGGCTAGTTTCCTATTTCGTACTATCCACCTACAACTGGCGCACCGTGTTTGCGCTGCTGGCCGTGCCCGCGCTATTCCTGCTGATCGTGCGCCGCTTCATTCCGGAGTCGCCGCGCTGGCTGGAGCATGTCAGCCGCCATCAGGAAGCGGAAACCGTCTTGCGAAAATTCGAGGACAAGGTGCAGCGCAGCCTGAAACTGGACAGATTGCCCGAGCCGGTGTGGGCTTTGTCGCATGCACCCGCGGCAGCTCGCCGCAATACATTCATGACCTTATGGTCGCCGCTGCATCGCAGCCGGACCATCATGATCTGGGGCTTGTGGTTCTTCGCTCTACTGGGTTTCTACGGCCTCACCACCTGGCTCGGCGCCTTGTTGCAGCAAGGCGGTTTTGCGGTGACAAAATCGGTGATGTACACGGTCTTGATTTCCCTGGGCGGAATTCCCGGTTTCCTGACTGCGGCGTGGCTGGTGGAAAAATGGGGCCGCAAGCCGACCTGCATCGCGGCGCTGCTGGGAGGCGCGCTGATGGCCTACCTGTATGGCAGGAGCGCGATGAGCGGACATGAAAACGCCTTGATCGCGAGCGGCTTGTGCATGCAGTTTTTCCTGTTCGGCATGTGGGCCGTGCTATACACCTACACGCCGGAACTGTATGCCACGGGGGTTCGCGCCACCGGCTCCGGCTTTGCGTCCGCGATCGGCAGAATCGGCTCCTTGCTAGGCCCTTACATCGTCGGCGTGGTGCTGCCCAGCTGGGGCCAGGGTGGCGTGTTTACTGTCGGCGCATTGTGCTTTGTGGTTGCCGCGGCGCTGGTGTTTTTCCTCGGGATTGAAACACGCGGCCTGGCCCTGGAAGAACTGTCTGCCGGCTAGATCAGTTTTCTTCGTCAGACAACAGATCGGGTTCTTTACCTAATATCAGTTGCGCAGCTTCGCTCGGCAAGGCTTCCACCGACTTCAGCTTGCGCGCCATCTGGCGGCTGCGCACTTCCGCCTGGTCGATATTCTTGGCGGCGCGTTCCAGCGTCAGTTTGGTGGCGGCGAGCACGTCGCCAAATTTGCTGAATTCAGTCTTGACCGCGCCCAGCACTTGCCACACTTCCGACGAACGCTTCTCCAGCGCCAGTGTGCGAAAGCCCATCTGCAGGCTATTCAGCAACGCCGACAATGTGGACGGTCCGGCAATGCTGATGCGGTGCACGCGCTGCAATTCATCGGCGAGGCCGGGACGGCGCATGACTTCGGCGTACAAGCCTTCGGTAGGCAAGAACAGAATGGCGAAATCGGTGGTCAAAGGTGGCGACAAATATTTCTCGGCAATCGTCTTGGCTTCGCCGCGCACCGCGCGCTCCAGCTCTTTCGACGCCAGCGCCACGCCTTCGGCATCGGCACGGTCGGCCGCGTCCGCCAAGCGCTCGTACTGCTCTTTCGGGAACTTGGCGTCGATTGGCATCCACACCGGCGTGCCGCCATCGTCATTACCAGGCAACTTGATGGCGAACTCAACCCGTTCGCCGCTGCCTGGCACGGTTTCCACATTCTTCGCGTACTGCTCCGGCGTCAGCACTTGTTCCAGCAACATTTCCAGCTGCACTTCGCCCCAGGTGCCGCGCGTCTTGACATTGGTCAGCACCCGCTTGAGATCGCCGACGCCGATCGCCAACTGCTGCATCTCGCCCAGGCCCTGATGGACTTTTTCCAGGCGGTCGGAAACGATCTTGAACGATTCGCCCAGCCGTTGCTCCAGCGTCGCATGCAATTTCTCATCGACAGTCTTGCGCATTTCTTCCAGCCGCAAGCCGTTGTCGGTTTGCAGATCCTTGATCTTGGCTTCCAGCGTGGCGCGCACTTCGGCCATCCGCTGCGCATTCGATTCGGTCAGCGCCGCCAACGTCTGGTTGAGGGTATCGCCAAAGCGCTTGAGCGACTGCGCCTGCTCTTCGCGGTTGGTCTGGGCCTGCTGGTTCATCGCCAACCGCATGCTGTCGAGCTGCTGGGCGTTGGTTTCATTGAGCTTGACCAGCTGCTGGGCAAAGGTGTCAATCTGGTTGTTTTGCAAGGTGGCGACGCTAGTCATCTGCGCCGCCAGCGTTTGCTGCAACTGGCCGAAATTGCTGCCGATTTCCTGCCGCATGTTCTGCGCGCTGGTTTGCACCTCGCCGCGCAGGTCACGTTGCTGGCGATCGCCGAGCTCTTGTTGATGACGTTGCAGGTCGTTCTGCAATTGCGTCAGCTGCTGCGCCGGATCCACACCGCGCTTGCTGCGCAAAATGGCGATGACCTGCAGCACGATGATGATGGCTGCGACTAAAAGCAAGACTAGCAATTCTGTTGATGCCATGTGGATTTCTATGTGCCTGAAATTATTGCGGGGTATCGGGTTTGTTGCGCATCCAGTCGGCGGTCTGGAAGAAAGACGTCAGCAAACGCTCCTGCAGCCATTCGTCCATGCCGACATCCTGCATCGCCAGCGCCATGCAGCGCAGCCACTGGTCGCGCTCAGGCGAAGCAATCCCGTACGGCAGATGGCGTGCGCGCAGGCGTGGATGGCCGAACTGTTCTATATACAAATCGGGGCCGCCGCTCCAGCCGGACAGGAACCAGTAGAATTTATCGCGCGAGCCGTCGAGAGTGGTCGGATGCAAGGCGCGGATCACCGCGAATTGCGGTTCCAGGTCCATCAGATCGTAAAAACGGTCGACCAGTTCGCGCAGCTTTTCGGCGCCGCCGATCAGCGCGTAGATGCTGGCCTGGGATTGCTCTTCAGGCGCTTGGGTAGAGGCTGTGTGTTCTGTAGTCATGGGGATAATGATAGCGTAAGCCGGCATTATCCCCGAAATGACGCCAGCCGGTGCGGCTTCAGGCCTCGCGCAGTGTTTGCAACGGCGGCTGGTTCAAGACATTGCGCAAGCCGATCCAGCCGCCGGCAAAGGTGCAGGCGGCGCCGATCGCCATCCCGGCCAGCCAGACCAGCGGGCTGAAGGTCCAGGTAAAGCTGAACACATATTGCGCCAGCGCCCAACCGATGGCGGCGGCGCCGCTTGCCGCGAGGAAACCAGCGAGACTGCCGATCAGGCCGAATTCTATCCATTGCGATTGCGACAACTGCTTGCGGGTAGCCCCCAGCGCGCGCAGCAGGCCTGCTTCGCGGGTGCGCTCATCTTGCGAACCGACCAGCGCCGCATACAGCACCAGCGCGCCGGACACCAGTGTGAACAGAAAAAGGAACTCGACCGCCGCCACGACCTGGCTGATCACGCTCTGGATCTGCTTGATGACGCTGCCGATATCGACCACGGTCAAGTTGGGGAAATCGCGCGTCAGCTGATTGCCGAAAGCGGCGTGCGCATCCGGCAGGTTGAATGCAGTGATCCAGGTTTGCGGCATGTCTTTCATCAGTTTGGGATTCAGTATCACGAAAAAGTTGACCCGCATCGAACCCCATTCCAGCTTGCGGATGCTGGTGACCGGTGCGCTGACCAATTGGCCGGCAATGTCGAACTGCAGCTGATCGCCCAGCTTCAGGTTCAGGGTCTTGGCCAACCCTTCTTCCACCGAGGCGGCCGGCTGCGTATCGTCAAGCCAATGGCCTGCGGTGATGGTGTTCTGCGGCGGCAGCTGCAGCATGGTGGATAAATTGAATTCACGGTCGACCAGACGCTTGGCCTTATCCTCCGGATAAGTATCGGCGGTGATCGGCTTGCCGTTGACCTGGGTCAGGCGGCCGCGGATCATCGGCGACAGGTCCGGCCGGGCGATGCCGATGCCTTGCAAGCGCCGGCCGATCTCGGCGCGCTGGTCGTCCTGGATATTGATCACGAAACGATTGGGCGCATCGACCGGCGTCGCCTGCTGCCAGGCGCCGATCAGATCGCCGCGTATCACGGTCAGCAGCAACAAGGCCATCAGGCCCAGCGACAGGGCGACGATCTGCACCACCGTCGCCGCCGGCCGCCGCTGCAGCGCCGTCAGCGCGAAACGCCAGCTGGGATGGCGCGACAAGCCGCGCAAGTAGCGCGAAGCTTTCAGCGCCAGCCAGCCAAGCAAGGCGAACAGGCCGAAGCCGCCCAGGAATCCCAATGCGGTCAGCAAACCCAGTTTCAGATCCCCCGCCTGCCATAACAGCAAGCCGATAAAGGTCAGCGTACCGAGGCTGTAGGTGGCCAGCACCATCGCCTGCGGCGCATCCTGCTCGCGCCGGATCACGCGGTTATGCGGCACATTGCGCAGTTGCAGGATCGGCGGCAAGGCAAAGCCGACCAGCAGCAGGATGCCTGTTATCAGGCCCTGCAACGCCGGAATGGCGCTGGCGCCAGGCAAGTCGCTGGAAACGAATTTCCCCAGCAGCTCCAGCAGCATGAAATGGGCGCCGAAACCCAGCAGCACACCGATCACGCTGCCGGCCACGCCGATCAGCAGGAATTCCAGCAAATACAGTTGCGTCACCTGGTTCTGCGTCATGCCGAGGCAGCGCAACATGGCGCAGGCATCCAGATGGCGCAGCATGAAGCGGCGCGCCGCCATTGCCACCGCGACCGCCGCCAGCAAGGCCGACAGCAAGCCGACCAGCGACAGGAATTGCTGGCCGCGATCCAGCGTGGCGCGCATTTCAGGACGGCCGTTTTCCAGGCCCTCGATCCGCACGCCCTTGACGTTTTCGCGGGCGATATCGCTTTCGACCCATTTCTGGAAATCCTGTATTTGCGGCCCTGCTCCCGCCAGCAACAAGCGGTAGGTGACGCGCGAGCCGTCCTGGATCAGGTTGGTGGCGGCCAGGTCGGCCATGGATAACATGACGCGCGGCGCGAAGTTGATGAAGCCGCTGCCGCGGTCGGGTTCAATCACCAGCACCTTGGCAATCGTGAAGCTGCTGTCGCCCAGCTTGAGCGGATCGCCGACCTTGAGGTTGAGCGCCGTCAGCATGTTCGCATCCAGCCATACCGTGCCGGGGGCCGGCGTCTGGCGCGTCACTTCATCGGCGCCGCCGGGCGCATCGGCGACGGTCAGGCTGCCGCGTAAAGGATAGCCGGCCGTGACCGCCTTCAGTGACGCCAGCTGCGACCTGGCGTTGTCGCCGTCGCCGGCAATCGCCATGCTCGGGAAAACCACGGTATCGGCCAAGGTCAGGTGACGGCGCTCGGCTTCGGCGCGCCAGTCGGGAGTGATGCGCTGGTCGGCGGAAATCAGCAGATCGGCGCCGAGCAACTGATGCGCATCGCGGTTCAGGCCGGCGCGCATGCGGTCGACAAAGAAGCCGACCGCGGACAATGAGGCAACCGCAACAATCAGGGCTATCAACAAGAATCGTAATTCACCGGCGCGCCAGTCGCGCCGGGTCATGCGTAGGGACTGCAATAAAATCATGTGGCCAGCCTTTGAAAAACCCAGCGTATGCTGCGCCATAATTTAGGCAGCAGCCAGATCGCAAACAGAAAAAACAGAATCAGGAAGGCAAACAGCAGCCAGGGATGGAAAAAAGCCGCCCACAAACCGCCCAGCACCGTCGCGTCCTCGGAAAACGAGGCGGTCCAGTTGCTCAGCGGTTCGGGGCTGGTATTAATCATGGCGCGGCTGCCGGCCTTGGTGGCATGAGCGCCCAGCGCAAAAGTGCCGCCGACCAGCGCCGCCACCGTGGTCCAGGCCGGATCCATGTGACCCATGGCGGCCACAGCGAGGATGGCGCCGGCAGGAATCCGGATAAAGGTATGGACCGCATCCCAGACCGAATCGAGTCCCGGAATCTTATCCACCAGAAACTCGACCGCCGTCAGCAAGCCGGTGACGCCGATGACCCAAGGCGACTCCAGCACCTGCAGCGCCTGCGGCAAGTCGATCCAGCCGGCGCGGCCAAACCAGCCGGCGACAAACAGCGCCATGTACAGGCGAATGCCGCTGGCCCATGACAGGCCGCCAGCGAGGGCGGCGCTAGAAAGTGTATCGAGCATGATGTCCCCTTCTCTCTCGGGATGCGATCTGATTCGGTGTCAAACGGTCTTGGCGTACTTTGGCATTGACGAAGCACAATATCAACAAGCGTAACGTAAACCTACGCCAGCCGCGCAAGATTAGCCAGCGTGATCGCAAAATCGATACGGCGTTGAGACCTGGACGCAACTGGCGCTTGCAGGAGAAGGCGCGCCAATGCTGCCGGCGCGCGCTTCCTGCCGGGAAAATCGGGAGGGGAAATCGCCACCAGAGCATGGTGGCGATAGCGGAATTACTGCGGATCGACCAGTCGCTCGACCTGTACGTCGCCGCACTGGGCGCGGTGACGCAAGGCGTGGTCCATCAATACCAGCGCCAGCATGGCTTCGGCGATCGGCGTCGCACGGATGCCGACGCAAGGGTCGTGGCGGCCGAAAGTCTCGACCGTAGCCGGATTGCCCTGCTTGTCGATCGACTGCCGCGGCGTACGGATGCTGGAAGTCGGCTTGATGGCGATCGAGACGGTGATGTCCTGGCCGCTGGAAATCCCGCCCAGGATACCGCCGGCGTTGTTAGTGAGAAAGCCATGGCGGGTGATTTCATCGCCATGCTGCGAGCCCTTTTGCGCCACGCAGGCAAAACCGGCGCCGATTTCAACCCCTTTGACAGCGTTGATGCCCATCATGGCGTAGCCGATCTCGGCATCCAGCTTGTCGTATAGCGGCTCGCCCAGGCCGACCGGCACATTGGACGCCACCACATCGATGCGGGCACCGCAGGAATCGCCGTCTTTACGCAAGGCATCCATATAGGTCTCAAGGGCGTCGATCTGGCTGATATTGGCGGCAAAAAACGGGTTATTGGGCACGTGGTCCCAGGATTCAAACACGATGGGCAGCTCGCCCAGCTGGCTCATGCAGCCCTTGAAAGTGGTGCCGTACTGCTGTTTCAGCCATTTCTTGGCGATCGCCGCCGCAGCCACCGCAGGCGCAGTCAGGCGCGCCGACGAACGGCCGCCGCCGCGCGGATCGCGGATGCCGTATTTTTGCCAGTAAGTGTAATCGGCGTGCCCGGGACGAAAGGTGTCGAGGATGTTGCCGTAATCCTTGCTGCGCTGGTCCTGGTTGCGTATCAGCAGCGCAATCGGCGTGCCGGTGGTCTTGCCTTCGTAGACGCCGGACAGGATTTCGACCGTATCGGGCTCCTGGCGCTGGGTAACGTGGCGCGACGTGCCGGGTTTGCGGCGGTCAAGGTCGGGCTGGATATCGGCTTCGGACAATTCCATGCCCGGCGGGCAGCCATCCACTATGCAGCCGATGGCCGGGCCGTGGGACTCGCCGAAATTGGTGACGCTAAACAGACTGCCGAAGGTATTGCCGGGCATGATAATCCAGATGTAAAGGGGCTGAAAACCATGATTTTACCAGTGCGGCAGGATTGTTAGTTAGCTCGGCGTCATAACCATTATATTTTTCACATCGAAAATACCGCGCAGCCTGGATCAGACTGCGCAGAACCAAGCCGCCTATCGACTCAAGGCAGCTTGGCCAACTGAACAGTCAGCAGGTCGAAAAAGCCCTGGGTATCGCCTTCGGTAATCCAGCACGCATTCTCCGGCCGTTTGGTCGCATGGTAGTAATCGACCACGGTCTCGCCGAAAGTCGGCCCTTCCCGGGTATCGACTTCGACGTTCACCATGCGGCCCTTGAACATGTCCGGCTTGAGCAGGTAGCCGATGGTGGTGGCGTCGTGCACCGGGCCGCCCGGCAGGCCGTATTGCTTGATATCGTGCTCGACATAGGCATCGAGGATGTCGGCGGCGATCTTGCCGGCCTGGTTGCCGATCTTGCGCAGCCGTTCTATGCGCTCCGGACTGGTCAGCATCTTGTGCGTCACGTCCAGCGGGATCACAGTCAGCGGCAAACCGCTCTTGAACACGACGTCGGCGGCATGCGGATCGGCAAAGACGTTGAACTCGGCCGCCGGTGTGATGTTGCCGCCATTGAAATGGGCGCCGCCCATCATGATGATTTCCTTGATACCTTGCTTGATGTCGGGATTCTGGATCAGCGCCATGGCCAGGTTGGTTTGCGGGCCCAGCGTCACGATCGTGATGCTTTGCGGTTTCGCCGCCAGCAAGGTTTCGATCAGGTATTGCACCGCCTGGCCTTTGGCCAGCGGCTGTTCCGGCTCGAATATCTTGACGCCGGTGACGCCTTCGGCGCCATGCACTTCGGCGGCATAGATCGGCGTGCGCAGCATCGGCCGCGCGCAGCCGGCATACACCGGCACGTCCGGCCGGTTGGCCCACTCGCGCACCATGCGCGCATTGCGCGAGGTGTAGCGCAACTGGACGTTGCCTGCTACCGTGGTCAGCGCCTTGACGTCCAGCCGGTCACGGGCGGACAAGGCCAGCAACAAGGCGATCACATCGTCGGCGCCGGGGTCGGTGTCGATAATCAGCGGCACAGGAATGGCAGCTGTGTCTGCGGCGAAAGAAGTAGACATGGGTAAGGTACTCAGTAATAGGCTGCCCGCGAGGCTGCCTGCGACGCTACCTGAGAGACTGCCGGCCAGCAGCTTGCCGCCATTGGCCAGGAAGCGACGGCGTGCGGATTGCACCGATACGGCATCTTCTAATAAAGTATTTTTCAATTTCGTCGTTCTCTGTCCTTTTTCATTAGCGCGCTTATTGCCATTCACCACGCAAAAGCTGCACTTGCTGTTGCAGATATTCCGGTGTCGCCTGCTCTGGCGCCACCGGCTCGCCTACCGCCAGTTGCAGCGCCGATAACGGCCCGCGCTTGAACGAGCGGTGAAACGGATTGCCGGCGCTGCGGGTCCACATGCTGCCCCACAGGCCGCGCAAGGCCATCGGAATCACCGGCACCGGCGTGCGGTCGACGATTTTCTTGATGCCGCCGCGGAATTCGTTCATCTCGCCGGTGCTGGTCAGTTTGCCTTCCGGGAAAATGCAGACCAGGTCGCCGTCTGCCAGCGCCGCCGCGATCTGATCGAAGGCGCGTTCCATCAGCTCAGGATTTTCCTTGGCCGACGCAATCGGAATCGCCTTGGCGGTCTTGAACAGCCAGGCCAGCACCGGCACCTTGAAGATCCGGTGATCCATGACAAAGCGGATCGGCCGTGGACTGGCCGCCATGATCACGATCGCATCGACGTAACTGACATGGTTACATACCAGCACCGCCGCGCCTTCATCAGGAATACGGTCGCGGTTGATGGTGGTGACCCGATGGATGGTATGGATCAGGATCCAGGCCACGAAACGCACCAGGTATTCCGGCACCACCGTGAAGATGTAGATCGCGACGATGGCGTTGAGGATCGCCGTCACCAGGAAAATCTGCGGAATGGTGAAACCGAAGCTCAGCAAGGTCAGCGCCACCAAGGCCGCCACCACCATGAACAAGGCGTTCATGATATTCATGCCGGCAATCGTGCGCGACAGGTGCTGGCGGTCGCAACGGGTCTGGATCACCGCAAACAGCGGCACGATGTACAAGCCGCCGAACAAGCCGATCATCACGCAGTCGAACAAGATGCGCCAGCTGCCGTGCTGATGGATAAAGCTGCCCATGTCGACCGCGGAGGTATTGGTGTAGCTCAGGCTGGCGAGGAACAGATCGAGGCCGAATATCGACAGGCCGATCGCACCGAACGGCACCAGCCCGATTTCCACCTTGTGGCCGGACAAGCGCTCGCACAACAAGGAACCGGCGCCGACGCCCAGCGAAAACACCGTCAGCAGCAGCACGAAAACGCTATGGTCGCCGTGCAGGTAGTTTTTGGCATACAAAGGGAATTGCGCCAGGATGATGGCGCCGTAGAACCAGAACCAGGAATTGGCCAGCATGGCCAGGAATACCGGCCGGTTCTTGCTGGAAAAGCCAAGGTTGCGCACCGTTTCGGTGATCGGATTCCAGTTGATCTTGAGCCCGGGTTCGGCGGCCGGCGTCAACGGAATGCCGCGGCTGAACAGCCATCCAAGCACCGCGATGGCGACCGTGCCGCCGGCCACCAGCTCGATGCCCCATGGTTTGTGCACCACCAGCACCGCGCCCAGCACCTCGCCTAGCAAAATGCCGACAAAAGTGCCCATTTCGATGATGCCGTTGCCGCCAACCAGCTCGTTGGCACGCAATTGCTGGGGCAGGTAGGCATATTTGACCGGGCCGAAGATGGTCGAATGCACGCCCATGCCGACCACCGCCAGGACCAGCAGCCACAGGGTGTGCGTCATCCAGCCGACGGCGGCCACCGACATGATGACGATTTCCAGCACCTTGACATAGCGCGCCAGGCGCGATTTCTCGAATTTATCGGCAAGCTGGCCGGCGGTCGCGGAAAACACCACGAACGGCAGGATGAACAAACCCGGAATCAGGTTGTTCAGCACATTGACGTCCATGGTGGTCCAGCTGAGCGCTTCGTAGGTCAAGATCGTCAGCAGCGCGGTTTTGAATACGTTGTCGTTGAAGGCGCCAAAAAACTGGGTCCAGAAGAATGGTGCGAAACGTCGCTGGCGCAACAGGGCGAATTGACTGGATTTGGACATAGATGGGCTAGGGAGAAAGCTGCGCGATATGGAGGTGGCAGTGGTGAATAGTTGATGGTTTTATAGAACTGGCAAACAAACCTGCCGGCGTGCCGGCGTGAATTGCCAGTCCTGCGAGAACGCTCTTGCGTAAGTCCCTTTGCCGTTGATTACATGTCTGCATGCCTGCCGGCACAAATACGTGGATAACTCGATCACTATCCGCGTTGCGCATTCTTCATCGATATCTGGTCGTTCAGCGTCCAGAAGTCATACAGCACGCCGAGCATCAACAGCCCGCCGGTGAAAAAATAGAGAATCCCGGTAAGCCACTTGCCTTGATACATCCGATGTACGCCGAAAAATCCGAGGAAGGTCAGCAGCAACCAGGCCACGCTGTAATCGATGGGGCCTGCGGTGAAGCGCAAATCTGCATCCCGGTTCATGCCTGGCACCAGAAAGACATCGATCAGCCAGCCTATGCCAAACAAACCCAGCGTAAAAAACCAGATCGTGCCGGTAACCGGCTTGCCGTAATAAAAACGGTGGGCGCCGGTAAACCCGAAAATCCACAGCAGATAGCCGAGGACTTTACTATGCGTCTCGACCGAGGAACCGTCTGGGCGGATAGTGTTCATGAATAAAATCTTTCAAATCGATAAAAATACGGTGTACTGCCCAAATCCCTACAAAAAAACCGTTTGCGGCATCTTGCTACCGCAAACGGCTCTTCATGAATCGGACAAATCTTATTCTTCGCTAGTGCTCGGCCAGTCGCGAATATAGGCTTTCAGCATTTTGTTTTCGAAGCCCTGGGCATCCAGCACGGCTTTTGCCACATCATAAAACGACATGATGCCGAGCAAGGTCTTGGCATCCATCACCGGTACGTAGCGCGCGTGGCGCTCCAGCATGATGCGGCGCACCTCGTTGACTTCGGTATCCGGTGTCACGGTAATCGGACTGTCGTCCATGTGTTTGCGCACCGTATTGCTGCCGACCGCGCCACCGTTCTGATGGATCGCGTTGAGCACTTCGCGGAAAGTCAGCATGCCGACCAGCTCGCCAAACTCCATCACCACCAGCGACCCGATATCCTTTTCCGCCATCGTGTTGACGGCCTCGCTCATCGGCGTTTCCGGCGTCACGGTGTAAAGGATATCGCCTTTGACTTTGAGAATTTCAGAAACTTTCATAGGGCCATCCTGCCTTTGCGTTGGTTGCGGGTAGCTCTTAAAACCGTAGCGAGCGCCTCAAGGTCCGGTCGAGAAGCGCAGCTGTACGGAGGTACAGCGAGCATCGCAGATCAGAGATTGCGGTGCGCAGTAGGTTTTTAGAGTTACCCTTATGCTTGTATCCAGAATGTAGCGTAAGCCAGAGCAAAAATCTACCGCGCAGCGCAGCATCGACCCTATATATCAAAAATAGAAGGAGACCTCCTACATCATGAGCACCCCCCATTATCCCGGCTTCGACACCCTGTCGCTGCATGCCGGCAGCGTCCCCGACCCTGCCACAGGCGCCCGCGCCACGCCGATCTACCTGACTTCGGCCTTTGTTTTCAAGGATTCCGACCACGCGGCGTCGCTGTTCAACGTGGAACGCGCCGGCCACGTTTATTCGCGCATTTCCAACCCTACCAACGCGGTGCTGGAAGAACGCATCGCGGCGCTGGAAGGCGGCGTCGCCGGGATTGCCGTCGCCAGCGGCCAAGCCGCCATGCACCTGGGCCTGGCCACCATCGCCGGCGCCGGTTCGCATGTGGTGGCGTCGCGCGCCCTGTACGGTGGCTCGCATAACCTGCTGTCCTACACCATGAAGCGTTTCGGCATCGAAACCACCTTTGTCGATCCGAGCGATATCGATGCCTGGCGCGCGGCGATCCGGCCGAATACCAAGGTGCTGTTCGGCGAAACCCTGGGCAATCCGGGGCTGGATGTGCTGGACATCCCGCGTATTGCCGCCCTGGCGCACGAAAACCATCTGCCACTGATGGTCGACGGCACGTTTACCACGCCGTATCTGCTGCGCCCTTTCGATCACGGCGCCGACCTGGTATTCCATTCCGCCACCAAATTCCTGTGCGGCCACGGCACGGCGGTCGGTGGCCTGCTGGTGGATGGCGGCACGTTCGACTGGCAGCAAGCCTATGACAACACCGGCCGCTTCGGCGAGCTGTGCGAACCTTATGAAGGATTCCATGGCATGGTGTTTTCGGAGGAATCGACGGTCGCGCCGTTTTCCCTGCGCGCACGGCGCGAAGGCTTGCGCGATTTCGGCGCGGTGATGAGCCCGCACAACGCCTTCGCCATCCTGCAGGGCATCGAGACGCTCGGATTGCGCATGGAAAAACATGTCGCCAACACACGCAAGGTGGTCGAGTTCCTGGCCGCGCACGCGGCGGTGGAATCGGTGGCCTATCCGGAACTGCCTTCGCATCCAGGCTATGCGCTGAGCAAAACGCTGCTGCCCAAAGGCTGCGGCGCGGTATTTTCTTTCAACCTCAAGGGTGATCGCGCCGCCGGCCGCCGCATGGTGGAATCGCTCAAGATCTTTTCCCATCTGGCCAATGTCGGCGACGCCAAATCGCTGGTGATCCATCCCGCCTCAACCACCCATTTCCGGGTGCCGAGCGGACAATTGGCGGCTTCGGGGATCGGCGAAGGAACCTTGCGGCTATCGATTGGGCTGGAGAATGTCGAGGATTTGATTGAAGACCTGGCGTTCGGCTTGAAGATGTCTCAACGTACCGAGCGCAAGGAGAAATAAGATGTTATTGAAAACACACTTCCGCGACGCCGATTACGACATCTATTGCTATACCGGCGGCAAAGCCTTCGACCCGGCGTTGCCGACCGCGGTCTTTATCCACGGCGGCCAGAACGACCATTCCGTCTGGATCCTGCAAACCCGCTATTTCGCCCATCACGGCTTCGGCGTGCTGGCGCTGGACCTGCCCGGACATGGCCGCAGCCAGGGGCCGGCGCTAGCCACGATCGAGGACATATCCGACTGGCTATCCGGCCTGCTGGACGCCGCCGGCGTCAGCAAGGCGATCCTGATCGGCCACAGCATGGGTTCACTGATCGCACTCGAAAGCGCCGGCCGGACCGGGCAATCAGCTCGGATTGCCGGCATCGCGCTGGTCGGCACCGCCTATCCGATGAAAGTCGCCGACGCCCTGCTGGACGCCGCCAACAATGACCAGCAAAGCGCAATCGACACGGTGAATATCTGGTCGCACTCCACCATCTCGCCCAAACCCTCCGCTCCCGGCCCCGGTTTTTACGTGCAAGGCGCAAGCCAGCGCCTGATGCAGCGCATCGCCGGCAAGTCCACCGCCAGACCGACCGTGTTCTATACCGATTTTGCTGCCTGTAACGCCTACGCCAACGGCGAAGCCGCGGCGCAAGCGGTCACGTGCCCCACCCTGTTTCTGCTTGGCCAGCACGATGTCATGACGCCGGCCAAAGCTGCGAACGGCCTGATCGCCGCGATCAAGCACGGCAAAGTTACCCGGGTCGAAGCCAGCGGCCACGCCTTGATGGCGGAACAACCCGACGCCGTGCTCGATCATCTGTTCAAATTTGCAACGGCCGCTACAGCGGTTGCGTCACCTGTCGCAGGAGACTAAGCTTAAAGCACGACAATAATAAGGAGAAGCAATGCCAACCGTGCTTGAAAAGAAATACGAGACATTCGCAGAGTTCTATCCAAGCTACCTGAGCCAGCACAGCAACCGCACCTGTCGCCAGCTGCATTTCGTCGGTTCGACGCTGGCGCTGGCGTCTGTGGTCATGCTGGTATTTACCGGTAATTTCTACTGGCTGCTGGCGGCGCTGCTGTGCGGTTACGGTTTTGCCTGGGTCGGCCATTTCGTGTTTGAAAAAAACCGGCCGGCGACTTTCAGGCAGCCTTTATTTTCCTTGCTAGGCGATTGGGTGATGTATTGGCAAATGCTGAAGGGGAAAGTATCGTTTTATTAATTATGTGAAATGTCATTCACAGCAATGTGAACCATTTATCCCGTAAAATACGTTTCTTTCTTTTTAGACATCGCCGTTCATGGATGTCATGGCAGCTAAACGTCGTATAGCACAGGAGCTTTTATGGGAACATCGGAGACAGCATCGGCGGCGTTGCCGGCATTATTAAAGGAGCCGGGCAAGGCTGAAGCAACGCCGGCGCCGCCGACACGCTTGTCCAAGACCTCGTTTTTGATGAATTACACGCAGCCGACCTATCCCGGCAGGGTAAGCATCAGTTATTTCTGGATTTCAAACCTGCCGCAAGGCGGGACTATCAAGCTGCGGGTCGGCTGATCCAGCTTGCGCGAAATGCGCTGCCAGCGTCTGTTCCAGACCATGTTCGATGGCGCTTTCCACCCTTTGCTCCAACCCCGTATCGGCGGCTCTTCCTGCGGCCGGATTCCAGACGAACATGCGATAGATATCGGCCAGTTTCAGCTGCTCTGTATTGGCCAGCAAGATCCAGCCGTCGACGCAGATCTGCACCTTGCGCCCCCACTGGCTGCGGGCCGGCATTTCCGTCTGCACGCTGCCGACCCAGCCCGCCTCCAGCATCTGCTGCAACAAGGTTTGCGACTCATCGAAGCCAAGCCGGGTGGCGCGCCGGATCTGCGCCGCATCAACCGCCGCCGAACTGCCCCGGGTGCGCGCCTGATGCAGGACCTGCAGCACCGCCATGGCGTCGACGAAAGCGCTGCCGGGTGACGGCACGTGCCACCAGCGTTCGTATTTCACTACCGGCAACGCCGCCGCCAGCAGCGCGCCTACCAGCGTGATCATCCACAGCATGTAGATCCACAACAGGAAAATCGGCAGGGCCGCCAATGCACCATAAATCATGGTGTAGGTCGGAAACTTGAGGATGTAGGCGGCAAAGATGCGTTTGGCGACTTCGAATGCAATACCCGCCAGCAGGCCGCCCCATATCGCATCGCGCCAATCGACCCGCTGGTTCGGTACCGCCACATACAACAGGGTAAACGCGCCGGTGGTAAGCGAGACCGACAGCAGCGTATAAAACCAGCGGCCGACCCAGCTCACCACAAGGCCGTTGGCCGCCGCCGACAAGTAGGAAGTCACGGTAATCGAGATCCCGATCAACAACGGCCCGAGCGTGATGATGGCCCAATACACCAGCACCCGGTGGATCCACGACCTTTGGTTTTTTACCCGCCAGATGCGGTTGAAAACGTGGTCGACGGTCGACATGGTCAGTACCGAGGTGACGATCAGGGCGACGCCGCCAACCGCCGACAAACGCGCCGACTTGGTGGCAAACTGGTTCAGGTAATCGAGAATGGTGTTGGCGATACCCCTCGGCATCAGGTTATGCACGAAATACTCTTCCAGCGAGGCGCGGAAGGTGCTGAACAGTGGGAAAACGGTGAAAATCGCCAGGGCGATGGTCAGCATCGGCACCAATGCCAGGATCGTGGTGAAGGTCAGGCTGCCGGCCACCTGCGGCAAGCGCTCCTCATCCAGGCGGCGCGCCGCAAACCGAAACAGATCGCGCAATTCGGTCCAGGACAGGCCGCGTAATCTGGAAAATTTTATTGACTTCATTCGTTACCTAATCGTGCCCGTCCGGGTGAGTGAAATAGCGCGCGTTTTGCACCGTGAACCGAGGCTAAAGCGCCCTATAATACCAAAATGAACTCATCCAACATTAACGTTAACACACCGATTCTGGTTTTGTACTATTCACGCCATGGTTCGACCCGTAAGCTGGCCGAGCTGATCGGCCAGGGAATCGACTCGATCGCCGGCTGCGAAGCCCGCCTGCGCACGGTGCCGGCGGTCTCCACCGTGACCGAAGCCAGCGCCCCCGAGATCCCGCTGGAAGGCGCCCCCTACGTCGAACTGGCGGACCTGCAAGAATGCGCCGGCCTGGCGCTGGGCTCGCCCACCCGTTTCGGCAACATGGCCTCCGCCATGAAGTATTTCTGGGACGGCACCAGCACCGACTGGCTGGCTGGCACCCTCGCCGGAAAACCTGCCTGCGTGTTCACCTCCACCGGCAGCTTGCACGGCGGCCAGGAATCGACGCTGATGTCGATGATGACACCCTTATTGCATCATGGCATGTTAATCATGGGCCTGCCCTACACCTTGCCGGAATTAATGACCACCGCCAGCGGCGGCACGCCGTACGGCGCCAGCCACTGGTCCGGCATGAACGGCACGCACCCGATCTCCGCCGAAAGCCGCACCCTGGCCATCGCCCAGGGCCGGCGCCTGGCCGAAACCGCATTGAAGCTCAACCCAGCGGGGGCACGATGACCACCAAACTCAAACCCGACACGGCAACCCATCCCCTACCGCACGCCGCCCGCCAACCGCGTTTTTTCTACTTCGGCGCGGTAAGCAGCCTGCTGGCCCTGATCGCGCTAGGCGTGGCGTGGGAACTATTCCTGGCGCCGCTACGTCCGGGCGGCTCCTGGATGGTGCTGAAAGTGCTACCGCTGCTTTTCCCCCTGCGCGGCGTATTGAAACGCGACGTCTACACCATGCAATGGGCCTCGATGCTGATCCTGATCTATTTCACCGAAGGCATAGTCCGCGCCACCAGCGACAGCAATCTGCTCAGCACCAGACTTGGCTGGCTGGAAGTAGCTCTCAGCACCATCTTTTTCTTGTGCACGATTCTTTATTTACGGCCGTATAAAAAGGCAGCGAAGGAAGTGGCGCAGCAGGCGATAAAAAAAGCGTCGCAGTAAATGAAACACCAACGCTTGAAATAACAAGGCTGCGGCTTTTGAAGTTGCTGTGTTTTTGAAGCTGCCGTTGTTTTTGAAGTGCCCCGCATTGAGAACTTGCCAAAAGAGGCGCGTGGCAGTCGGGAATTGTGGAGCACATGTTTGAGCGAAGCGAGTTTGTGCTTCACCCGACTGGCACGCGCCTCTTTTGGGCACCTGACCGAAGGGACGACAACGGCTTTGCGGTCGCCTTCTTTTTGGTTACTTTTCTTGCGCCCGGCCAGGGGCGAAGCAAGAAAAAGTGACTAGCTGCCGGGCTACCCCCGGCTTGCATCCACGGAGCAGCGAATTCTTTATTAACAAACGCACACACTCCGTGGCCCATTAAATGGGGTCAGAGTAATTTACGACGATACTGCTGTCGTAAAAAAACTCTGACCCCATTTAACTGCTTTTCTGAAAATTCGACATGAACAACGACGCATTTCTTGCATCCTGCCGCTTGGCGATTGGCGACACCCACGTCCTCACCAACGACGGCGACAAAGCCGGTTATCTGACCGATCAGCGCCAGCGCTACACCGGTAAGGCAATCGCCGTGGTCAAGCCCGCCAACACCGCAGAAGTCGCAAAACTGGTCAAACTCTGCGTACGGCACAATATCCCGATAGTCCCCCAAGGCGGCAACACCGGCCTGGTGCTAGGCAGCGTCCCCGACCAAACCGGCCACGCAATCGTGCTATCCCTGAAACGCCTCAACCAGATCCGCGCAATAGACCCGATCAACCACACCATCACCGCCGAAGCCGGCTGCATCCTGCAACACGTCCAAGAAGCCGCAGCCAACGCAGACCGCCTGCTACCCCTGTCGCTAGCCGCAGAAGGCAGCTGCACCATCGGCGGCAACCTCTCCACCAACGCCGGCGGCACCGCAGTCCTCCGCTACGGCAACACCCGCGAACTCTGCCTGGGACTGGAAGTAGTCACAGCCCAAGGCGACATCCTGCACGGCCTGCGCGGACTAAGAAAAGACAACACCGGCTACGATCTGCGCGACCTCTTCATCGGCGCCGAAGGCACGCTAGGCATCATCACCGCCGCCGTACTGAAAATCTTCCCGCAACCAAAAGTCCAGCTAACTGCACTGGCCGCACTGCAAACCCCGGCCGACGCGCTACGCCTGCTCACCATCGCCCAAAGCCGCTGCGGCGCCACCCTGACCGGCTTCGAGCTGATGTCCGACCTGTGCCTGCAACTGGTCGCCAAGCATTTCCCGCAATTGCAATCCCCTTTCAGCCAGCGTCATCCACAGTACGTGCTGCTGGAATTATCTGATAGCGAACTTGCACCCCATGCAAGTTCGCTACTCGAATCGGTAATGGCTGAAGCGTTGGAACAAGACATCTGCCAGGATGCTGTACTGGCCAGCTCCAGCATCCAGTCGCGCGCCCTGTGGCAATTACGCGAAAGCATCTCCTCGGCCCAAGCCAAGGAAGGCAAGAACATCAAGCACGACATCTCGCTGCCGATTTCCCGCATCGCCGAATTCATCGCCGACACCGACGCCCTGCTGCAAGAACATTTCCCCGGTTGCCGCAATGTCACCTTCGGCCATCTGGGCGACGGCAACCTGCACTACAACGTCTCGCCGCCCGAAGCTGTTCCAGCCGAACAATTCATTGAACGCCAGGCCGACATCAACCGCGTCGTGCATGACAACGTCCATCGCATGAACGGCTCGATCTCGGCCGAGCACGGCCTGGGCGCGCTGAAGCGCGAAGACATCCTGCGCTACAAATCGCCGGTGGAAATGGCGCTGATGAAAACCATCAAACAGGCGCTCGACCCCATGAACCTGATGAATCCCGGGAAAGTGATTTAGGCAAACAGGTTAGTCATACGCCAGAAATGTTGCCGCCTTACAATCTGTTACACCACAGCTGTCGGCGCATGCCTGCCAGCAGCCGTTAATGGGTGACGTAAGATCACTGTGCATAAGGCCGGACATGACCTCGACCATAAGACTTCCCGGATTGCTAGCGATGACGCTGGCGCTGAGTTGCGCCGTCAACGCCCAGGCGCAAACCGACCAGACCCCGCTGAATACACAGGAAAAGGCGCTGCATGTGCTGAACCGGCTAGCCTACGGCCCGCGTCCCGGCGATGTCGATGCCGTCAGGCACATGGGCGTCAAGCGCTATATCGACCAGCAACTGCGCCCCGATAGTCTGCCGCTACCGGAGGCCTTATCAAACCAGCTCTCCGGCCTGCCGACTTATCAACTCAGCGCCACCCAGCTCTACCAGCAATACGGCCCGCCCTCCTTCCCGCCCAACAGTGCGACTCCCGAAGAAAAGAACATGGCGCGCCAGCGCGCCAACAAGGACATCACGCCGCAAGTCCATTTTGCGCGCCTGTGGCAAGCCACCGAAAGCCCGCGCCAATTGCAGGAAGTGATGACCGAATTCTGGTTCAACCATTTCAATGTATTCGAAGGCAAGGACTGGGTCCGCTACTGGAATGGCGAGTATGAAAAAGATGTATTGCGGCCGAATGCGCTCGGAAATTTCCGCCAGCTGCTGGGCAGCGTCGCCCACCATCCGGCCATGCTGTACTACCTGGATAACTGGCTCAGCAGCGGCGTCAACACGCCGGAAGCCAAGGGCCGCTTCAAAGGCCTAAATGAAAACTACGGCCGTGAGTTGCTGGAGCTGCACACCATGGGCGTCGATAGCGGCTATACCCAGGCCGACGTGATTTCGCTGGCGCGCATCCTGACCGGCTGGACCATCGATGAACAAGGCATGAAGGACGGCCAACCGGCCTACACTTTCAATCCGCGCCGCCACGATTTCGGCGACAAGGTATTCCTCGGCCAGACCATCAAGGGCAGCGGCGAACAGGAAGGCGAACAGGCACTCGATATCCTGGCGCGCCATCCCGCCACCGCCCACTTTGTCGCCGCCAAACTGGTGCAGTATTTCGTCTCCGACAAACCGGAACCAGCCCTGACCGAGAAGCTCGCGCGCCGCTTCCTCGCCACCAATGGCGACATCAAGGCGGTGCTGCGCACGTTGTTCGACAGCCAGGAATTCTGGGCTCGCAGCAATTACCAGACACAGTTCAAGACCCCTTATCAATATGTGGTGTCCTCATTGCGGGCGACGGCGACGCCGGTCTTGAATTACAAGCCGGTCGACGGCATCCTCAACCAGCTGGGACAACCGATGTACGGCTGGCTGACGCCGGAAGGCTACAAATTCTCCGAAGAAGCCTGGCTCAATCCGGACGCCTTGCTACGCCGTATCAATTTCGTCAACGGCTTGAGTAATGGCAAATCGCCGATAGCCCGCGCCGAAACACCGCCGTTACCGCCGGGGTCGCCGCCGCCGGCTCCCGTAACTCCCTTACCCGCAATACCCATCGATCCGCAACAGCTGATGCAAACCCTGGCGCCCGCGCTGGAACCGCACAGCGTTGCCGCCATCACCGCCGCGCCGCCCAATCTGCAGGTCGGCCTGATACTCGGCGGCCCGGATTTCATGAAAAGATAGTCAGCGTTAGGAGCTTGATATGAACCGTCGCGATTTCATCCGCCATCTCGGCCTCACCACCAGTGGCGCCATCCTGATCCCGGTCGGCCTGTCCGGTTGCGTGGTAGCGCCGCCCAGCAAGCCGCTGGCCAAGGTCAAGCCAAGCACGCCACCGGTCAGCATCGCGCCCGGCGCCGACAGTCCGCTCTCGTACGGCAACCCGTTGCAACGGCCACATGCGATCGGTGACGGCACGCCGCGCATGGTGGTGGTGTTCCTGCGCGGTGCGGTGGATGGCTTGAATGTAGTGGTGCCGCACGGCGACCACAATTACTACAAGGCGCGACCGACGATTGCGGTCTCGCGTCCGGGCACGCAAAACGGTGCGATCGATCTCACCGGCTATTTCGGCCTGCATCCGGCATTGCAGCCGCTGCAGCCCTACTGGGAAGATGGCCGGCTGGCCTTCGTCCACGCTTCCGGCTCGCCCGACATATCGCGCTCGCATTTTGAAGCGCAGGATTACATGGAGAGCGGCACCCCGGGCGAGCACAATACGCGCGATGGCTGGATGAATCGCATGTTAGGCGTGATGCCGCCGTCGCAATCACCGATGGAGGCGTTGACCCTGGGTGAATCGGTGCCGCGCATCCTCACCGGCCGCGCCGTGGTCGCCAACATACCGACCGGCCGCGACGCCACCCGCCCGACCCTGATCGACAAACCTGAAGTCAGCCAGGCCTATGCCGCACTGTATGCACAGGACGCGGCGCTCGGCAAATCCTATCGCGACGGTATTTCCGCGCGCAAGGAATTGCTGGCAGACGCCAACAGCACAGAACAAAAAGCCGCCAACAATGGCGCACCACTGCCGAACGGCCTGTCGATCGATACCGCACGCCTGGGCCGCCTGATGCAAGGCAATCCGGACATCCGCCTCGGCTTCATCGCCGTCGGCGGCTGGGATACCCACACCAACCAGGGTAACGGCGCCGGCCAGCTGGCGGGTCGGCTGCGGCCGCTGGCCGATGGCTTGGCAACGCTGGCGCGCGAACTGGGACCGGCTTTCAACGATACGGTGATTGTGGTGATCTCGGAATTCGGCCGCACCTTCCGCGAAAACGGCAATGGCGGCACCGACCATGGCCATGGCAACGCCATGTGGCTATTGGGCGGCAATGTGCGCGGCCGCACCATCCATGGCCACTGGCCGGGAATCGACGACAAATCGCTGAACGAAGGCCGCGACCTGGCCGTCACCACCGACTTCCGCGCCGTGCTGGCGACGTTGGCGGAAAAACACATGCGCATCGGCGATCCGGCCATGCAGAAGCTGTTTCCGCAATACGCGGCGGGCATGCCGCATGCGATGAACATACTGGTGTAGCCGGGTTCAGGTATCGCAAATGCTGCAACTGTGTCCTTTGCAGTTATGCAACACGCTGCTTCTGCCTGCCCCCGTATGCGTTCCGGGCCCGCTGGCGCCACGGCCGGCCAGTTGCTCGGCGCCGGTGCGCGCGCGCCAGTTTTCCTTGACCCGCAGCTTGACATGACCACCGGTGAATAGCGGAGAGGCAAGCGTATCGCAAGCGCAGTATGGGCAAGCTACCGGGCGCTCCAGCGCCTGCAGCGGCAACAACCGTTCAAAGATTCCCTCGCAGTGGCTGCAGCGTATGTCGTACAGTGGCATCGTATGCTCCTCCGGATAAATTAGGCAAAACGAGGCGGGACCGCTGATGCGCCCCACCCCGGCGGCGTCAGGGCTTGCGGCCCCAATAGGCGTTATCGTTCAACATCCCTTTCGGCGTGATGTCCTGGTCGAAGATCGACGTCGGCAAGGACACCGTACAGGCGCAATTCGGAATATCGACAATCCCGCCGATGCGCCCTTCCACCGGCGCCGCAGTCAGCAGCATGTAGGCCTGGCTGCCGGTATAGCCGAAGTGCATCAGGTAATCGATCGCTTTCAGGCAAGCCTGGCGGTAGGCGACCGTAGCGTCGAGATAATAATTGACGCCGTTCTCGACGCTGATTCCCTCGAAGGTCAGCCATTGCTCGTAATGCGGTTTGACGATGCTCGGCATGAAGATCGGCGAAGTGATGTTGTACTTCGCCATGCCGCCCTTGATCAGGTCGAAGCCGACATGACTGACGCCGTCCATTTCGATGGCGCCGCAAAAACCGATCTCGCCATCGCCTTGCGAGAAGTGCAGATCGCCCATGGAGAAGCCGGCGCCCTTGACATATACCGGAAAGAAAATCCTGGTGCCGGCCGACAGATCCTTGATATCCGTATTGCCGCCATGCTCGCGTGGCGGCACGGTGCGCGCTGCTTCCTTCGCCATGCTGTCGAACTTGGCGCCGCTCAGGCCGCGCAGCACCGCAGTGCTCGGATCCGGCGGTTTGGCCAACCCCTTGGCCGCCAGCGGCGCCTCGCGCCGGTTCCACTCGGCCAGCAAATCGTGCGATGGCAGGCAACCCATCAGGCCCGGATGCGTGAGGCCGGCGATCCGCACACCGGGAATATGGCGGGAGGTAGCGTACAAGCCTTTCAAATCCCAGATCGCCTTGTCGGCATCGGGAAACATGTCTGCCAGAAAGCCGCCGCCATTTTCCTTGGAAAACACCCCGGAAAACCCGACCGGCGTAATTGGTTTGATATCCAGCAGATCGATCACCAACAGATCGCCGGGCTCAGCGCCTTCGACATGGAACGGACCTGTCAACGGATGGGCGCGCGTCAGGTCGACATTCCTGACATCGGAAACATCATCGTTGTCCTGGATTTGCGCATCCAGGAAATCCAGCGACTCGATCAGGATCGATTCGCCCGGTTTGACCGACGACAGGAACGGCAGGTCCGGATGCCAACGGTTATGTCCCAGCTCTGCTTGCAGCGCCAGCGGCACGCCGGGTTTTATCTTGAAATGTTGCATGCGACTCTCCTCTTGGATGGATCAATCATGGTGCTTCATTCTGTTGGAATACCCGGCATCGGACATTCCGGCGTACCGGGCGCCGAGCGCGTCAAGACTTCGACCTGACGCCGCGCCTGCTGCGGATCGTTGACCCAGGTCTTGTAGAAATCGAAGGGACATTCGGCGACGCCGGCAGCCGCTTCGCCGGAATTGATCTTACCGGTATAGCCGCGGTGCAGCAGCTTGTAGAGATGGTTTTGCGATTGCCAGTTGCGGCGCGCATCACGGATCAAGCCGACCGACAGCTCGGCATACTGGATCCCCATTTCCTCGGTTTCGCATTCACCCAAGGTGCGGCCATCGAAGCCGATGATCGCCGAATGGCCGAAGTAGGAATACACGCCATCGAAGCCGGCCGCATTGGCCACCGCCACATAGACGTTGTTCATCCACGCCATCGCTTTCGAGACCATGACTTGCTGGTCCTTGGCCGGATACATATAGCCTTGGCAACGCACGATCAGCTCGGCGCCCTTCATGGCGCAATCGCGCCAGATTTCCGGATAGTTGCCGTCATCGCAAATGATCAGGCTGATTTTCAACCCCTTGGGGCCGTCCGAGACGTAGGTGGCGTCGCCCGGATACCAGCCTTCGATCGGCGTCCACGGCATGATCTTGCGGTACTTCTGGACGATCTCGCCATGGTTGTTCATCAGGATCAGGGTGTTGTACGGCACTTTGTGCGGATGCTCTTCATGCCGTTCGCCGGTCAGCGAAAACACGCCCCAGACATCGGCCTGGCGGCATGCTCCAGCGAACAATGCGGTTTCCTCGCCGGGAATGACGGCGGCGGTATCCAGCATCTCTTCGCGGTCGTGCATGATTCCATGCGTCGAATACTCAGGGAAAATCACCAGGTCCAGTCCCGGCAAACCCTGTTTCATGCCAACCACCATCGCCGCGATTTGGCGGACGTTGTCCAACACTTCTGCCTTGGTATGCAGACGCGGCATCTTGTAATTGACCACCGCTACCCCTACTCCATCCTTGCTGCTGGAAATGTCACCATGTCTCATATGCCGCTCCTGTGAAGATTTGCACCGAATAAGAAATGCGTTAGACGGAAAGGTAGCGGCTGATCGTCGCCGCATCGACATTGGCGCGCGTGTCTTCATAGACGAAACGGCCCTTGTCGATCACCAGGAAACGGTCGGCGATTTCCAGCGTGAAGCTGAGCACCTGCTCCGAGACGATGATGGTCAGCTCGCGTATCTTGCGGATCTCTTTCAAACTGCGCGCAATATCCTTGATGATGGATGGCTGGATCCCTTCGGTCGGTTCATCCAGCAGCAGCACCTTGGGATTGGTGGCGAGCGCCCGCGCAATCGCCAGTTGCTGTTGCTGGCCACCGGACAAATTACCGCCTTTACGGCCACGCATTTCATGCAGCACCGGGAATAAGCCATACAGTTCATCCGGCACCTTGCCGAGCGCGCTCGCCGGCAAACCGGTCTGGATGTTTTCCAGCACCGTCATACCGGGAAAAATCATGCGACCCTGCGGCACATAGGCGACGCCGCTGGCGACCCGCTGATAACTTTCCAGGCCGCCCAGCTCCTGGCCGTCGACCTGGATGCTGCCCTCGCGCATCGGCAGGATACCCATCAGGGTCTTGAACAAGGTGGTTTTACCCATGCCGTTGCGGCCCATGACAGCGACGATTTCCTGTTTGGCTGCTACCAGGCTGATATCGTGGATCACCTGGCTTTGGCCATAGCCCGAGGCGAGATGCGAGACGTTGAACATGCGAACTCCAGAGGGTTATCGAATCAATGGCCGAGGTAGACTTCAATCACCTTGGGATTGGCCTGCACCGCTTCCATGCTGCCTTCGGCGAGGATTTTTCCCTGATGCAGCACGGTCACCTTGTGGGCGATGCTTTTGACGAATTCCATGTCGTGCTCGATCACCACCACCGAACGGCCTTTGCTGATGCGGCCCAGCAGCTCGGCGGTTTTTTCGCGTTCGGAGACGCTCATGCCGGCGACGGGCTCATCCAGCATCAGCAGTTCCGGATCCTGCATCAGCAGCATGCCAATCTCCAGCCACTGCTTTTGTCCATGCGACAGCAAATCGGCCTGTTGATAGAGCTGCTGCTCCAGGAAAATTTCCCGGGCGATCGTCTCGACCCGCTCCACCACATCAGGCGTGCGCTTGAACACCAGCGCACCGAACACTTTGCGGCCACGCGGAAACGACATCTCCAGGTTCTCGAACACGCTCAGGTTTTCGTAGATGGATGGCGTCTGGAATTTGCGGCCGACGCCGGCTTGCACGATTTCGTGCTCGCGCATCTTGGTCAGCTCGCGATTCTTGAACTGGATGCTGCCGGCGGTGGCCTGGGTCTTGCCGCAGATCAGATCCAGCACCGTGGTCTTGCCGGCGCCGTTGGGGCCGATCACGACACGCACCTCATTGCGCGCCACATACAGATTCAAGCCGTCCACCGCCTTGAAGCCGTCGAAAGACACTGTGAGATCCTCAATCGCCAGCACCGGGCGATCGCTGGATTCGAAACCGATAGGATTGACGCTCATTTAGATGCCTCCAGGTTGCCGTTTTCCAGTTTGACGTCAGCTTCGGCTTTTACCAGACGGGCTTTAGGCGCTGCGGGCAGCGCCGCAATCCTCTCGGGTCGCCGCATGAATCCTTTCAAGCGCGCCAGCAATACCTTGCCGTGGCTTTGATACAGGCCGGCCAGGCCGTTCGGAAAATACATCACCACGGCGATAAACAAGCCACCCATCAGGAACAGCCAGAGTTCCGGGAACGCTTCCGAGAAATAGGTCTTGCCAAAGTTCACCAGCAACGTCCCGTACACCGCACCCAGCAAGGACATGCGGCCGCCGACCGCGGCATAGATCACCATTTCGATGGAAGGCACGATGCCGACGAACGAAGGCGACATGAAGCCGACCTGCAAAGTGAACATGGCGCCGCCGATGGCCGAGAACATGGCCGCGATACAGAACACGAAGACCTTGAAGCTGGCCACGTCATAGCCGGAAAAGCGCACCCGCTCTTCCTTGTCGCGCATCGCCACCAGTAAGCGTCCCAGCTTGGAATTGAGGATGAAACGGCCGATCAGGATGCACAGGATCAGCAGTCCGGCATTAACGAAATACAGGATCAGCTTGGCCGAATCGGTACGGATATCCCAGCCCATCAGGGTTTTCAGGTCGGTGATGCCGTTGACGCCACCGGTCAGGCCTTGCTGGCCGATGATCAGGATCGACAAGATGGCGGCGATAGCCTGGGTCACGATCGAGAAATACACATCGCCGACGCGACGCTTGAACATGGCGGCGCCGATCACCAGCGCCAGCAAGGCCGGCACCAGCAGCACCGCCAGCAGCGTGAAAGCAAACGAATGAAACGGCTGCCACAGCAAGGGCAGTTGCGTGATCTGGTTCCAGTCCATGAAATCCGGGATGCCTGGCGTCGACTGGATCTTGGTGCTGATCGGGTCCGAGGCTTCCAGCTTCAGAAACATCGCCATGCAATAGCCGCCCAGCCCGAAGAAAACCCCCTGTCCCAGGCTGAGGATGCCGCCGTAGCCCCAGCACAGCACCAGTCCGACAGCGACAAAGGCATAGGCAAGATATTTGCCGACCAGATTCAGGCGGAAGATATCGAAAGCCAGCGGAAACACCACCAGCAGCAGGCCGCACAGGATCAGCAATCCGAGCAGTCCGGACTTCCCGCCTAATAGCTTTTCATAGACCGCATTCATGGAACACCTTTCGATTGCAACGATTGCTCTTGTTTATTTACGGATTTTTGCAGCGAACAAGCCTTGCGGACGCAGCAGCAAAATCAGGATCACCGCCGATAGCGTCAACACCTTGGCCATCGATCCGGTCAGGAAAAATTCCGCCGTCGACTGCGTCTGGGCGATGGAGAACGCCGAAGCAATCGTGCCCAGCAAGCTTTGTGCTCCACCGAACACCACCACCAGGAAGGTGTCGACGATATATAGCGAACCGCTGGTGGGACCGGTCGAACCGATGGTGGTGAAGGCCGCGCCGGCAATGCCGGCAACCCCGCATCCCAGCGCAAACGTCGTGCGGTCGACCTTGCGGGTATTGATGCCGACCGCCCCGCTCATCAGCCGGTTCTGCATGGTGGCGCGCACCTGCAAGCCCCAGCGCGAGCGGAACAGCAGCAAGAAGATGACGCCGGTCAGCACCACGGTCAGTCCCATCATGAACAGGCCGTTGATCGGGATGTCGATGTTTTCGGTCGGCTTGAACGAGCCCATCAGCCAGTCCGGCAAGGTGGCGCTGACTTCCTTGGCGCCGAAGATCGAGCGAAAAGTCTGCTGCATGGCCAGGCTCAGGCCCCAGGTCGCCAGCAGCGTATCCAGCGGCCGTTTGTACAGGCGGCTGATCATCAGCCACTCGACGAGATAGCCGACGATATAGGCCGTGACAAAAGACAGCGCAATCGCGGCAAAGAAATAATAGGGTTGCAGGCTGGGCGCATACTGCGTGGTCAGTTTCGATAGCAGATAAGTGATGTAGGCGCCGATGGTGAGGAACTCGCCATGCGCCATGTTGATCACGCCCATCTGGCCGAAAATGATGGCAAGGCCGAGCGCCATCAGCAGCAAGACGCAAAATACCGACAGGCCGTTGAAGCCCTGCATGGCAAAGATCGCGCCGAATTCGGAGAGTGAGACCACGGTGGCTCCTTACAATGTCGCAAGTGGCAACCCGGCGGCGACGCTGCGCCGCCAGGTCGTTCAAAAAAATTATTGATAGCCCTTGGGGAAAGGATTCGGCTCGATCAGGTCGGACTCGTAGATGACCTTGAACTGGCCATCCTTCTGCGCTTCGCCGATCCGGGTCTTGCTCCACAAATGATGATTCGCGTGGACCTTGACATACCCCTCCGGCGCGGTCTTCAGCTCGATGCCCGGCGATGCCGCCACCACCTTATCGACATCGAAACTGCCAGCCTTCTCGACCGCGGCCTTCCACAGCCAAGGCCCCAGATAAGCGGCTTGCGTGACATCGCCGATCACTGAAGTCGGGCCGAACCTGGCCTTGAATTCAGCCACGAACTTCTTGTTGTTCGCGTTATCCAGACTCTGGAAATATTTCATCGAGGCGTAGAAACCTTCGACATTTTCGCCGCCGATGCCAAGCATCTCGTCTTCCGTCACCGAGATGGTCAACAGGTTCTGCGTCTTGGCAGTCACGCCGGCAGCCTTGAGCTGCTTGTAGAACGCGACATTGCTGCCGCCCACCACGTCGGCAAAGATCACGTCCGGCTTTTTCAGCTTGATCTTGTTGATCAGGGAGCCGAACTGGGTGTTACCCAGCGGGTAGTATTCTTCGCCAACCACCGAACCCTTCAAGACATTCTCGATGTGCTTGCGGGCGATCTTGTTGGAAGTGCGTGGCCAGATGTAATCCGATCCGATCAGGAAAAAGGTCTTGGCTTTCTTTTCCTTGGCGACCCAGTTGAGCCCGGCCAGCACTTGCTGCGTGGCTTCCTGGCCGGTGTAGAAGACGTTCTTGGATTGCTCCAGGCCTTCGTAAAAGGTCGGGTAGTACAGCAAGCCGTTGTCTTTTTCAAACACCGGCAGCACCGCCTTGCGCGAGGCCGAAGTCCAGCAGCCGAAGACTGCGGCGACGTGATCGCTTTCCAGCAGCTTCTTGGCTTTTTCCGCGAAGGTCGGCCAGTCGCTGGCGCCGTCTTCCTGGATGATCTTGATCTTCCGTCCCAGGATGCCGCCCATCGAATTGATCTGCTCGATCGCCAGCCGCTCGGCCTGGATCGAGCCGGTTTCGCTGATCGCCATGGTGCCGGTCGCCGAGTGCAACTGGCCGACCGTGACTTCGGTATCGGTAATCGCCAGCTTGGTCGTATTGATCTTTGCAGTGGGCGGCGACTGGGCAAAAGCCATCCCCGGCAATGCCATGGCGGCGCTGGCGGCCAGGCCCAGCATTACCTTGCGGCGCTGGGACGAGCGGATATCGGATTGCGACATGCAGTACTCCTTTAGGGCGGTTACGGTTGGATGGCAGAGACAAACGGCGGGTAGAGACCGTCGACGCCCAGTCGTTTGCGCCGCTCACCGCTCGGCGAAATCGGCGTCTTGATCTGTTCGTTCTGGAATGGAGATTAGGATTTGTACTGCGGCGCAACAATACGTCGTTTGACGTAACCCCGGCCGCAGCTGCCGACAGCACGTACGCACAGCCGTGCAGCGTCGCCGCATCAGGCTGGTGCGGCCGATAGTTCTGCACTGGTTTCAGCGTTGATTTTGATATTGAGCAGCTAACAAACAACGCCCTGTTTTAGCGCGACGTTATCTCGGCGACATCTTTCATCTACGTCAAATGACGTATCCAAACCGCGCCGGATTGGTTCGAAAATTGCTTACCTAGAACCGAGATATGTCACCCGCCGTCATCGAGAAAACGTGAAAATTTCCGCCACGCAACGCATAGTCAAGGTCCGCCGCGACTACAACACCTGGGTCGGCAACGAGACGCTGGAAGACTACGCCTTGCGCTTTACCCCGCGCTCCTTCCGCAAATGGTCGGAATTCCGGCTGGCCAACACGGCCTTGGGCGCAGTCTCGTTCCTGGCGCTGGAAGCCATCAGCGCCACGATTACGCTCAACTACGGTTTCACCAACGCCTTCTGGGCCATCGTCTGCGTCAGCATCTTGTTCTTCCTGACCGGCCTGCCGATCAGCTACTACGCCGCCAAATACGGCGTCGACATGGATCTGCTGACGCGCGGCGCCGGCTTCGGCTATATCGGCTCCACCATCACCTCGCTGATCTACGCCTCGTTCACTTTTATTTTCTTTGCGCTGGAAGCGTCGATCATGGCGCAAGCGCTGCAGCTGTATTTCGGCTTGCGGCTGGAGCTGGGCTATATCATCTGCGCGCTGGTGGTGATTCCGCTGGTGACCTATGGCATTACCCTGATCAACCGCTTGCAGATGTGGACCCAGCCGCTCTGGCTGGTGTTGCTGGTGCTGCCGTATATCTGCGTGCTGCACAAGGAACCGGACGCGCTTGCCAGCCTGATGACGTTTTCCGGCAATGCCGAGAATGGCAATACCTTCAGCCTGGCGCTGTTCGGTTCGGCCGCCACCGTGGCTTTTTCGCTGATCGCCCAGATCGGCGAGCAAGTCGACTTCCTGCGCTTCCTGCCGGAAAAGACCGCCGCCAACCGCGTCCGCTGGTGGAGCGCCCTGCTGCTGGCCGGACCGGGCTGGATTCTGCTCGGCGCGGCAAAAATGCTGGGCGGCGCCCTGCTGGTGTTCCTGGCGATCCAGCATGAGGTCCCGATGGCGCAGGCGGTCGAGCCGACGCAAATGTATTTGATCGCCTATCACTATGTGTTTTCCGACCCGGCCTGGGGGCTGGCGGCGGTGACCTTGTTCGTGGTGGTGTCGCAGATCAAGATCAATGTCACCAATGCCTACGCCGGTTCGCTGGCCTGGTCGAATTTCTTCGCCCGCCTTACGCATAGCCATCCGGGGCGCGTGGTGTGGCTGGTCTTCAATGTGCTGATCGCCTTGCTGCTGATGGAGATCGGCGTGTTCAAGGCGCTGGAGCATGTGCTGGCGCTGTATGCGCTGGTCGCCATTTCCTGGATCGGCGCGGTGGTCTCCGACCTGGTCATCAACAAGCCGCTGGGACTGAGTCCGCCGCATATCGAATTCAAGCGCGCCTACCTGTATGACATCAATCCGGTCGGCGTCGGCGCCATGGCGATTGCTTCGATCATTTCCGCGATCGCCTTGTTCGGCATGTTCGGCAAACTGGCGCACGCGCTGGCGCCGTTCATCGCGCTTGGCAGCGCGCTCCTTATTGCCCCCGTGATTGCGTATGCGACGAAAGGTAAATACTACATTGCGCGCCACGACCAGCTGACGGACAGCCATCAAGGCCAGCGCGAATGCGTCATCTGCGAAAACAGTTTCGAGACGGCCGACATGGCGCACTGCCCGGCGTATCAGGGCGCGATCTGTTCCTTGTGCTGCTCGCTGGACGCGCGCTGCAACGATCGCTGCAAGGAAGCCTCGCGCATGCCGGACCAGATCTTCCAGACCTTGCGCGGCTTCCTGCCGGAGCGTTTCACGCTCAAGCTGAATACCCGCATCGGCCATTACCTGATCGTGTTCTGTCTGCTGTCGGGCGGACTGGCGGTGGTCCTGTGGCTGCTGTATTACCAGCAGCTGGTCAGCGTCGCCGGCTCGCCTGACACCATGTCGGTGATCTTCGTCAAACTGTTCGCTTCGCTGCTGGTGCTGATCGGCGTCGGTTCCTGGTGGCTGGTGTTGACCAATGAAAGCCGTACCGTCGCCCATGAGGAATCGGAACGGCAAACCAATCTTCTGCTGCAGGAAATCGACGCCCACAACCAGACCGACGCCGCCCTGCAGCGCGCCAAGGAAGCGGCGGAATCCGCCAACCTGGCCAAGAGCCGCTTCGTCACCGGCATGAGCCACGAGTTGCGCACGCCGCTCAACAGCATTCTCGGCTATGCCCAGATCCTGCAGGTCGACCACGCCATTCCGGAGGGGCGGCGCGATGCGATTGGTGTTATCCGCCGCAGCGGTGAACATTTGCTGAGCCTGATCGACGGTTTGCTGGATATCGCCAAGATAGAAGCCGGCAAGATGCGGCTGGCGACGGATGAACTACCGCTCCACGAATTCCTTGACCAGATCGTGCAGATGTTCGGACCGCAGGCCGAGCAAAAAGGCTTGGCATTCCGCTTTGAGAAGATCGGCCGGATTCCTGAAGTGGTCCAGGTCGACCAGAAGCGGCTGCGGCAGATTCTGATCAACCTGCTCGGCAACGCGGTCAAATTCACCGACGCCGGCAAGGTCACCCTGCGCGTGCGGCATGCCCGCGAGATCACCTATTTCGAGATCGAGGATAGCGGCATCGGCATTGCCGAAGAAGATATTGCCCGCGTATTCCTGCCCTTCGAGCGCAGCAGCGCCGCCAACCTGCGCGACGATATCGGCACCGGACTCGGGCTGGCCATCAGCAGCATGCTGACCCATATCATGGGCGGCGAACTGTCGGTCAAGAGCAGCATCGGCGCCGGCAGTACCTTCCAATTGAAAATCTACCTGTCCGAGGTGCGCTCGCCACGGCGACGGGTCAAGCTGGAAGACCAGATGTCAGGTTATTTGGGGCCGCGCAAACGGGTACTGGTGGTGGATGACCAGCCGTCCCAGCGCGCCGTGCTGAGCGCCATGCTGGCGCCGCTCGGATTCGACATGACCGAGGTCGCCAGCGGCGCCGCCTGCCTGGCAGAAATCGCCCGCGCGACGCCCGACCTGGTGCTGCTGGATATCGCCATGCCCGTCATGGACGGCGGCGCGGTATGCCGCGCGATACGTGCGCAGGGACACGCCACGCTGCCGATCATCATCGTCTCGGCCAATGCCTTCGAGAGCACGCCGGAGCAGATCGATCCGCTCAGCTATAACGATTTCGTGGTCAAGCCGGTATCGTTCAACGACTTGCTATCCAAGATAAAACTGCACCTGAAGGTAGACTGGATTTCCGATCCTGCTCTCAATCCTGTAGCGCCGGAGATGGCATCCAGCGCCATGCTGGTGATTCCGTCCCGCGAAAAATTGCAGGCGCTGATCGAGCTAGGCGCCATCGGTTATGTGAAGGGCATTCTGGAAAAACTCGATGAAATAGAACAGCAGGACCAGCTCTACCAGCCGTTCACGCGCGAAATGCGCGAACTGGTCAAACGTTTCCGGCTGAATGATTTCACTACGCGCATCAGCGGCTTGATCCGGCACGAAACAAAGCAAACTCAAGAGCAGCCGCCATTGGCACAACGAGTCGGCAACGGCTAGCACCATAAAAAGGATAATCTTGGACGACAACCTCAACCACGCTTCCAACCCGCAGCAACGGCCGCTGACGGCACGCCCGGTGGTGCTGATCGTGGATGACATTCCGGACAACCTGGCGCTGCTGTCAGACGCGCTGGACGAGAGCGGCCATATCGTGCTGGTCGCAACCGACGGCGCCAGCGCCCTGGAGCGGCTGAGCTACATCACACCCGACCTGATCCTGCTGGATGCGATCATGCCCGGGCTGGACGGCTTCGAAACCTGCCGCCGCATCAAACTGCTGGGCAGCGCCAGCCACGTACCGGTGGTTTTCATGACGGGGCTGACCGAAACCGAGCACGTGGTGAAGGGTTTCCAGGTCGGCGGCATCGACTATGTGACCAAGCCGATCCGGCCGCAAGAGATCGTGGCGCGGGTCGCCGCCCATATCAGGACGGCGCGCATGATGGCGCAAGCCAGGGACGTGATCGACGCCGCGGCGCACGCAGTGATTGTGCTCGGCACCGATGGCGCGCCTTTGTGGCAAACCGGTAAGGCCTCGTTCTGGCTGGAGAAATATTTTCCGCGGCTTGAACAGCCCGGCCGCAAGCTGCCGCCGCAACTGCAGTTCTGGCTGAACCAGAACCTGGTGCTATTGCGGCAAACCACCCACAGTCCGCAAACCCTGGTGATTGGCGGCGACGATGGCGAACTTATCATCAACCTCTCCAAGAACGCCCAGAGTGCCGAGTTGACTCTACTCATGGAGGAAAAATCGTTCAGCCTGCCGACTGCCATGCAATTGGAGGCTTATCACCTGACCCCGCGTGAAACCGACGTCCTGGCATGGGTCTCCAAAGGCAAGACCAATCGCGATATTGCCGAGATCCTGGGCATGAGCCCGCGCACGGTCAACAAACACCTGGAACACATCTACATCAAACTGGGCGTGGAGACGCGCGCCGCCGCCGCGGCCATGGCCATCAGCAAACAATATGATTCGGGGCATACCTTGCAATAGCGGGAAACTACCTGACCAGCGCCTTGATCACCGCCCACTGCCGCCTAGAAATCGGCAACCGGTGATCGATGTCGCGCAGGATGACTTGCCAGACTTCCTGCGGCTTGTCGGCATCGCCCTCGCCATCCGGTATGTAAATGCCGCGCTCGACGCCGATGATGGCATTGCGCGCCACCAGGGCGTTGCGATGCACCCGCACGAAATGCGCCGCCAGCTCTTCCTCGATCGACACCAGCGAATCCTCGATCAGGTATTCCTTGCTCTTGGTGCGCAAGGTGACGTACTTCAGCTCGGCCTTCAGGTACAGCACTTCCGTCATCGGCACCAGCGACATGCGGCCACGTTCCTGCACAGCGAAATGCTGGCGCGGCAAGGCGGCCGATATGGCTGCCTCGGCACTGGCCGCGTGCGCCGCTTGTGGTGTGCGGCGCACGCGGCTGGCGCGCGCGATGGCTTGCGCCAGCCGCGCGGCGCGCACCGGCTTGACCAGATAGTCGAACGCTTGCACCTCGAATGCATTGAGGGCGTAATCGTCGTAGGCGGTCACGAAAATAATCAAAGGCGGTTCGCCGGCGCGGGGACTGGCGATTAACCGCTCCGCCAGTTGCAAGCCGGTCATGCCCGGCATTTGCACATCCAGCAACACCAGGTCCGGCGCGGTGGCGGCAATCCCTTCCAGCGCCGCCTGCGCGTGGGCTGCCTCGCCCACCAGGTAATGCGGGCATTCGGCGACAATGTCGGACAACAGCGTGCTCAACCGCGCGCGCGCGGGGGCTTCATCGTCGACAATGAATATGCGAGGGATCATGACGAATTATTATGATTAGCGGATGTAAGTGATGTTTTCGTAGGAAAACATTGTCCACGAAAAACACGAAAGACACGAAAAATTTCTTTGCCTTTTTTCGTGTCTTTCTTGGAAATAGATTTTATCAGCCGTTCTGCGCCTTGGCCTGCACCGCTTTCACATAGGGGAAGCTGGCGCGCACTTCAAACTGGCCAAGCGTGCTTGCAGTGGTCAGCTGCGCCTCGACGTCATAAAGCAGCGCCAGCCGTTCGCGGATATTTTCCAGCGCCATCTGGTTCCCTTCCGGCAGCGCGCCGACTCCCTTGCCGCTATACGGATTGTAGGGATTGGTGATGATGATTTCGATCCGCTCCAGCGAATGACTCAGCTTGATGCGGATCAGCGCCGGCTCGGTGCTCGGCTCGACGCCGTAATGGACGGCATTTTCTATCAGCGGCTGCAACAGCAAGGTCGGAATCTGCGCCCGGCACACTACGTCATCGCTGATGCCATCGCGCTCCCACTGCACCCGCAAGCGGTCGCCAAGGCGTATCTTTTCGATCGACAGATACTGTCGGCACAGGCGGATTTCCTTTTCCAGCGTGGTCATGGCCCGGCCATCGCGCATCAGCACGCGGATCAGATCCGCCAGATCTTCCAGCGCCGCCTCGGCCCGCCGTGGTTCTGTGCGAATCAGCGACAGCACGGCATTCAAGCTGTTGAACAGGAAATGTGGCCGGATCCTGGCCTGCAAAGCCTGCAAGCGCGCCTCCACCAGCACCGGCGAAAAAGCCCGTGCGCGCATTTCAAAATAATGCTGCAGGCCGATGCCGAACAAGGCCGCCACCAAAGCGGCACGCGTCACGCCGCCGGCCGCACTGAGGTGGGAAAAGCCGTTCAGGAACCAGTCGAATCCTGACAACAGTCGGATCACCCCCACCATCACCAGCGCCGGCGCCAACGCACACAGCAGACGCTGCACGACGAAGGAAAAGTGGTGTGCGATCCGATGCAGGCCGCACAATACCGACAAGGACAAAAAACAGGCCGGCTCGACCAGCATGGCCGATTCGACAAAGCTGTTCATCGCAGCGACCAGGCCGTCGCTGCGCAACAAGATCGCCGCCATGACCGCCAGATTCACTGCAATCAAGGCACGGAACACCACGCCCAGGTTACAGCCGTCGGGAATCACCACCGCGCCGGGCTGCTGGGTTGGCGCGTTATCCGCGGTCTGGTCTGAGGGCATGGATGCTGGCATTGGTTGCTATAAGAACAATTATAAGTAACTTAAAATATCCGTATGAACCTGGCGCGCTGGGTTTTAGGGGGCAGTGATTTATAATCGCATAATTCATTGCTCATCCTAACGCTCGCTTCACCTCTCGGTCCAATACTCCACGATACTCAATTATGACAGCACAACTCTCCAAAAAAGGCGAAGCTTGGTCGGCTCGTTTTTCCGAACCGGTCTCTGATCTGGTCAAACGCTACACCGCTTCGGTGTTTTTCGACAAGCGCCTGGCCGAGGTCGATATCCAGGGCTCGCTGGCGCACGCCGAGATGCTGGCATATCAAAAAATCATCAGCGCCGATGACTATGCCGCGATCCAGAAGGGCATGACCCAGATCCAGGGCGAAATCGCCGGCGGCAAGTTTGAATGGCTGCTGGACCTGGAAGACGTCCATCTGAACATCGAAAAGCGCCTGACCGAACTGGCGGGCGATGCCGGCAAGCGCCTGCACACCGGCCGTTCGCGCAACGACCAGGTCGCCACCGACATCCGCCTCTACCTGCGCGGCGCCATCGACGACATCAGCGGCCTGCTGCGCGACCTGCGCGTGGCCCTGCTCGATCTGGCGGAACAGCACGCCGACATCATCCTGCCCGGCTTCACCCACATGCAAGTGGCGCAGCCGATCACTTTCGGCCATCACGTCCTGGCTTATGTGGAAATGTTCGGCCGCGACGCCGAGCGCATGCAGGATTGCCGCAAGCGCGTCAATCGCCTGCCGCTGGGCGCCGCCGCACTGGCCGGCACCACTTTCCCGATCGACCGTCACCGCGTAGCGACCACGCTGGGCTTCGACGACGTCTGCCGCAATTCGCTGGATGCCGTCTCGGACCGTGATTTTGCGATTGAATTCTGCGCCGCCGCCGCGCTGGTGATGACGCACATTTCGCGCATGTCGGAAGAACTGGTGATCTGGATGAGCCCGCGCATCGGCTTCATCGACATCGCCGACCGCTTCTGCACCGGTTCCTCGATCATGCCGCAAAAGAAAAACCCCGACGTGCCGGAACTGGCGCGCGGCAAGACAGGCCGCGTCAACGGCCACCTGATCGCCCTGCTGACCCTGATGAAAGGCCAGCCGCTGGCCTACAACAAGGATAATCAGGAAGACAAGGAACCACTGTTCGACACCGTCGACACGCTGACCGACACGCTGCGCATTTTTGCCGACATGGCGCGCGGCATCACGGTCAAGCCGGAAGCGATGCGCGCCGCCGCCCTGCAAGGCTACGCCACCGCGACCGATCTGGCCGACTACCTGGTCAAGAAAGGCTTGCCTTTCCGCGATGCCCACGAAGCCGTGGCGCACGCAGTGCGCAGCTGCGTCGACCAGGGCTGCGACCTCAGTGATTTGTCGCTGGAGCA
>NZ_JBDTCG010000040.1:0-51027 GCF_039923675.1 Collimonas sp.
CGACCGATCTGGCCGACTACCTGGTCAAGAAAGGCTTGCCTTTCCGCGATGCCCACGAAGCCGTGGCGCACGCAGTGCGCAGCTGCGTCGACCAGGGCTGCGACCTCAGTGATTTGTCGCTGGAGCAACTGCGGGCGTTCTCGCCGCTGATCGATGACGATATCTTCCAGGTGCTGACACTGGAAGGATCGGTCGCGGCGCGCGACCATATCGGCGGCACCGCCCCACGCCAGGTACGTCTGGCGATCCAGCATTTGCGTCAGCAACTGGGCTGATACGTCATTTCCGACCGAGTCATTCCCGCGAATGCGGGAATCCAATTTACGCAGCATTTTGGATCCCCGCGTGCGCGGGGATGACCGAGTTGTTTTTGACAATCCCCTGATAGAGCATCCTCAGCAAAAGCCCCCAACGCCGGGTATAATTGCAAAAAACCACGCAATACATCTCCAAAACCGACCAAAAGTCGTACCACCCCCGCGTAAAACATCCGCTTTACCTGGCCTGTGAGTTGCTTGAGCGCCAGGAATTCCAGACCGAATTCCCTTATACTTTGTTCACCTTTGGTGCGTCCCCGCACGCGCCGAAATAAAAACGCTGGCGACTTCCTGCTGCATAATGCCATTCGGCCGCAAGGCCGGCATCACAGGACGTCACTATAAAAACGGTCTCTTGGAGGATATCGACATGCAATTCAACACCATCTTGAAAACACTGCCATTGCTGATGCTGGCCGCAGGACTGAGCAGCGCCGCCCACGCCGCCGACGTCAAGCTAGGCCTGGCCGCAGCGCTGACCGGCCCGGCCGCCAAGTACGGGGTCGCCATCAAGAACGGCTTTTCGCTGGCCGCGGATGAAATCAACGCCACCGGCGGCGTCAACGGCAGCAAGCTGCAACTGATTATCGAAGACGAGCAAGGCAAAAAAGAAGAAGCCATCAACGTCTTCAAGAAACTGATCTTCAAGGACAAGGCGCTGCTGGTCTTCGGCCCTACCCTGTCCAACTCGGCGTTTGCCGCCGACCCGATCGCCAATGCCGCCAAGGTGGTCGCCTTCGGCACCAGCAACACCGCCGACGGCATCACCGCCATGGGCCCGTTCACTTTCCGCAACTCAGTGATGGAAGCCGACGTCCTGCCAGTCACCACGCGCGCCGCGGTCAAGCACTTCGGCATCAAGAAAGTCGCCATCATCTACGGCAACGACGACGCGTTCACCAAGAGCGGCTACGACGTTTTCAAGGCGACCCTGGCCGACCAGAAGATTCCGGTCACCACCACCGAAGCCTACGCCAAGGGCGACGTCGACTTCAAGGCGCAACTGACCAAGATCAAGGCTTCCAATCCGGACGCCATCGTCTGCTCCTGCCTGACCGAAGAAGCCGCCAACATCATCCTGCAAACCCGCGCGCTGGGCATGAAGCAGCCGTTCATCGGCGGTAACGGCTTGAATTCGCCGAAACTGTTCGACATCGCCAAGGGTGCTGGCGACGACACTATCATGGGCAGCCCATGGTCATCGGAAAACCTGACGCCGGCCAACAAGGCCTTCATCGCCGCCTACAAGGCGAAATTCAACAGCGATCCAGACCAGTTTGCGGCGCAAGCCTATGATGCTTTGCACGTTGTCGCCGACGCCCTGAAGAAAATCAAGCTGAGCGGAGCCGTCGACAAAGACCGGATCGCCCTGCAACAAGCGCTGCCATCGGTAACGATTGAAGGCGCAACCGGCAAATTCGCCTTCCGCAAAGCGCCGGCCGTCACCGGCAAGGAAGTCGGCTACGACGCGCAGCAGGAAGCAATTGTGAATATCGCCAAGGGCGGCAAGTTCATCTTGCTGAAGTAATCCCGACAGCTGTCCACGCAGCGATAATGCCCGTCGCAATAATTAGGGTCAATAATTAGGGTCAGAGTCGAATACTTTCGCAAAACAATATTCGACTCTGTCCGAGCGACTCTGACCCTAATTAAATTAAAGAAAAACCTCCATGCTTGAACAACAACTCATCAACGCCCTCTCGCTGGGCAGCGTCTATGCGCTGTTTGCGCTTGGCTTCACGCTGGTATTCGGCGTGCTGGGCGTGATCAATTTATCGCACGGCGCCATCTTCATGCTGGGCAGTTATGCCGCACTGCTGCTGGTGGAGCACCTGGCGCTGCCGCTGTGGCTGGCGATGCTGGCCGCGATGCTGGTCTCCGGCCTGATCGGCCTGGCGGTCGACTATCTGGTGCTGAAACCGCTACGGGCGCGCAACGCGCCGCATCTGGCGCCCATGATTGCGACCATCGGCGTCGCCACCATCCTCACCAGCCTGGCACAAGGCCTGTTCGGTGCTGAAAACAAGCGCTTCCCGGTCGGCACCATTCCGGAAGAAAGCTACAACTGGGGCAACCTGCATGTCACCGCGGTGCAGATCGGCATCGTCGTGATTTCCTTCGTACTGATGCTGGTGCTGCTGGCGGTCATGCGCCGCACCCAGCTGGGCCGCGCCTTGCGCGCCATCGCCGAATCACCGAAAGCCGCTTACCTGCTCGGCATCAATGTCGAAGGCCTGTTCTACCTGACCTCGTTCGCCGCCGCCGCCCTGGGCGGCGCTGCCGGCGTGCTGGTCGGGCTGTCGTTCAACGCCATCACGCCGTTCATGGGCCAACCGATGTTGCACAAAGGCATCGCGGTCATCATCCTGGGCGGCATGGGCGATATCCGCGGCGCCATGATCGCCGGTCTGTTTCTCGGCTTTGCCGAGGTGCTGACCGTCGCGTATATTTCCAGCGATTTCCGCGATGCGGTGGGGTTCGGATTGCTGTTCTTGATATTGCTGGTCAAGCCTTCGGGGATGTTTGGCAAAGTGCTGGAAAGGAAAGCCTGAGATGACTGAACTGCTTACAACCATCGGCGCTACCGGCTTCATGGATTGGTGGGACGGTTTCTGGTCGACCTACAACACCGTGATTTTCAGCCTGGGCGTCAACGCCATGCTGGCGTTGTCGATCTATGTCACCCTGTCCTGCGGCTTGCTGTCACTGGCCAATGCCGCCTTCATGGGCATCGGCGCGTATGCCGCATCGCTGATCAGCATGCAGACCGGCTTGCCGTTCCCGGTGGCGCTGGCCGTTGGCGGCGTGCTGCCGGCGCTGGTGGCGCTGATCATCGGCATTCCGACCCTGCGTTTGTCCGGCGTCTACCTGGCGATGGCGACCCTGGGTTTTGGCGAAGTGGTGCGCGTCATCGTGCTGAACATGGATATCACCGGCGGCCCGCTCGGTCTCAACGGTATTCCGCTGAAGACCGAATGGTGGCACATCGTCCTGCTGCTGGCGCTCACCCTGTACATCCTGGCCCGTATGCGCCGTTCGAAAATCGGCCGCGCCTTCGAAGCCATCAAGGAAGATGAAGTGGCGGCCCGCCTGATGGGCATCAATGTGTCCGGCTACAAGCTGCTGGCGTTCGTCATCGGCGCTGCGATTGCAGGCGTCGCCGGTGGCCTCAATGCTCACTACACCTTCACTATCGGCCCTGGCAATTACGCTTTCGAGAACGCCGTCGACATATTGACGATGGCCGTATTCGGTGGCACCAGCAGCCTGGTCGGCCCGACCTTGGGCGGCATGATACTGACCTTGCTGCCGGAAGCGCTGCGCGATTTCAACAGCTATCGCGCGGTAGTCAACGGCCTGATTCTTGTCTTGGTAATTCTGTATCTGCCCAAAGGCATATGGGATCCACGACGGATGCGCGGGTTTTTCCAGCGCAAATCTCAGGCTGGAGGAAATAATTGATGCTGAAGCTCAACAATATCAGCAAGAACTTCGGCGGCCTGCAGGTTCTGCAAGACGTCACTTTCAATGTGCCGCAAGGCGGCATCTTCGGCCTGATCGGTCCCAACGGCGCCGGCAAGACCACAGTCTTCAATCTGATCACCGGCCTGCTGCGCGCTTCCGGCGGCAGCATCGAATTCGACGATCAGGACATCGGCAAGGTCGCACCGCACAAGATCACCGAGCGCGGCATCGCCCGCACCTTCCAGAACATCCGGGTGTTCAAGGAAATGACCTTGCTGGAAAACGTCGTGGTCGGCATGCACGATCATATGGATTACAGCTTCGGCAGCGTGCTGCTGAACCTGGGCGGCTACCGCAAGATCGAAGTGCAGGCGCGCGAACGGGCGCTGGAGCTGCTATCCTGGGTCCGCCTGGACCACAAGGCGCAGATGCTGGCCGACAGCCTGTCCTACGGCGAACAGCGCAAGCTGGAATTTGCGCGGGCGCTGGCGACCAAGCCGAAACTGCTGCTGCTGGACGAGCCGGTGGCCGGCATGAATCCGGCCGAAAAAACCGAGCTGATGACGGAAATCCTCAACATCAAACAGCGCGGCTTCAGCATCTTCATGATCGAGCACGACATGCGTTTCGTGATGGGCCTGTGCGACCGCATCGCGGTGCTCAACTTCGGCCGCATCATCGCCGAAGGCAGCCCCGAGCAGATCAAGAACAACCCGGAAGTGATCGAAGCCTATCTGGGCAAGGAAGACGCCGAATGATGGCCACAGAAACCACTAGCGCCACACCGATCCTGCAAGTCAAAGACCTTGCGGTTTCCTATGGCCACATCGAAGCCGTCAAAGGCATCGACCTGACGCTCAACGAAGGTGAGATCACCGCGCTGGTGGGCGCCAACGGCGCCGGTAAAAGCACCGCCCTGCTGGCCATCTCCGGCTTGCTCAAGCCACAGCGCGGGCAAGTCCTGTTCGGCCGGCAAGACCTGACCAGGCTGTCGCCGCACAAGATCGTCCAGAGCGGCGTGGTGCAAGTCGCCGAAGGCCGCGCCACGCTCACTACCCTCAGCATCGCCGAAAACCTGGCGCTGGGCGCCTATACCCGCAAAGACAAGGCCAACATCGCCAAGGACCTCGACTGGGTGTATTCCCTGTTCCCGGTGCTGCAACGGCGCAAGGATGGCCTCGCCGGCAACCTCTCCGGCGGCGAACAGCAGATGCTGGCAATCGGCCGCGCGCTGATGGCCAAGCCGCGCGTGCTGCTGCTGGATGAACCGTCGATGGGACTGGCGCCGCTATTGGTGCAAGAGATTTTCCGCATCGTCCAGGAAATCAACCGCACCGGACTGACGATTCTGCTGGTGGAGCAAAATGTCCGCCAGGCGTTGCGGATTGCCCAGCACGGTTATGTGCTGGAAACCGGCAAGATTGTGCTGGCTGACAGCGGCAGCAACCTGTTGAACAATCCGAAGGTACTGGAAGCGTATCTGGGCGGTTGATGCGTCACTTTGGAAAGAACCGCCAGCTCAATTAGCCGGAGACACGATGTGCATGGCCTCTCCTGCAGCCGTCAGCGCTTCGCACCATCCTTCAAATCTGGATTGTTCAAACACCAGCCGTTCGCCGGTCCGAGGATCCCACATATGACGCTCGGCGCTCAGGAGAGCGCCGCCATAGACATGCAGCCCCAGAGAGCGCGTTGCTTGGGGATTGCGAATTTTATGGATTACGCCCGCTCCCAGAATAATGGCCTCACCCGTATTCACCGTCCTGCGGTTGATTTCGACCGGACCATGCTCGGTCTGTCTGAAAAAGACATTTTCCTCACTGCCGTCAGCGATCCCGATCACTCCCCATATACCATGGTCGTGTATCGGCGTTTCGCCGTGAGGCGGTTGGGCGAGACTAACGATGAGTAAATCTTCAGAACGATAAACAATTTCATCAATGGCATCCTGCCCCGGATTCGCCGCCTGCATTGACAGCGCCTGTTGCACCAAACTCCGGATCTCATCGGGACCACCGCCATCTTCGAGGCATTGCTTGCACGCGGAAGCAAACTCTTTTAACCACGACACAGAAACCTCACTTTCGTTGGACGGATGGTGGAACGATGCTTTTCAACAATAACAATGGAAGAGCTTACCCGATGCGATTCCTTTTCGTGTGCACTGGTTTAGAATTGCGCCCGCCAGTTCATCGGCTGCAAGCGACGCTCAATCGGAATGCCCGCCGAGACTCGAAAAAGGGTCATGTTTGGGTGGAAATATTTGTAACGAATTGTCGCGCCGCCTCTTTTCCGTCTCCGGCAAAGTAGCGCCAGGCTGGCCGGTCAGTGCGGGCGCACCCTTGCCGCCTATGTGATTAAGCTCATCTCGCAAGCAATTTCAAGTCCGCTATTCCTATGAACCTTATTTGCTGGCGCGCCCCCTGCACGCGGGCGCAACCGCTATGCTGCGCGCAAGGCGTATTCAGCCCATAAAACCATCGATAGTCTTCAAAGGGAAATACTTCATGTTGGGCATTGCTCTACTCTTCATCGGCGCAGTGCTGGTAGTCAATGGCGTCGGCCTGACCGGCCGCATCGAAGCGCGCGAGAACGCCGTCTTCAATTTCCTGGTAGGTTCTCTGGCGCTCGCCATCAGTTTCATCGGCCTGGTCCGCAGCACCGACAACGCCGGTTACCTGAGCGTTGCGGCGGGCCTGCTGTTTGCCTTCACCTACCTTTATCTGGCGGTGGTGCAATGGAAGGACATGAGCGGGAGGGGATTGGGCTGGTACTGCCTGTTCGTTGCCATCAATACCTTGCCGATGGCCTGGCTGGCGGTAGCGCAGGACATGCGTTCGACCATGATGTGGCTGACCTGGGGCGCGCTGTGGTTCTTGTTTTTCCTGGCCTTGGCGCTGCAGAAAACCATCCGTTCCCTGGGTTGGATCACAGCGCTGGTCGGCATCGGTTCCTGCTGGATTCCGGGATTTTTGATGCTGGCCGGCCGCTGGTAACTCTCAATCGAAGAACTGCATGCCCGCGTAGGGCCGGTCGCGGCAAGCGCGCAGGCGGCTTGCCAGGTCGCCGACATGCGCTTCAAGTTTGTGGCCATCGGGATCAAGAAAATAAAACGACGCGCCTTCGCTGCGATTATCTTTCCATTCTTCGACGCCGGCCGCGCGCATCGCACTGACAAAAGCGGCGAAGGCGCTCGCCTCCAGCCTAAATGCATAGTGGGTATAGTCAGCCTCAGGGAGGCTCGTCCGCGTCGGATCGAGGCAGGCATAGCCACAGTCCGCCTGTGGAAAAATAGGCGCCGTGATCCCAGCTGGCATGCAGGCGCATGCCCAGGGTTATCTGATAGAAATTCACGCTGCGGGAAAGATCGCTGACCGCGAGCGTGAGATGGTTTAGTCCGTTCAGCATGTGTGCCCCATATGTGCAGGAAAAGCTTGTGGATACAAACCCTAGCTTACACTTGCGGAAGAGCCTCGTCCCGATTTCGTCAGAAGCAAAGGCCCCTTCTGAACAGGATTTTTTGCGAGCGCGGCTTCGCCGAACTTATTGCAAACTTCCCCACCGCTCCACCGCCGGCTCCGCCACCGCCCAGCGCCAGATATCATTGCTACGACAGGCACTGCCGGTATACCAGGCGCGCTTCAACTGATCGCCCTCGCCGCTATCAACCGACAGCATCACTTCCTTGCACACGGCCAGCGGCGTGTCAATCAGGCGGACCACGCGCACTTCTCCGTGTTCGTTGGCATAGGGGATTTGATGGACGATGGCCCAGCGGCTGGCATGGCCGACTTCCAGGTTGCCGACCACTGCGGCGATTTCGTCCTGCTCGCCCTTTTGCCAGTTGCGAAAGATGTATTTGGTGGTGGCGTCGGTGGCGGCCTGCACGCCGATGCCGACGGCATAGCCGACTGCGGGATTGGAGGTGACAGCGCCGCTGGCGACGCCGGCGGCGGCGCCGGCAAAACCGCCGATGCTGCTGCAACCTGTGAGCGCTAAAGCGGCCAGCACTACTGTCGCGCCGGCCACCGTGCTACGCGAAACGCGCAGCTTCAAGCTCTGCAGTGGCATCACTGCAACGCTCCCCAGCGCTCGGTGGCGGGTTCGGCGGATGCCCATTTCCAGCCGGGGCCGGCGCGGCAGATGGTGGCCACGTAAAACTCGCTATCCGGGGTATTGATCTTGCCTACCAGGCCGTCGACGGAAAACACGATCTCCTTGCAACTCATGCCTTCACTGCTGATGATGCGGCTGACCGTGACGCGGCCGCGTTCATTGTCTTCGATCGGCAACGAATGCTCGATCTGCCATTTGGCGACGGCGCCGACCGCCAGTTCACCGCCAGCTTTGGCGATGGCGTCCTGCTCTTCGCCATGTATCTTGCGCTGTTCATATTGCACGCCGGCGCGGGCTGCAGCCTGGACCCCGAGACCGATACCGGTCGCCACCGCCGCATTATTGGTGACCTTGCCCGCCAGCGCAGTGCCGGCGACGCCGGCAGCGGCGGAACTGCCCTCGGTCAAGACCGAACTACATCCACTCAATCCCGCCACTGCACACAAGGCCAGCAAACTACCTATCCGTGTTAACCGCATTCCACCATCCACTAGTAAGCCATCAATCAGATCGAGATCGAGATCGAGATCGAGATCGAGATCGATGATGCATTGACAAACATCCGCCGGAGCGGCTGCAAACATTCTAGAGGAGAAAAACCGGATTCACGGCGATCAGGCCATGGCAATTTGCAAATTTTTGTTAAATATTGCCGAATGAAAAAACATCGCCATGAAAAATAACATTAAACAATTTCACATGACATTATGAACCACCACCCATCGGCGAACCGCCACCGCCCATGCCACCCATACCGTTGCCATGGCCCTTGCCGGAGGATTTGTCCTTAGGTACAACTGAGCTGCGATCACAGGAAGCCGAATCGACGCGCTGCAAACGGTCGGCCAGGAAAGCCCGCGTCGTCTGCCGTTGCTGATCATCGAGCGCATCGTTCATGGTCAGCCACAATTCGCGCAGCTGGCGGCCATCCTGTAGCGACAATGCCGATTCCGCATCGATCGCGGCCGACAGCTGGCGCAGGTCGATCGCCGGATTATTCAAGCCGTTAGCCATGTTGGCCTGGATATCGTGCTGCCGCTTTTCCCGGTCGCTGATAATCACTTTCGATTTGCTCTCCAGTTGCCGCCACAAGGTTTGCTGGTTCGGGCTCAAGTGCAGATCGTCCTTCACGCCGTCAGCCACCGACAGCAGATCCTCGCTGCGAAAATCCATCACCGGCGAAGCCAGCGCCGGCGTCGCCAGACCCAGGCTCAAACTGGCCATGACAATTAATGAACTCACTGTCAACGCCGATACCAGCTGCTTTCCATGCATTGCCTTCTCCCTTAACTAAACAGATCATCTGAATTGCGTATTTAACCGGAGTTGCCGCACAGGCGAGGCAGGTGAATCATTTGGTAACAGCTGGGTGGCTATTGATACAGCGTGTTGCCGGGCGCAATTTACCGTTTTCAGCGCGGTTTGCTTTATTATTAGCAACTTACATTGCTATCATGTCCACACTGTCTCTTTAAGATCGACTCCCATGATAAAAATCTCAGGTCTTACCTTCGACTATCCCGGCCATCGCGCCCTGCATCAGGTCAGCCTGGAAGTGGCGGCCGGCAGCGTGACGGCGCTGGTCGGCTCCAACGGCGCCGGCAAAACCACGCTGATGCGCTGCATCGCCGGGCTGGAAACGCCGCTTGCCGGCTCCATCAGTGTCGCCGGCATGGACGTGCTGGAACAGCCGCGCGAAGTGCATCGGATCATGGGCTACCTGTCCGACTTCTACGGCTTGTACCAAGCGCTGACCGTGGCCCAGTGTTTTGAATATGCGGCGGCGGCTCAGGGCTTGCCTGCGCCGGCTATCCCGCAAGCGATACAAACCACCGCACAGCAACTGGGTCTGACCGATCGCTTGCAGCAAACCTGCGATAAATTATCGCGCGGCTTGCGCCAGCGGGTCGCCATCGGCCAGGCCATCATCCATGCGCCGAAAATCCTGTTGCTGGACGAACCCGCATCCGGCCTCGATCCCGAAGCGCGCGCCAGCCTGGCGATCCTGTTCCGTCAGTTGCAAGCGAATGGCATGACCTTGCTGGTGTCGTCGCATATCCTGGCCGAGCTGGACGAATATTCCACGCATATGCTGGCGTTGCGCGAGGGCCGGGTGCTGGAATACCGTGCCCTGGCCCATGACAGCGATCAACTCGCCCCGAAAAAATCGCTACGGATAACGCTGGCGCAAGCCGATGCAAGATTGCAGGCGCAACTGGCGGCCGAACCGGCGCTGCAGGTTACCGCCAGCGATGAACGTAGCGCCGACTTCAATTTCAGCGGCGACGAACATGCCCAGGCCGCTTTTCTGGCGCGCCTGATCGCAGCCGGGCTGCCGGTCAGCGGCTTTTCCGATCAAAAAGAAAACCTGCAGCAATCTTATCTGCGTTCCGTCGCCACTTATGAAAACGGACAGAGCAATCACCCATCCAAGACAGGGAGCGCATCGTGATCAATCCTGAATTCAAGCGTAACCTGTGGCTGCAGTTTTCCTTGCACCGGCTGATTGCCATGCCTGCCGTCCTGGGTCTGGTATTTTTCACGCTCAGCATGGCCGGCAGCAATTTTCCCAGAGGCATAGCGCTCGACAGCATTGCCTTGATTTTATTCGGCGGCATAGTCTGCTTGTGGGGAACCCGCAACGCCAGTAGCGCCGTCATCGATGAAATCCGCGACAAGACCTGGGACCAGCAACGCATGAGCGCACTGGATCCGTGGACCATGACCTGGGGTAAATTGTTTGGCGCCACCGCCTTCAACTGGTATGGCGGAATCATCTGCCTGGTGGTGCTGGCGATAACGTCGATTGCAAGCGGTCACACCATCATGCTCAGCAGCAGCCTGACGCTGGTGGCATTGGGGATCTTGATGCATGCAACGACGATTGCGCTCAACCTGCATCTGATGCGTAGCAACATCCGCGCAGTGCAACGCGGCGGCATCGCCTGGGCGGTCGTGCTGGTAGCCATCATATTCACACCGCCATTCAAATCCGAAGTGGAAACCTACCTCCAGTGGTGGGGCACATCGTATGCCAACGGTTCCTTCCTGCTGGCCAGTACGGCGTTCCTGGCCGCCCTTGCCGTATTTGCAACGTGGCGCAGCATGAACAGCGCTTTGCAAATCAGCACCGTTCCCTGGGCGTGGCCGCTGGGCTGTTGCCTGCTGGCCGCCTACATTGCAGGCTTTGCCGACGGCCAAGGCTTGCTATGGACCGGCTTGCTGCTAGCCATGGCGATGACTTATGGGGCGCTGTTCACGGAAGAAAACGACATCGCGCTGTGGCAACGGATTGTCGCCAGAGCCCGGGCCGGCAACTGGCACGGTTTGTTGCGCAGTCTGCCGATATGGCCCACTACGCTGGTATTGAGTTTTTGCTTTGCGCTGCTCCTGCTGGTCAACCACGACCAGATCCCGCCTTTCAAGTTGCCGGCGGATTTCAGCTACAGCACCTTGCTGGCGCTAACGCTGGCCCTGATGCTGCTGCGCGATAGCTGCGTCTACCTGTTTTTCGCTTTTTCCGGCAAAGGCAAACGCGCCGGCGCCACCACTATCCTGTATCTGGCGATCATCGACGGCCTGCTGCCGTTCATGGCGCATTTCATGGGATCGGAAGCCTTGGCGAGATTCTTCATGCCGATACAGTTCGGCAACGCCTGGGCCATGCTCGGTATCGCCATCGTGCATGCGGTGTTGGCCCTGGCATTGCTCGGCTGGCGCTGGCGCCAGCGAGCGTTGAAGGACGATGCAATATAATCAGGCGCGCGCCGACGCCAGCAAGCCTTCGATGATCTTGTCGAGCTTGACGGCATCGGCGGCAAAACCGCGTATCCCTTCGGCCAGTTTCTCAGTCGCCATCGCATCCTCATTCAGCGCATGGCGGAATTCGGCTTCGTTGTAGCTGACAGCCTGCAAATCGGCTTTGGCGGCGGCATCCTTGTCCAGCGCCAGCGGCATGGCGGCGTCGCTGCCTTGCAATTGCGCCAGCAGTTCCGGGCTGATGGTCAGCAGGTCGCAACCGGCCAGCGCCGCAATCTGGCCGACGTTGCGAAAACTGGCACCCATCACCTCGGTATCTATTCCGAAACGCTTGTAGTAACTATAGATTTGCGCCACCGACTTCACGCCCGGATCGTTGGATAGCGTGTTGGCGGATTCGTCCCACGCCGCGCCGGCAGACTTCTTGTACCAGTCGTAGATTCGGCCGACGAACGGTGAAATCAGGCGCACCTTGGCGTCGCCGCAAGCCACCGCCTGGCAGAAGGCAAACAACAAAGTCAGGTTGCAACGGATGCCGTCCTGTTCCAGGATGCGTGCGGCCTGGATCCCTTCCCAGGTCGAGGCGATCTTGATCAGCACGCGCTCGCGGCCGATGCCGGCGGCTTCATACAAAGCCATGATGCGGCGCGCGCGCGCCACCGTGGCGGCGGGGTCAAAACTCAGACGGGCATCGACTTCGGTGGAAACGCGGCCCGGCACCACTTTCAAAATCTCCAGGCCGAAGCGCACCAGCACCTGGTCTACGATCTGGTCGAGTTTACTGCCGGCATGGGCGGCCACGGTTTCAGCGAGCAAAGGCGCGTAGTCGGCTTGCTGTACCGCTTTCAGGATCAGCGATGGATTGGTGGTGGCGTCGCGCGGCTTGAACTGCGCCAGCTGCTTGAAATTTCCGGTATCCGCAACGACGGTCGTGTACTGCTTCAATTGTTCCAGCTGATTCATGGACTAAACCTTTGCTTTATAAAATGAATGGATAAGATGCAAAAAAATCAATCGTGCAGGGCTTGCGCAGCTGCCAATAATCCTCGGAATTTCTGATAGCGCTCTTGCAGCATCGGCTGTTGTGCGGGTATGGGAAAGAAGCGTTCCTTGACCGGCATGCCGTTCTGCAGCAAATCGCCGCCCCGTCCATATGCCAGGAAACCCAGCTTGGCCGCGCCGATGCACGCGCTAAGCTCGCTGCCCGACAAGGTATAAATTTCCCTGTCGAGGATATTGGATAACAATTGCGCCCAATAGTTGCTGCGGGCGCCGCCGCCGACCAGCGCGCAGGCGCCGACTGTCGCTCCAGCCGATTGCACCGCATGCATCGCATCCAGCAAGCCGAAACCCACGCCTTCCAGCACTGCGTAGCCGAGCGTCGCCGCAGAACTGTCGTAGCCCAGGTTCATGAAGCCGCCGCGCAGCAGGGGATCGTTATGCGGGGTGCGCTCACCGGCCAGATAAGGCAAGAACAGCGGTAGCGTTGCCGCGACCGGTTGTGTCTGCGGCAAGCCGGCTTGCACCAATTGCAACAAGGCTTGCTCGCTAGTCTGCCCTAATAGATTGGTAATCCAGCGCAGGCAGCTGGCGCCCGCCAGCATGGCTCCCATGGTGTACCAGCGTTGCGGTAGCGCGTGGCAAAAACTATGCACTGCGCTGACCGGATTGCCTGCCGCATGATCGGTGATGGCGACTATTGCCGCGCTGGTGCCCAGCGTGATGAAACCGTGGCCGGCGTCAATCGCGCCGATGCCGACCGCCGACACCGGATTATCGCCGCCACCGCCCGCCACCAGCAATTGCCCGCGCAATCCGAGCTGCGCGGCCGCCTCGGCAGTCAGACCGCCTGCAGCGGCCGAACCTTCGACCAAACGCGGCAACTGACTGAGTCGAAGTCCGCAGGCCTGCACCATCGGCTCGAACCAGTCGCGCTTGCCTACATCCAGCCATAGCGTGCCGGCGGCGTCGGAAACATCGCTGATACGCTCACCGGTCAGGCGCAGACGCAGGTAATCCTTAGGAGACAAGACACAGGAAATTTCGCTGAAAACCTGCGGCTCATGCTGTTTCAACCATAACAGCTTGGGCGCCGTCAGTCCGGCCATCGGCAAGCTGCCGGTGACTGCGGCAAACTCCGGATGCGCATTCTGCAGCCATTGCGCCTGCGCGATGGCCCGCGAGTCGTCCCACAGGATGGCTGGACGCAACACGCGATCGGCATGGTCCAGCAGCACCGCGCCATGCATCTGGCCGGAGAGGCCGATGCAACACACCCGCGCGTAGGCGTCCGGGTGGGATTGCCTTAGCTGATGCAAAGCCGTCAAACAAGCTTGCCACCAGTTTTCCGGATTCTGCTCGGACCAGCCGGCTTGAGGCCGCAAAATCGTCAGCCTGACGCTGGCATGCGCCAGGACGGTGCCGTACTCGTCCAACAATACGGCTTTCAGCTCGGACGTGCCGAGATCAATCCCGAGCGAGATGGGACTACCCATATATTTCCATTTTCTGTAGGAGGAATCCGGTTCAAAGACATCCGCATGAATTGCGCACGCGCAACGTCGGCGCCAGCCGTACCGTCTGTTTTTTGCCACTCGGTTCTTCGATCCGCTTCATTAATAATTTGACGGCGCGCATGCCAAGCTCTTTTACCGGTTGCGCCATCACGGTCAGGCGCGGCACGAAGTAATCGGCCCAGTCGAAATCGTCGAAACCGACCAGTGCAATCTGTTCCGGCACGTCGACCTTGGCGTCGCGCAGCGCGTGCATGGCGCCGATGGTCATCAGGTTATTGGCAGCCATGATAGCGGTGGGCGGCTGCGCCAGGGTCAACAGCGCGCGGGTTGCGGTGCGTGCCGGCTCGCTGCTGGATTCGCCGTTGACCACCAGCGCCGCGTCAAACGGCAAGCCGGCGGCGGCCAGTGCGGCACGGTAGCCTTCGATCCGTTCATCAGTGGTGGTCAGGCCGGCGCGGCCGGAAATCAGGGCGATGCGCCGATGTCCATGCTCGACCAGGTGACTGACCAGTTTTTGCGAAGATTTTTTATTTTCCACCCCGACCTGGTCGAATCCCTGCGCCATCAGGCGGTCCACCAGCACCGCCGGAATCTCGTTGGCGCGCAGGTATTCCAGCGCCAGATGCTGCGGATCGGCGGACGGCGCCAACAAGATGCCGTCGACCCGCCGATGGTGCAGCGCCTTGACCGCGCGCAGTTCCTGCTCCGGATCGTCGCGGGTATCGACATACAGCATCATGATGCCGTGCTTGGCGCATTCGGTTTCAATCGCATGCACGGTTTCGCTGAAATAGTGGTTGGAGAGAGCGGAAATGGCGACACCGATGGTATTCGAGGTGGAACGCGCCAGCGAGCGCGCCAGCGTGTTGGGGATGTAGCCGAGCGCCTGGATCGCCGCCTCCACCGCGCGCACCGTCGCCGGCCGCACTTTGCGCGTGCCATTCAAGACATGCGAGACCGTCGAGGTCGATACCTTCGCAATTCTTGCGACATCATCCATGGTTGCCACTGTGTTCCCTCTCTTTTTTTTGCTGCAAACGGGCGGCTGTCCGGCTTTAACAGCCGCCATGCCTTGCTTTAGCGCTTGCTGGACCAGCCTTTGTAGCTGGCGATATTATCCTTAGTAATCAGCACCGGCGCCAGCAATACAGTTGGCTGGGCAGGACGCTTGCCGTTGAGGATGTCGTAGCCGATCGCCACCGCATCTTGTGCCTGCGCCCAAGGATCCTGGCTGGCGGAGGCTTTGATCGAACTGTCGGTCTTCAATACCGCTTCGATATCCGGCGCGCCGTCCACCGAAGTGATGATGACGCCGCTGCGCTTCAGCTGCTTGGCGGCCAGATCGCTGCCGATCGCTTGCGGATCGTTGATGGCGAACAGGCCATCGATTTTAGGGAAGCGGGTCAGGTAGCCTTGCATTGCATTCAAGCCGCCTTCGCGCGAGCCCTTGCCATCCTGGTCATCCGACAGCACCTTGATGCCAGGCGCGGCGGCCAGCACGGTCTTGCAGCCTTTGACGCGATCAATCACCGAGGTCACCTGCGGTCCGTTCTGGATAATCACGTTGCCCTTGCCGCCCAGTTTATCGACCAGGTATTTGCAAGCCAGCTTGCCGGCCAGCTCGTTATCGGTCTGCACCGTCGCATCGACGCCCTTGGCGCCAACGTCCACCGCCACCACCACGATGCCTGCCTTCTGCGCTTTCTTGATCGCAGGTTCGATCGCCACCGGATCGGTGGCGTTCAGCAGGATCAGGTCGACCCCGGCTGCAATGAAATTGTCGATCTGGGTGAACTGCTTGCTCAGGTCGTAATCGGCGGATACCGCGGTGACCTTGACGTTGGGATTGATCTGCAGCGCCTTGGCCTTGGCGCCGTTAGCCAGCGTCACAAAATAAGGATTGCCGAGCGAGCCGACCGTGATGCCGACCGATTTCAGTTCGCGCGCCTGTGCCGATGCTGAAAAGGTCATTGCCAGAGCGAGCGGAAGAATTGCTGCGAGAGCGAGTTTTTTCATGATGTGCCTATCTCCTGTTACTGGTCATGTAAAAGTCCGGATGCAACGACCAGCTTGTCGCACCCGGTGGTCTGTCAAGATTGAGTCCGCATTAAGTCTGCATCAAGTCCGCGCACCCGATTGCCGATAACGGTCCAGCGCTACGGCGCCGATAATCACGATGCCCTTGATGATGTATTGCCAGATATCGGACACCCCCAACAGCACCAAGCCATTGGTCAGCACCGCAATGATCAAGGCGCCGATCAAGGTGCCGCCGATCGAGCCGACGCCGCCGGTAAAGCTGGTGCCCCCCAAAATCACTGCGGCGATCGCATCCAGCTCGTAGGATTGCCCTAGCTGCAAGCCATTGGCGGCGGACAGGCGCGAAGCCGTCATCACTGCGCCGAGGCCGGCCAGCAAACCGGAAACCGCATACACGAACAACAGCACTTTCCAGACCTTGATGCCAGACAGCCGCGCCGCCTCATGGTTGCCGCCCACCGCATAAATCTGCACGCCGATCACTGTACGGCGCAAGATGAACCACGACACCGCCACCACCACCAGCGCAATGATCACCAGCCAAGGCACGCCAAGCACCGAATCATTGCCGATAAAGGCAAATGGCAAGTCGGGGTTGAATACCGTCTTGTCATCTGCCAGCAATCGCGCCAGACCGCGCATCGCGGTCAGGGCTCCGAGGGTAACGATAAACGGCGGCAGCCGCATGAAGGCGATCAGCACGCCGTTGGTCAAGCCCAGCAGCAGGCCGAAGCCGACGCCTGCGGCAATGCCCAGCATGCCGAATTGTGGCGACAGCGACGCCAGCATCGCCACCACTGCCGAGGCGGCCAGGATCGCGCCTACCGAGAGGTCGATGCCGGCGGTGAGGATGACGAAGGTCATGCCGGCGGCCAGCACGATGTTGACCGAGGCCTGCTGGGTGACGATAGACAGGTTCTGCACCGTGAAGAAATTCTCGCTCATCAGGGCGAAACCCAGTATCAGCAACAGCAGCACTGGCAGCATGCCGACCGTGCGTAACAGACCGCGTACCTGCTCGCGCTTGCCGACCGCCTCGGCCGTGACGTTGCTACTTGTTCCCATGATATGTGTCTCCTTGCTATTCTGATTCATGATTGCCATCTTGCGCCCCGGTTCAAGCCGCCTGCGGCTCTATCTGCTGCGCGCCGGTCGCCAGTTCGATAATGTTTTCCTGGGTGATCTCACGTCCCGAATGGCCGCCCAGTTCCGCCACCAGTTCACCTTCACGCATCACCAGCACACGGTCCGAAGTGCCGACGATTTCCGGCAGCTCGCTGGAAATCACCACCACGCCGACGCCGGCCTTGGCGAGTTCGTTGATGATTCGGTAGATCTCCGATTTGGAGCCGATGTCGACGCCGCGCGTAGGCTCGTCCAGGATCAGCACATGCGGCTTGATTTCCAGCAGGCGCGCCAGCAATACCTTTTGCTGGTTGCCGCCCGACAGTGCGCCGACATTGACGCTGCCGGAAGCAACCCGGATCGACAAGGACTTGATCGCTTCCGCAGAGCGCTGGGCGCCACGGCGGCGGTCCAGCACACCACCGTAGCGAGAATCGGGCACACAGGCGCAGACGTTGATGTTGTCGCGCACGCTCATGTCGAGAAACAGCCCTTGCGCCTTGCGGTCTTCAGTCAGGTAGACGACGCCGGCGCGGATCGCATCGGTCGGTCCGCGCAAGCTGGCGACAGCCTTTCCCGCCACTTCCAGCGTGCCGGAGATGCGCGGATTGGCGCCAAAAATCAAGCGCGCCAGTTCGGTGCGCCCGGCCCCGACCAAACCTGCGATGCCCAGTACCTCGCCCGCATGCAGATCGAAACTGCAACCGCGAACCCGGCCGCCGTCGGCCATATCGCGCACCCGCATCACCACGTTGCCGGGATCGTATGGCGCATGTTCCTTCTTGTAGAAACCGGAGAGATCGCGGCCTACCATCATTTTCACCAGCGCCTCGGCCGACAATTCGTCGCGCTCCAGCATGCCGACGTGTTTGCCATCGCGCAGCACCGAAACGCGGTCCGACAATTCGTAAATCTCTGCCATACGATGGCTGATATACACGATCGCCAACCCTTCCTGGCGCAACTGGCGGATCAGTGCGAACAATCGGTCAGTCTCGCGGGAAGACAGCGGCGTCGTGGGTTCATCCATCACCAGGATGCGCGCATGGGCGTGGATCGCGCGGGCGATTTCCACCAGTTGGCGTTCGGCGATCGATAAGGTGCTGACCTTGGTCTGCGGCTTGAAGTCGGCGCCGAGACGCGTCAACACATCGACGCAGCCCGCTTCCATCGCCTTGCGGTCGACGGTCCAGCTGCGCTTCAGCTCACGGCCGAGGTAAATGTTTTCCGCCACACTCAGGTTCGGGCACAGGCTCAATTCCTGATAGATCACGGCGACGCCGAGTTCCTTGGCGGCACGCGGACCGTAGTTGGCGACCGCCTTGCCGTCGATCCGGATTTCGCCGCCGGCGTCCGCTGAATGCGCACCGGACAAGACTTTCATCAAGGTCGACTTGCCGGCGCCGTTTTCACCCATCAAGGCATGCACTTCGCCGGCGAAGACGGTCAGGTCGACTTCTTTCAATACGCGCAAACCGCTGAAGGTCTTGGAAATACCGCGCATTTCCAGGATGGGTGTTGCATCTGACGCTGATTTCATGGGCTGCCCCTCAAGCTGAATGAATATTCGATCTCACAAAAAACACGGATAACAGGATGCAAGCATCCGCATGCCGTCAAGCAATCGCCAATAGAGGGCAACATTCAGACGCGAGCGAATGCTCAATATAGAGTTTTTTGACAATGGGCGGCGAGGTCGGATCACCCCATAGCGGTGCGGAATTTTCATTTGTCTCCAGGCGTTTATGCTTTTTTACCTAGGCCGTCTCGACCGGGAAATGATGCCGGCGACCTGATTTGAGACCAATATTAGTGGAAAGCAAGCGCTTGCGCAAGCGCTTGCTTTTTTGCCGCCAAAGTCAGCCGAATCGAACTTAACGCTTTCTTAACCTAAACCTGGCGAAGCGGTGCTACCCTTACCCCCGAGCTTCCATGACAAGAATTCCGCTCATAAAAGCTGCCCGACGCAAAGATTCCATCCGTGTATAAATAACTCCAATTAAAAAGGGAATTGCTGCATGAATAATGTGAAAGCCGGCCAGCCAACGCCAATGATCCCAGATACGAATAGCGCGAAAATCATCAGCAAATTATTTGAACACGCCGGCATCCGCCTTAACGGCGACCAGCCTTGGGACATGCAAATCCACGATCCGGCGTTCTTTCAAAAGATGTTTGCGACCTGGGAGCTTGGCATCGGCGAGTCGTATATGGATGGTGACTGGGATTGCGAGCAGCTGGACGAATTCTTTTTCAGGGTTACCAGCCACGACCTCGAGCAAACGGTGGTCGGTCCGGCAAAAATCGGCTTCTTCCTGGAAATCCTGCGGCAGAAATTCTTCAACCTGCAAAGCCGCAAGCGCGCCTTCCAGGTCGGCGAACAGCACTACGACATCGGCAACGATCTGTTTGAAAAGATGCTGGATTCCAGCATGACATATACCTGCGGCTACTGGCCCAAGGCCGAGAACCTGGAGCAGGCTCAGCTGCACAAACTCGACCTGATCTTCCGCAAGCTCGAGCTAAAGCCAGGCGAACGCCTGCTGGATATCGGCTGCGGCTGGGGCGGCCTGGCGCGCCATGCAGCGCAACACTATCAGGCGGAAGTGGTCGGCATTACGGTGTCAAAGGAACAGCAGAAGCTGGCGCAGGCACGGTGCGCCGGACTGCCGGTCACGATCGAACTGATCGATTACCGCGAGCTCACAGGGCAATTCGACAAGATCGTTTCAGTCGGCATGTTCGAGGCTGTGGGCGCAAAAAATTACGACGAGTATTTCGATGGCGTCGCCCGCCTGTTGAAGGCGGACGGCCTGTTCTTGCTACATACCATCGGCAATTACGAGACCGAAAAAAAACGCGACGTCTGGCTCGACAAGTACATTTTCCCGAACGGCCACCTGCCCTCGGCCAAGGAAATCACCTCTGCGCTGGAAGGGAAATTCCTGATACAGGACTGGCACAATTTCGGCCAGGACTACGACCGCACGCTGATGGCGTGGTGGGACAATTTCGAGAAGGCCTGGCCAACGCTGCAAGACAAGTACGGCGAGCGCTTCTACCGCATGTGGAAATACTTCATCCTGTCCTCGGCCGGTTTTTTCCGCTCCGGCCAGGGACAGCTGTGGCAACTGGTGCTGAGCAAGCGCGGCCGCAAGGGCCAGTATCGCTCAGTGCGCTAGCGCAGTGGATAACTCATCCGGCGTCATTCCCGCGTCCGCGGGAATGATCGGGGCGCGCAGCTGGGGGCGCCTAGACGGCGTTTTTTAAGCGCGGTCTAATTGCCGGCGACCGTCATGCTTTCAATCAGCACCGAACCAATCTGCTTGGTGCCCCGGATCAGCGTGTCGGCGCCGATGGCGACGATTTGCGCCAGCATGTCTTTCATGTTGCCGGCAATCGTGATTTCTTCGACCGGGTATTGGATGACGCCCTTCTCCACCCAGTAACCGGAAGCGCCGCGCGAATAGTCGCCGGTGACGTAATTGGTGCCCTGCCCCATCAGTTCGGTGACCAGCAAGCCGGTATCGAGCTTCTTCAGCATCGCCTTGAAATCATCGGTGGCTTTGGTCAGCGAAGACGTCATGCTGAGGTTATGCGAGCCACCCGAATTGCCGGTGGTTTTCATGCCCAGCTTGCGCGCCGAATAGGTCGACAGAAAGTAACCCTGCACCACACCGTCCTTGACCACATCGCGGCGCCGGGTCTTGACGCCCTCTTCATCGAAAGGCGCCGAACCGACCGCGCCGATGACGTGCGGATCTTCGACGATCTGGATATGCGGCGCAAATGCCGGCTTACCCAGGGTATCCAGTAAAAACGTGGATTTGCGATACAGCGCGCCGCCCGATACCGCTTGCACGAACGCACCCAGCAAACCCGCTGCCAATGGCGCCTCGAACAGCACCGCGCATTTGCGGGTATCCAGTTGCCGCGCATTCAGCCGCGCCAGCGCGCGCTCTGCGGCGTAGCGGCCGATCGCTTCCGGCTTGGCAAGTTGTTTCGCATCGCGCATCGACGAATACCAGTCGTCGCGCTGCATGTTGCTGCCCTTGCCGGCGATAGGCGCCACCGAAATGGTGTGCCGCGAAAAAGGATAGCCGCCCATGAAGCCACGCGAATTGGCGCTGACAAAGTGCGATTGCTGGGCGTAGACGCCGGCGCCTTCACTGTTGGTGATGCGCTTGTCGACGGCAAATGCTGCCGCTTCACAGCGCTTGGCCAGTTCAACCGCCTCTTCCGCCGAGATCAGCCAAGGCGAGCACAGCTGCAAATCCAGCGGATTCATTTCCAAATCGTCAACATCCGGCAAACCGGCGCAGTCGTCTTCGGCGGTGAAGCGGGCGATGTTGTAGGCCGCTTCGACCGTATCCTGCAAGGCTTTGGCTGAAAAATCGGAGGTGCTGGCGTTGCCGTGCCGGGTATGGCCTTCCTCGCCCAGATAGACGGTGACGCCCATGCCCTTATCCTTGTTTTGCTCGATGGTTTCGACGCTGCCCTTGCGTACGCCCACCGATAAACCACTGCCTTCGCTGATTTCAACCGCGGCGCCGGAAGCGCCTTTTTCCCGCGCATAACGCAACACATCCTGCGCCAGCTGTTGTAATTGGTCTTGACTATGGATAAATACGGAGTCGCTCATGGGTCGGTTTTCTTTGAATAAGGTATAAAAAGGGTATCATAGCAGTCGTTTACAGTAAGGAAGCACCCTTAACATCATGCCAAATCCGAATCGGGGCTCCTGCGGCTTTCAGTCCAGCGAGTTCGAACAAGAATACGATCGTCCCTCCAAGTCACAACTCAAACGCGAGATGACTGCATTGCAGAAGCTCGGCGAAGAACTGATCGCCGAATCGCGCGACCGCGTCAAGCGCGTGCCGATGCCTGAAGATGTGCGCGACGCCATCCTCGAATGCCAGCAAATCAAGGACCACGAAGGACGCCGCCGCCAGACGCAATACGTCGGCAAGAAAATGCGCACTTTGGAGCCGCACGAAATCGCTGAAATCCAGAAAACCCTGGATAGCTGGAGAGGCCTGTCGAAAGCCGACACCGCCGCCATGCACGCGCTGGAGCGCCATCGCGACCGCCTGTTGAAGGACGATAGCGTGCTCACCGAGCTGCTGGCGCACCATCCCGAGCTGGACGTGCAGCACGTGCGCACCATGATCCGCAATGCCCGCAAGGAGCAGGCCGAGAACAAGCCGCCGAAAGCTTATCGCGAAATTTTCCAGCTGCTCAAGCAGTTGCAAAAACCGTCGGCTGACGACGGCGACGACCTGGCTGACCTGGATCAAGATGACGACGACGCTCACTACGATGCCCGCCACGAGTCTTGAAACGACGCGCGGTTTGAAAATCGGCCTGGTGTCGATTTCGGACCGCGCCAGCACAGGGGTTTACCAGGACCAGGGCATTCCGGCCTTGCAAGACTGGCTGGCGGCAGCACTTGCCAGCCCTTGGCAAGTCGAAACCAGGCTGATTGCCGATGAGCGCCCGCTCATCGAGCAAACCCTGATCGAGTTGACAGACAAGCATCATTGCGACCTGATCCTGACCACCGGCGGCACCGGCCCTGCGCGGCGTGACGTCACGCCGGAAGCGACGCTGGCGGTGGCGACCAAGGAAATGCCCGGTTTTGGCGAACAGATGCGGCAAATCAGCCTGCAGTTCGTGCCTACCGCGATCCTGTCGCGACAGGTTGCGGTGATTCGCGAAACTACCGATCATGCCGCGCTGATTTTGAATCTGCCCGGGCAGCCGAAAGCCATCAAGGAAACCCTGGAAGGCTTGAAGGATGCCAACGGCAAGCAGAAGGTCTCCGGCATTTTCGCGGCGATACCGTATTGCATCGACCTGATCGGCGGTCCGTATATCGACACCAACGAGGCGGTCTGCAAGGCGTTCCGGCCGAAGTCGGCGATCAAACCTGCAAAGCCGGCACTTGATTAACGTGTATCCGGCGACTTCGGCCACTGCAACAAAGCCACATTCAGATCAACGTTCTTGCTCTAGAACAGAAAAACCTTTGCCCACGGAAAACACGGGGAAATTCAAAGGAATTCTTTGGTCTTTTTCCGTGCTTTCCGTGGATAAGCCTTTAAGCATTTAATGCCATCAAACATTTACTCTCACCCGGACCAAGCCATGCCTAGCACTCTTGAAACCCTGGAAATCACCACCTCCGATAAACCAAGCGCAGCCGTCATCTGGATGCACGGCCTTGGCGCCGACGGCTCCGATTTCGTCCCTATCGTCAAAGAACTCGATCTGAGCGGCTGCCCCGGCATCCGCTTTGTATTCCCGAGCGCGCCGGCGATTCCGGTGACCATCAACAACGGCTACGTGATGCCGGCCTGGTACGACATCCTGACCACCGACCTGATCCGGCGTGAAGATGAAGGCGGCTTGCGCAAATCGCAAGCCGAGATCGAAGCCCTGATCGCGCAACAGATCGCGCTCGGCATTGCAGCCGACAAGATCGTCATCGCCGGCTTTTCGCAAGGCTGCGCAATGGCGCTGCAAACCGGTTTGCGCTATCCGCAAAAACTGGCCGGCCTGATGTGCCTGTCCGGCTACCTGCCGTTGAGCGACAAGATCGCCGCCGAACGCCACGCTGCCAACCAGCACACGCCGATTTTCCAGGCCCATGGCCGCGCCGACCCTGTGGTGGTGATCGACCGCGCAGAAAAATCGCGCGACCTGCTGCAGCAACTGGGCTACCAGGTCGAATGGCATGAATACATGATGCAGCATTCCGTCTGCGCCGAAGAAGTCGCCGACATCGGTAACTGGCTGCGCCGCGTGCTGGCTTAAACCGGCAGGCCGGCTCAGCCGCTTGCATCGGCAGCCTGATCATAGGCAAACCAAGCCCTGCTTAAATTTGCTCGAATATCACTACCCCGCTCCACAGGCGGGGTATTTTTTTAACAATTGCACTTTGGAAATATCGGACTTATGATGACGCCACCGACAAACATTTGATTGCCATGAACAAGACCAGAATCGTCCTCGGCGTGATCTTATCCGCATGCGCTGCTTTCACCCATGCCGCCGACGCCGTCAAGAGCGTCGAGCAGTATCCCCAACTGGGCTACCCGGTGAAATCGATTACACCGATTTTCAGCCAGCTGCTGGTGCTGCCCTACCCGCCAGGTTTCAAGATCGCATTTGAAAATACCCGGGGGCCGCGCTATATCCGCGAAGCGGTGCTGGAAAAAGAGAACGTCGACGCATGGAGCCAGATGATCACGCTCACAGGCATGAAAGATCTCGCCCTGAAGCCGGACGTCAGCCCGCAATCATTCGCAGAAAACATGGCTGCCGGCTTCCAGCGCGCCTGCCCGGCTTCGTTCAGCGCACAAGGAATCGCCGCCGGGAAGCTCAGCGGCTATGACTCTTTCGTGATGGTAGCCTCCTGCGGCACCTCGCCAACCACCGGCGGCAAAACCAGTGAAGCGGCGATGATCGCCGTGATCAAGGGGCAAAGCGACTATTACACGATTCAGTGGGCTGAAAGAGCTGCGCCATCGGCGACGCCGATTGTTATCGATGTGAGCAAATGGACGGAAAAATTCAGGCAGTTGAATCCGATCAAGCTTTGTCCGATTGTGGCTGGCGAGGCTGCGCCTTATCCGAGTTGCGTCAATTAATTTATCTCACGCCAGGTATTTCAACCAATTTTATTCAACGGCATCTTTCACGTTTACACCATACAACCCGTGGAGAAACTATGTGGACTCACGAAGAAAGCATTGAAACATCCGCGGCTCCTGCACGCGTCTGGGAGCTGCTCGCAAACGTAGCGCGCTGGAAGGACTGGAACACCGGTATCGAGAGTATCGAACTGCATGGGCCGTTTGTTGCGGACACGACTTTTACGATGCGGCCGCCGGGGCAGGATGCATTGACCAGCACGCTGGTTGAGGTCAAAAACAACGAGAGCTTCATTGACGAAACCGTGGTGGATGACACGCGTGTCCTTGTCAATCACAGGCTGGTACTGCTGCCGTCCGGCCGCACGAGAATCGTCTACAGCACGGGAATCACCGGGCCGGGCGCCGCTGAGTTCGGTCCGATGGTGACGCATGATTTTCCGGACGTGCTTGCCGCTCTCAAGAAGCTGGCGGAGCAGTCCTGAAGCAGCAGTCCGCACTTCCGCATACAATCTCACCGGTATATTGGAACGCAATGCTTGCCATTTCTTCGGCACCGTAAGCGGGCGTTCCTGAATCTCGGCACATAAATTCCGTTGACACCGTTCGCGCGCTCGCGGCACGGTCGAAATGGCATCAATTATTTTACTCCAACAAGGATTCCATGATCGATACGCCTCAGAATTTTTCCCGCCGCCGCCGCGAGGTGCTGCTCACCGCGCTTTCCGCTGCCGCCGTTACCGCCCTGCCCGGCCTCGTCCATGCGCAGGCAAAAGAAAACATTCCAACAGACCAGAAATTCAACGGCATGCTGGCCGATTTCGCGGAAGAAATCCTGCGCCTGTCGCCGACCTCGGCGACCTCGCTCGGACTCGATTCCGGCGCCCGCTCTGCGCTCAAGTCGCGTCTGCAAGATGGCTCACCTGCCGGTGATGCCGCATGGGCCAGCCAGGTCAAATCGATGCTGGTGCGGATGGATGCGGTGGATAGAGCCAAGCTTGGCCCGGATGCGCAAATCCGCTACGATAGCGTGCATTATGCGGCGACTGAAGGGGTGGACGGTTTGCGCTTTTCCTATGGCGGGGCTGCTAGCGGTTTCTACGGCGGCACCGATCCGTTCCCGGTTACGCAGCAGGATGGCGCGCTGACCGCCGTGCCTGAATTCCTCGATTCGCAACATCAGATCGCCAATGCCGCCGATGCGGAAGCCTATCTGGAGCGCGTGGCGGCACTGGCCCGTCTGCTCGATCAGGAGAGCACGCGCATCGCGGAACAGGCTGGCAAGGGCATCATGCCGCCCTCATTCATTGCACACACAGCACTCAAGCAGTTGAACGCTTATCGCAAGACGCCGGCGGCGGCGCAGAAACTGGTCACGTCGATTACCCGGCGCACCAGGCAGCAAGACATTGCGGGCGATTGGGAAGCGCGCGCGACGGCGTTGGTGAACTCGAAAGTGTATCCGGCGCTCGAGCGCCAGATCGCTGCCTTCGCCAAAGCAACCGGGAAGGCCACCGATGTCGCCGGCGTGCACCGCTTGCCCGATGGCGCGGCGTATTACGAATGGGCGCTGAAGCTGGGAACCACCACCACCCGCAGCGCCGAAGACATCCATGCGATCGGCGTCGAGCAAAACAAGATGCTGCAGGCACGTATCGATACCATCCTCAAGGCGCAGGGAATCACGCAGGGCACGGTTGGCGAACGTTTACTGGGCTTGTCGAAAGATCCCAAGCGCTTTTACGCCGACGACGACCATGGCCGCGAACAGCTGATTGCGTATTGCAACGAACGGGTTGCCGCGGTGCGCAAGCTGATGCCGCAAATCTCGCATCTGGATCTGAAAGCGCCGCTGGTGATCAAACGCGTGCCGCCCGATATCGAAGCCGGCGCAGCGCTGGGTTACATGAACTTCGCTGCGCTGGACGGCTCGCGGCCGGCGATCTATTACATCAACCTGAAATCGACCACGCTGTGGCCGAAATCGGAAATCGCCACGCTGACCGCGCATGAAGGCATTCCCGGCCACACCTGGCAAGGAGCCTATCTGGCCGAACACCATGTAGAGCTGCCGCTGATTACCTCGATGATGGGTTTCAATGCCTTTATCGAGGGCTGGGCCTTGTATGCCGAGCAATTGGTGGACGAGTTCGGCGTGTATGCAAATGATCCGTTCAGCCAGATCGGCTATCTGCAGGCGCAGATGTTCCGCGCTTGCCGGCTGGTGGTCGATACCGGCCTGCACGCCAAGAAATGGACGCGCCAGCAGGCAATCCAGTTCATGGTGGAAAACAGCGGGCGCGGCGTAGCCGCAATGACCAGCGAAGTCGACCGCTACTGCGTGTCGCCGGGACAGGCTTGCGGCTACAAGATGGGCCACAACGAAATCCTGCGCCAGCGCGAACGGGCGAAACTGGCGCTGAGCGGCAAATTCGACCTGGCAGGATTCAATGACGCGCTGGTGAAGTGTGGTGGTGTGCCCTTGACTGTGTTGCCGACCGTGATCGATCGCTATATTGCAAGCGTCAAGGTAAACACGTGATGATTATTGGGCCAACAGCAAAGTAATCCGAGCGGGGCGGCGTCGAGCGATGCCGCCCCGTTTCCCCTGCCTAGGATCGCAATTGCGGCGTGTAGCCGGCATCCTTGATGGCTTCAGCCAGTTCATCGCTGCTCGCATTGCTCTGGACCGACACAGTGTGGCTGTCGATCTTGATATCCACCTTGGCGCCCGCATCGACGCCACTGATGGCTTTGGTGATGCGGCCGGCGCAATGGCCGCAAGTCATGTCCTGCACGTTGAATTCAATCATGTTCTGCTCCGTGGGTTAATCCTGCATCTATCTGTACCCACTATAAACCTTCCCACGGTAGCAAGGTCAAGCCCGAATTCCACGCGCATAAAATTGTGCAGCGATTACCACGTGCAAATTAGTTCAAGCCGTTCTTGCCTTCGATTTCATTGGCTTTCAAACCGCCCAGGCGCGCATGCAGGCGGCCCCGTGTAGCTATTGCAAACGCCACCACCACTTCATCCGCGTTCGGCGCATCGAAGAACTGGCTGGTGATGCTGTCATAGTGCGATGGTACATACAGGGCATTCTTGTGGGCCAGCGGAATATCCAGCTCGGTGCCGGGTACGCCGCGCTTGCCGGCCGACGGGATCCAGGCTTTGCCGCCGCCGATGGCTTCGCGGATCGGCATCACCATGGCTGGCGTCAGGAAGGCGTTGCCGTGCTCGTATTCGCCGGCGATGCCGACGATGCAGGCCTTGCCATAACTTTCCAGTTGTTCTTGTCCCAGCACGGCGACGATGCGGCGGCCGAATTCATGGCCTAGCGCCGGCGAATTGGCCAGGATCAGATCCAGGTTTTCGCTGAAACGGCCGGCGTAGGGATTGTGGATGGCGGCGGCGATGACGATCTTGCGCAGCGGCTTGCCGTCGGCCAGCATGCCGTTTTCATTGGCCAGCGTGTCGTCGATCTGGGTGTACCACTTGCGGATATGATAATTTTCAAAATTGGCTGGTTTGGACATGATGTGTTCCTGGCAAGTTAACTGGCGAATGGGGCTTTGGACAGGAATCCTAACGCGCTTGCCCCCTCGCCTATATAGCCGGTTGCGTATAGGCGGTAGAGCTTTTGACAGCAAAAAACAGCCAAAAGCGCACACTGCTAAAATGGTGCTTGACCTTCCCATCATAGGAAGCTGCATTATCAAGTTACCCCCACTTCTTGAGCTGAGCCCATCATGAGCAGCAGCAGCATCCCGGCATTGACCGAATTCCAGCTAACGATAGACGGCATGAGCTGCGCCTCCTGCGTTTCCCATGTCGAAAAGGCATTGCGCAAAGTCGCCGGCGTACAGGATGTCAGCGTCAACCTGGCGACTGAACTGGCGACCGTGCAAGGAGACAGCGCAACCACCATCGGTCCGCTGGTGGCCGCAGTGGAAAAGGCCGGCTATCTGGTCAGACAGCAGGAAGTCACGTTGGATATCGCCGGCATGAGTTGCGCTTCTTGCGTCAGCCGGATCGAAAAAGCCTTGCTCAAAGTCGCCGGCGTACAACATGTGGCGGTCAACCTGGCCAGCGAAAAAGCGACCGTGAATACCGCCGGCAGCGTGCCAATCGAACGCTTGATTGCGGCTGTCAAGGCAGCTGGTTATGACGCAGCAGTTCCCGTTTCCGGACCAGACACAGCGGCGAGCATGGCCACCAAGACGGCATTGCCAAGCTGGTGGCCGGTTGCCGCCGCCGCGGTACTGACGCTGCCATTGATCCTGCCAATGCTGATGATGCCATTTGGCGGCGGCTGGACCTTGCCCGGCTGGTGGCAACTGGCGCTGGCGACGCCGGTGCAATTCTGGCTCGGCGCCCGTTTCTACCGCGCCGGCTGGCGCGCGCTGAAGGCAGGCAGCGGCAATATGGATCTGCTGGTCGCTCTGGGCACCAGCGCGGCGTATGGCTTGTCGCTGTATCTGCTGTTATCCGCCGCGCATGGCGGCATGATGCATCTGTATTTTGAAGCATCAGCGGCAGTGATCACGCTGGTGTTGCTGGGAAAATGGCTGGAAACCCGCGCCAAGCGCGAGACCGCCGACGCCATCCGGGCCTTGAACGCCTTGCGCCCGGAACGTGCGACGGTGCGGCGCGACGGCGTCGACCATGAGATCGCCATCAGCGCTTTGCAGTTGAACGACGTGGTGGTGGTCCGCGCCGGCGAACGCATTGCGGCGGACGGCGTCGTGCTGGAAGGCCAAAGCCAGGTCGACGAATCCTTGCTGACTGGCGAGAGCCTGCCGATAGACAAGCAGAGCGGCGACCACGTTACCGCAGGCGCCATCAATGGCAGCGGCCTGCTGCTGGTCACCACCACCGCCATCGGCGCCGAGACCACGTTGGCCCGCATCATCCGCATGGTGGAACATGCGCAGGCCGCCAAGGCGCCGATCCAGCGCCTGGTAGACCAGGTCAGCGCGGTGTTCGTGCCGGTGGTCTTGCTGATTGCCTTGCTGACCTTGCTGGGCTGGGGCTTCAGCAGCGGCGACTGGCAGCAGGCATTGTTGAACGCGGTGGCGGTACTGGTGATAGCCTGTCCATGCGCCTTGGGGCTGGCGACGCCGACGGCGATCATGGCCGGCACCGGCATCGCGGCGCGTTACGGCATCCTGATCAAGGATGCGGAGGCGCTGGAAATCGCTCACCGCATCAGCGTGGTCGCTTTCGACAAGACCGGCACCTTGACCGTCGGCCACCCGACCTTGCTCAACTATCTCCCCGCAGCCGGAGTTACAGCCAGCGATCTGCTGGCGCTGGCGGTAGCCGTGCAACGCAATAGCGAACATCCTCTGGCGCGCGCCGTCATCGCCGCCGCCGGACAGGCCGGCATCGCACCGGAACTCAATGCGTCCGGCGTGCAGACAGTGGCAGGACGCGGCGTGCAAGCCAGCGTCAACGATCGGCAATGCTATCTGGGCAGCAGCCGCTGGATGCAAGAACTGGGCGTGGATATCTCCACCTTGGCCGACCAGGCCAAAAACCTGGAAGCCGATGGCCGCACCATTTCCTGGCTGGCCACAGAACAGGATGGCAAACGCAGCGTAACCGGCTTGCTGGCCTTTGGCGACGAGATCAAAGCCACTGCCAAGGCCGCCATCCGGCACCTGCAGCAACACAGCATCCGCGTCGCCATGCTGAGCGGCGACAATTGGGGCAGCGCCAATGCAGTCGGGCGCCAGCTCGGCATCAGCGAGATCCATGCAGAAATCCTGCCGGCCGACAAAGCCAAGGCAGTCATCGATCTGAAGGCCGGCGCGAGCGTGGTGGCGATGGTCGGCGACGGCATCAACGATGCGCCGGCGCTGGCTGCAGCCGATGTCGGCATCGCCATGTCGACCGGCACCGACGTCGCCATGCAGGCGGCCGGCATCACGCTGATGCGCGGCGATCCGGGGCTGGTGGCCGACGCCATCGATATCTCGCGCCGCACCTATAACAAGATACGCCAGAACCTGTTCTGGGCGTTTATCTATAACCTGGTCGGCATTCCGCTGGCGGCGCTGGGCTATCTGAACCCGGTGCTGGCCGGCGCCGCCATGGCGTTCAGCAGCGTCAGCGTGGTGAGCAATGCCCTGCTGCTGCACCGCTGGCGGCCAGCCGGGCTTTTATCTGCCAAGGAAGAACCCAATGTCAAATAAAGCCATGAATATCGGCGATGCTGCCAACGCTTCGGGCGTCTCGGCCAAAATGATCCGGCACTACGAGGAAATCGGCCTGATCCCGGCCGCCAACCGCAGCGACGCCGGTTACCGCACCTATGCCGAACGCGATATCCACCTGCTGCGCTTTATCCGCCAGGGCCGTTTGCTGGGCTTTTCGATGAAGCAGATCGCCGAGCTGATCGGCCTCTGGCTGGACCAGTCGCGTCCCAGCAGCAAGGTCAAGCAGCTGGCGCTGTCGCACATCGCCGAACTGAACGACAAGATCAAGGAGCTGCAGGCGATGAAAGGCACGCTGGAACAACTGGCTCGCCACTGCCATGGCGATGCACGGCCTGAGTGTCCGATTCTCGACGGACTTGCGAAGTTGTAGATCGATGCTAGAATCCCATCCATGTTTTCCATAACCCGCCTGAAGAACCTGTTGATCTTGCTGCTGGCGCTGGCGCTCCCGTTACAGGGATATGCGGCGGCGGCGATGGTTTTTTGCGGATCGGAAAATGTGACGACATCTCCAGTTGCGGCAAATGTCGCTGGTCACGCAGGCATGGCGCATCATCATGCCGATGCCCAAACCGCAGGGCAGCCGGCACATGGCGGCCATGATCATGCTTCGCAAGGGCACTCATGCAGTTCCTGCGCCGCCTGCTGCGTTGGCGTGCTGCCGATGGATTCACCACTGGCGACGCTTCAGCCGCTGCCTGTCATTCACCCGCTTTCTTCCCCTCTCTCCGGTTTTGTCGGCTATACGCCGGAAAATCCCGAACGCCCTCCTTCCCTGCTCGCGTAACGACATCACTCAAACGCCTTGCCTTCCAATCCGGATAGGCAAGTTTGCCTGATAGCCAATGCATTAGTTGCGCTCTAAGCGTCATTCCCGCGAACGCGGGAATCCATGCTACTCACTAAATTGGATCCCCGCGTGCGTGGGGATGTCGACGTTGTTCCGGGGCGTCCTGAAACGACGCTGACGCATTGCGCTGTCGTTGATCCGTTATCGAGGATTTCATGTTCATCTTTTTACGCAGACGTGTACTGGCTGCCACACTGCTGGCCACCCTCGCTGGATGCGCCAGCCTGAGCGCGGACCAGGGTTTTAGCGACGTCGTCGCGCTGGCAAAACCCGGTCTGGGCCAAACACCGCCAAGAACACGCACAGAGGTGGAACGCGTCGCCAGCCGCCAAATGGTGCAGCAACTCTTGCAGAAGCCGCTATCTGTTGACGACGCGGTGCAGATCGCCTTGCTCAACAATCGCGGACTGCAAGCCGATTATGAAGAACTGGGGATAGCCGAAGCAAGCTGGGTGCAAGCCAGCCGCTTGCCCAATCCCGGCTTCAGTTTCGGCCGCACCCGCAGCGGCGGCGACATCAAGATAGACCGCAGCTTTTCGATGGCGGTCATGGGCTTGCTGACCTTGCCGGTGACTTCCCGCATCGAAGCGCAGCAGTTCCAGATCCGCAAACTGACGACCGCCAACCGCATCCTGCAAGTCGCCGCGGCAACCCGCGACTCCTACTACCAGAGCGTGGCGGCAAGCCAGAGCGTGCGCTATCAGGAACAGGTTGAAAGCGCCGCTTCCGCCGGCAGCGAATTGGCGGCGAAGATGGCGCTGGCGGGTAATTTCAACCAGCTGGAGCTGGCCCGCGAACAAGTGTTTCATGCCGATGCAGTGACGCAGCTGACGCGTTCGCGGCAGCAGGCCGTAGCGGCTCGGGAGCAATTGATCCGGCTGCTTGGCGTCAGCGGCGAGCAAGCCGGATTCAAGCTGCCGCAGCAACTGCCGGAGCTGCCGAAGCAACGCCCGTCGTTGCAAGACAGCGAACAGCTGGCGATGACACAACGGCTGGATATCGCCGCGTCGAAACTGGAAGTGGAGAGCTTGCAGAAAACACTGGGACTGAATCGCGCCACGCGCTTTATCAACGTGCTGGAACTGGCTTACCTGCACAATTCCGAACCCGATGCATCGCGTGAAACCGGCTACCAGGTCAGCCTTGAAATTCCCTTGTTCGATTGGGGCGGCGCGCGCGTCGCCAAATCGGAAGCGATCTATATGCAAGCCGCGCACAAGCTCGCCGAAACCGCGCTGGATGCGCAATCGCAAGTGCGCGTGAGTTATGCCAACTATCAAGCCGCTTACGACCTCGCGCGCCATTATCGCGATCAGGTGTTGCCGCTGCGCAAGCGCATCTCGGATGAATATCTGCTGCGCTACAACGGCATGCTGTCAAGCGTGTTCGAGTTGTTGGCCGACTCTCGCGAACAAGCCAATGCGGTGAACGCCGCCATCGACGCCAGCCGCGATTTCTGGATGGCGGAGAGCGCCATCCAGCTGGCGTTGGGCGGCCCCGTAAACCAGCCGCCACAAGCCGCCGTCAACACATCCATGCAAGGCAAACAACCATGAATCATTTTTCGAGACGCGCTTTTTTGCAAGGCTCCGCCTTGGCAGTCAGCGCCGGCGCCGTCAGCCGCATCGCCGCCGCCAGCCTGCCGGAAGCCGTATTGCAAACCCAGGCCGGCACCCAGCCGCCGCTCGCCCCGGCTAATGGCCGGCCTTATCAGCCGGTAGTCACCCTGAACGGCTGGACGCTGCCATGGCGCATGAACAACGGCGTCAAGGAATTCCACCTGGTGGCGGAGCCGGTCGTACGCGAAATTGCTCCCGGCATGAAAGCCAACCTGTGGGGTTACAACGGCCAGAGTCCGGGGCCGACGATTGAGGTAGTGGAAGGCGACCGGGTAAGGATTTTCGTCACCAACAAGCTGCCCGAACATACCTCGGTGCACTGGCACGGCCAGCGCCTGCCGAACGGCATGGACGGCGTCACCGGCCTGACCCAGCCCGGCATCAAACCCGGCAAGACCTTTGTCTACGAGTTTGTGGCAAGGCGCGCCGGCACCTTCATGTATCACCCGCACGCCGATGAAATGGTGCAGATGGCGATGGGCATGATGGGCTTCTGGATCACCCATCCGAAAGATCCAACGCTGATGCGGGTCGATCGCGATTTCGTGTTCTTGCTGAACGCCTACGACATCGAACCGGGTGCCGCCACGCCGCGCGTCAACCAGATGACCGATTTCAATCTGTGGACCTGGAACAGCCGCGCCTTTCCCGGCATCGATCCGCTGGTGGTGCGGCAGCATGACCGGGTGCGGATCCGCGTCGGCAACCTGACCATGACCAATCATCCGATCCACCTGCACGGCCATGAATTCGTGGTGACCGGCACCGACGGCGGCTGGACCCCGCCGGCCGGCCGCTGGCCGGAAGTGACGACCGATATCGCTGTCGGCCAGATGCGCGCCATCGAATTCGACGCCACCGAATTGGGCGACTGGGCCCTGCATTGCCATAAGTCGCACCACACCATGAACGCCATGGGCCATGAGGTACCGACCATGATCGGCATCGACCAGAAATCGGTGCTGAAGAAAATCAACCAGCTGATCCCGGACTATATGGTGATGGGCGACAAAGGCGGCTCCATGGGCGACATGGAAATGCCGCTGCCGGACAACACCTTGCCGATGATGGGTGGCCAGGGACCTTACGGCTCGCTGGAGATGGGCGGCATGTTCAGCGTGGTCAAAGTGCGCGCCGGACTGGCCCGCAACGATTATCGCGATCCCGGCTGGTACCGGGCGCCGGCCGGCAGCGTCGCCTATGAATGGCAAGGTGCGGCAGCCGAACTGCCGCTTGCCGGCAACGCCGCCAATCCGAGCCCGCAGGCCGGCTCGGCCAAAGAGACCGTAGTCAACGTCGTCAAGCCGACGACGCATCGCCATCAATAAGACCTTATATTTTCATCAACCAAAGGAGCCGTACATGAAAATTTCCCTCGTCACCCCCCTGCTCTGTTCCGGCCTGCTGGCCCTCTCCAGCGCAGCACATGCCGACACCGGCCATCATCATGCCGACGGCGCCGCCGCGCTGGGCCAACCCGGCATCGTGGTGGACGTCACGCACACCGTCAAGATCGACATGGCCGACAACATGCGCTTTACGCCTGCCAATATCCGCGTCAAACAAGGTGAAACCGTCAAATTTTTAGTGGTCAATAACGGCAAGCTGAAGCATGAAATGGTGATCGGCAGCCCCGCCCAGCTGGCGGAACACGCAGCCTTGATGCGCAAGATGCCGGAAATGGAGCACGAAGACGACAACCAGGTCAGCGTCGCACCCGGCGCAAGTGGTGAGCTGATCTGGAAGTTCGACCGCGCCGGCACGGTGGATTTTGCGTGCCTGCAAGCGGGACATTACGAAGCCGGCATGAAGGGGCAGATCGTTGCCTCGGCAGGCAATGCAGACGCACAATGAGTTAAACCCGATGGCTGAATTTACGACGGCAAACGTGGATCAACCGGGATCGAATGGTATTGGATGCATCGCCTGATATTCCCGGGCGCCCCATGAAAATATCATTTTGATATTTAGAGACTGTTGCAAAATTAACCTGGCGTTGTTGCACCTCCTAGCCATCTTAATTTTGCAACAGCCTCTTAGTAACCAGCTGTAAAAAACCGGTACTTTTTGCCTGCCGTCACGGAGTATCGGCATTAATCCGTATAAAAGCGGCGCTTGATAAGTACTCAGGCGACCGCATATACAGCGGAACAGCCGGAGTATTCTCAGCCATCCCCCCACTAGCGACTTGATCAACATGCCAAATTGAAACGCTCAGTTTGAAAGGACCCAGACCATGCAATACCTGCAGATAATCGTTATCCTCACTACCCTGATCATCGGTATCCCCCTCACCAGCATAGCCGGCAACAGCGATGCCAACGAGGTGCAAACCACACCGGCCGACGAAACCGCGCTGCCAATGGTCGCCGGCGAAATCCGCAAGGTCGACCCGGCCACCGGCAAGATCACCATCAAGCACGATGAAATCCCCAACTTCGGCATGCCCGCCATGACCATGCTGTTCAAGGCAGGCGATCCGGCGATGCTGGAACAGTTCAAGGCGGGTGACAAGGTCAAATTTGCGGTGGACAAGGTGGATGGTGCTTTGACAATCGTCAGCTTGGAACTCGCGGAATAATCAGCCGAGATGCCATGTCTGCATGCGAGGAATGCCTTGCATGCAGACGGCCTCTTCAGCCATGCAGAAGGAAACTGAAATTCAAGGCCACTGCTGCGCCGTATGTTTAGTATGTTTAACACGCAAAATTTCGACGATGTCTTTGCGCACCCGATAAATCACGATGTAATCCGGATGCACCACCATTTCCCGCGTGCCTCTCTTGCGGCCAGCGCGATATAAATCCGGCCGCTCGATCAATTGATCCACCTTGTGCTCGATCAACTCATCCAGCTCCAGCGCGGCTAAGGGCTTATCCCGGGCGATGTAGTCCATGATCTGCTCGCGGTCAAGCAGCGCCAACGGTTTCCATACAAGATTCAAGACGGCTCAGCTGTGATGCGTTTTCGCAAGGCTTCGCGCTTGTTGGCGAAATGCCGTTTTACCTCGTCGTCCGGAATACTCGGCCGTGGATCATCGATTGCTTCCTGAATCTCGGCCTTCAGCCATTTGTCATAGGCGGCGGCCTGATGTGCAAGTTTCAGACGCTCGGCCGCCAATGCGTAGCGCGGCTTGCGCTCGGCCGGGGTGAAGTCTTTGCTGTCCACCTCGTAATGCGTCAGATTGACGCGAACGCGCAGGAAATGATCAACCGCATCGAGCGAGGCGAACTTGCGCACGCTGAGTTCACCCTTGTTGCTGCGTGCGGCAAGCAGGCGCTCCAGCGCGCCATAGCGAACCCTGACGATATAGCCGCCCTGGTCGCCGATAACGGATGTACTGTTCACCGCATTGGCGGCAACCAGCTCTTTCAGGATGTTCGGCGTGATCAGATCGGGAGCCATTTTTTCTCACTATATCTATATAAGTGACAATTACACTTAATATAGTGATATTACCCTACCGCTGACACGCTGGCATATATGTGAACATAAATACGGGAAAGCTTACATCGCAGTGGAACATGACGCTGGTTTGAACGTTGGATCTGACTACCGGACATTCATCTCGGACCGCAGTAACTTGCAAGTCCCAAAGGAAATCGTTACCCCGCCACCAACTCATTGCCGACGACTGACCACCCTGATATCCGGCGTCTCATTTGCCGGATCCACCAGTTCCAGCGTGACCACCGGCCCTTTGCGTGGATCATGCTCGAACGTGATCCTGACCTTCTGCGCAGTCTCTATACCGGAAAAATCCCTGACCAATAGCCTGGTCACGGTTGGCAACTCCTCCGAACCAAGCGCAAAGGCATCGCTTTCGTTCTGCTGCTCAGAGGGGATATGGCCGTTTTTATAGACGCAGGCGATGGCTTGTTCGGAATTGATTCCATTGCTCATCAGAAACGAATCGTTGACCAGAAACAGGGCTGGCGGGATCCTTGAGAGCTCCAGCTGGTTGACATCCGGCCAGTCGTTCTTGGTGATCACTTTGCCGCCGGCATAATATTTGGCGACAAACTGGTCACCCATGCAGGGCAGATGCTCGGTCGCCGCCTCGGCATGCTGTAACAATTGCTGCACATCGGCCGGTTCAAATTCCACTGAAATCGTATTTATCATGGGCGAATTATCGCATTGCGGGCGGGGCCGCGGACCTGCGCGCTAAGGTAAGGCTGTAATTTCTCGGCTATAGCAAAGCCGCCAACTACCCGCAGGTTCTCCTGACTTGTCGCGGGACAGCGACGGCCGCGATAAAACTGCCTGCAAATCACTGAATCCCTGCAGCCGATCCGGTGTCCTGTATATAATGTGCGGCATGGAAAACCCCAATGAATTCGTAGAATGGTTGCGCTCTGTCGCACCGTATATCCATGCCTTTCGCGGCAAGACCTTTGTGGTCGCCTTTCCGGGCGAACTGGTCACCGCCGGCGCGCTGCCGGTGCTGGCCCAGGATCTGTCGCTATTGCATGCGCTTGGCATCAAAGTGGTCATCGTGCACGGCTCGCGACCACAGGTGGAAGAACAACTGGCGCTGCGTAATGTCGAAGCGCGCTTTCACAACGGCTTGCGGATTACCGATACCGCGGCGCTGGAATGCGCCAAGGAAGCCGCCGGCGAACTGCGCCTGGATATCGAAGCCGCTTTCAGCCAGGGCTTGCCCAACACCCCGATGGCGCATGCGGCGATCCGTATCATTTCCGGCAACTTCGTCACCGCCCGTCCGCTCGGCGTGATCGACGGCGCCGACCTGCAGCTGACCGGCGTGGTGCGCAAGATCGACTACGACACCATCCACCCGATCCTGAACGCCGGCGGCCTGGTGCTGCTGTCGCCGCTGGGCTTCTCGCCGACCGGCGAAGCGTTCAACCTGACCATGGAAGACGTCGCCGTCTCGGCGGCGATTTCGCTGCGCGCTGAAAAACTGATCTTCATCAGCGAAACGCCGTTGATGAAAGACGCCGGCGAGACTGAAATCCGCGAACTGTCTTCGCACCAGGCCCAAGCCGTGCTGGACAGCGGCTGCCTGCCTGCCGATTCCGCCTTCTATCTACAGCACGCCATCAAGGCTTGTAACGCCGGCGTGCCGCGGGCCCACGTGGTGCCGTTCGCCACCGACGGTTCGGTCTTGCTGGAATTATTTACCCACGATGGCGTGGGCACCATGATTTCCTACGAAAACCTGGAAAGCCTGCGCGAAGCCACGATTGAAGACGTCGGCGGCATCCTGAAACTGATCGAACCGCTGGAAAACGATGGCACCCTGGTCAAACGCGGCCGTGAACTGATCGAACGCGAAATTCATTACTTCTCGGTGATCGAGCATGACGGCGTGATCTTCGGCTGCGCCGCGCTGTATCCTTTTCCAACGGAAAAAATGGCGGAAATGGCTTGCCTCACGGTCAACCCGGAAGTGCAGGCGCAAGGCGACGGCGAGCGTATCCTCAAGCATATGGAAAGCCGCGCCCGCGCGGCCGGCTTCAGCAAGCTGTTCGTGCTGACCACCCGCACTTCGCACTGGTTCCTGCGGCGCGGTTTCGTCCATGCCACCGTGGACGACTTGCCGAAAGATCGCCAGCATATGTATAACTGGCAACGAAAATCGCTGGTACTGATCAAGAACCTATAAAATCACGACCTGACAACGGTCAAACACCCCGTATCCCTATTTTATAAGCGGCCCTGCCAGACAGGGCTCGCAACACTGACAAGGAAAAACCATGGCACGCACCATTCATTGCATCAAGCTGGACAAAGAAGCCGAAGGCCTCGATTTCCCTCCGTACCCGGGCGAACTGGGCAAGCGTATCTATGAAAGCGTTTCCAAGGAAGCCTGGGCCGGCTGGCTCAAGCACCAGACCATGCTGGTTAACGAAAACCGCCTGAACCTGGCCGATGTGCGCGCCCGCAAATACCTGGCCGTGCAAATGGAAAAGCATTTCTTCGGCGACGGCGCCGACGCCGCCACCGGCTACGTACCGCCAACCGAATAAACCGGCAGCTACAGAAGAACTCCCTTCCCTTCTCGGCGACAAAACAGACACAGTTTGTTTTGTCGCCTAGCCAGCATCTCCCGCCGCTCCGGCATCCAGCTTCAATCTTCTTTCGTTGCTCCGTATTTACCTTCTCGCCTATGCCGGAACAATGCTGCTCACCACGCCGTTCACACTGACCTTCACCGCCGATTTATTCGGCGCCTTGTCGGCGATGATGCTGTACGACGTCACCGCGCCATTGCTCCAGGCGCAGCTGACCTTGTAGCCGCCCCTGGCGCGCAGACCCGTAAACGAGCCCGAGGATTGCCACGCTGCGGGACATGCCGGCAGCAGTACGATGACACCCTCATGGCTTTGCAGCAGCATCTCGGTCATCGCTCCCGGCATACCGAGATCGCCGTCGATCTGGAAAGTCTCGGGCATCATGGCGGTGAACAGGTTGGGGAAGGTGCTGTCCTTCAGGCTGCCCTGGATCATGGTCAGCGCATTCTCGGCATCTGCCAGACGTGCGAACAAGGCGCAGCGCCAGGTCCATGTCCACGACTCGACGCTGTCGCCGCTGATGTTCGCCAGCGACACATTGCCGGATGCGGTGCCCAGCGGCAGGCCGCAGCGCGCCAGCAGCGCCACCTTGGCGGCTTGCGCAAATGCCGGCGTGACTGCGGGCGTAATCTGGTGGCCCGGATATACCGCAATCAGATGCGAGGTATGCCGATGCGTCAGGCTGAGGCCCTTGCTTTGCATCAGGGCAGGATTGGATTCATAGTCTTCCTGGAACTCCTGCAACTGTCCTTTGGCGCCGATCAGGTTAGGCGCAAGCTTGGCCTGCATGGATTTCACCGTATTCAGCAAGCCGCTATCACCGGAGGGAGCCAGGCCCGCGCCGGTCAAGGCGGCGGTGGCGCTCTGGAAATTCTGGAACACGTCCCACACCAGCTCCTGGCCAAACATCACGCCATCCTCCGCCGGCCCCTGCTCGGGCGAACCGGCGTTGGTGTTGGGAACCACGTATAGATTATTGCCATTCAGCTTGAGCTGCCCGGTCCAGAACTGGACCACCTCTTTCAGCATCGGATAAGCCGTCGTCTGCAGGTAGTTCATATCCTGGCTGAAGGCATAGTGCTCCCACATATGCTGCATGTACCAGGCATTGACGGGGGTGTACCAATTCCAGCTACTGCCGCCGAAGATGCTCTGGCTGGTGCGCGCGGTCCAGCCGCTGCTGCCGGGGAAATTCCTCTGCGTCGAGACGCGCAGGGCCGGTGCTTGCGCCACGATGAAATCGGACAAAGGCAGGTGGCAGTCCGGCAAGGCGGTGGATTCCGCCGACCAGTAGCACATCTGGATGTTGATGTCGTTGTGATAGTCGCTGTACCACGGCGGGTTGTTCGAGTTGTTCCACAAGCCTTGCAGGTTGGCCGGCAAACCACCCTTCCTCGAACAGCTGGCCAGCAGATAACGGCCGAGATGGAAGCGCGCCTGTTCCAGCGTGGGGTCGGTGCTGCCTGCCGCGCTCTGGTAAGCGTTCAGGCGCACGTCGGTCGGCAGGCTGGTCAATGCCGCCGTGCTGCTGCCCCAGTTGACGTCCACCGCTGTCATCAAGGGCTGGAAATCCGAATAGTGCGAGGCATACATGGTGGCGAACGATTGCGCTGCGGCCGCGCTCAGGGTCGTGTTAACCACGCTGAGCGGATCGCTTCCGCTACGCCAGCCGGCGCTATAACTTGGCGCGTAGTTGGTCCGCGCGTCCAGCAGCAGCAGAATGCTGTCGCAACCGCTGAATTTGATATTTGCGCCGCTTTGCGTGGCGCTGCCATTGCTGCGGATCAGGCGCGCCTTTGCTGCGTACTTGAGGCCGTTGTTGGCCACGCTGCCGCTGAACGAGAGACTTTCTTCATTGGCGGAAACCAGCGCAGTGACGGCATCGGTAGTTTGCCCGGACGCCAGTTGCAGCAAGCCGGACAAGCCGCCCGGCGTTTCCGATCGCAGCTGCATGACGACCAGATTGTCGACCTTGCTGGCAAAGGTCTCGCGGATGAAATAATTGCCGCCGTACAGATAGCTGGTGGTCTGCAGGCCGTTTTGCAGATTCAGGCGGCGTTCGTATTCGCAGGTGACGGCCTTGCCTGCCGTGGTAAACGCGGAGCCGCTCAGCACAATCTCGGCAAGCTGGAAGTGTCCCGTCTTGGGATCGCCGGATCCTGCATCCGCCGGGCATTTGGAAGTATCAAAGCTGAAGCGCCAGTAGCGATAGCCGGCTGAACCGCTTAGCGCAAATGTCTGCTGCAGGCCGCGCGCGGAGAACGGCGCTATCGATTTGCTGTCCAGCTGGGTCCAGCTCAAGCCATCATTCGAACCGGCGAGCGTCCAGATCTGCGGGTCGCGCGCGGGAACGTCGTTGGCGCTGGTCAGGGCATAGCTCGATATGGTCTGCGCCGCTCCCAGATCCATTTGCCATTGCACAATCTCGCCCGGGTTCACGAAGACGCACCACTTGGTATTCGCCTTGCCGTCGACTGAACTATCGATGCGCTCGCTGCCTGAACTGGTCAGTGCACCCATGCCATGGCCGGAAGGCGAGAAGGCATAGAGCGACTGGGTCGACAGGTTTTGCAGCAGGCTGATGCCATTCAATCCTATTTCTGCAATCTGGAAATGGCCCTCGTTGAGCGCAGCTGTCGACACGCTGAAATCGATCTTGTAAAAACTGAAGGCAGTGGCGTTTGAAAACGTATAGCTGTTGGTTTGCCCCCGGTTGGCAAACGGCGTAGCGGCAAAGTTCTGGCTATCGAGCACGGTCCAGCTGCTGCCATTATTAGAACCGGACACTACCCATGTCAGAGGATCTCTTGCAGGCACGTCGTTGGCAGAGGACAGCGTATAGGCGGAAACCACAGCCGCGCCAGAGAGCGCCGCTTGCCAGGTGACGAGGTTCGGCGGGCCGATGATGCACCACTTGCTGCTCAGGTTACCGTCAACCGTCGACAAGATCCCCTCGCCAGAACTGGAAGCGCCGGCGCTGACATTCGGCGAAGTGATCGCGGGCGGCAAGCTGCCCCCCATGTTCAGCGACAGGCTGCCAAAGTTCTGGTAGCTGCCGAAGCCGGATATATCGTAGGCGGCGCCATCGAAATTATTAACGCCTGCCCATAAACTTTGTTCATTGAATTGCATCTGCTCCAGCAGCACGCCGCCCGCCAGCATGGCGCCTGCGCGGCCATTGCCGATCGGCAGCCAGGTCCTGGCCCAGTCATCGCCGGCGGTGCGATAAAACAGGTTCTGGCTGGCGTTGCCGGCGATCGGCGCGGTCCTGGCGATACCGGTCAGGTCGGTTTTACTACTGGCCTTGGGGGCGGCAGACGCCATCGCTGCAGCCGGACTGTCGTCGCTGCCGCCGCCGCAGGCAGCCACCAGCGGCGATGCCGCCAATGCGGTCATCTGGCTCAACAGTTTGCGCCGCGATGGATTGGCCGGCACACCCCTATCCGCGTTGATTATTCCAGTGACAGCAGGAAGAAATTCCGTATCTTTTCTTTTCGTCATGACGCCAATCTCCAGTTTTGTAGTAGCCCCAAATTGAAGTGGTTACAACAACTGCACGTCCATGCCAGGGCCGGAGGCTGGACACCATCAAAAAAAAAGCAACCGCAACGTCATTGCGGCGGCTGCCCCAAGCTCGGAGATCCGGCAAGATCGGCGAGACAGACGAGATTTTTTCTAGAACGAATGGCTGATTCCGGCGTAACCGCCGTTCTGCGCATGCCCAGGCAAGGGATTGTCGAACTCGGTGCCGAAATCGGCATTGCCCTTGTTGCGCACCGTGCCGACCGCCGCGTACAACAAAGTCCGCTTCGACAGGTTGTAGTTGGCGCCAACCATGAACAGACTGGCGCTGCCGGCGTCATGATTGAGCTTGGCGTGGAAAGCGCCGCCAATCAGAGTCAGGGCCGGAGTCAGCGTGTAGTTGGCGCCGATCCAGTAGTGGTTAAGCTTGTCCGGATCGGTAGGCGCGGCGGTGTCCGGCGCAGAGATATTCTCGTAACCGGCATACAGTTTCAGCTTGTCTATCGTATAGGTGCCGCCTACGATCAGATCCTTCGAAGCCGTGTAGACATCGGTGTAGCGGCCATTGGTGTCGCGAATCACGTCGTAGATGCCGCGCAGCTCAAGACCGCCATTGGTGTACACCAAAGAGATGCCGTCGCTGCGGCCATTTTTGGTGGAACCGGCCTGCTCGCCCAGGCTGGTCTGGGCGGTGGCGTTGAAACCGCTCCAGGTCGGGGTCTGGTATTCGATGACATTGTTGGCGCCAGGCCAGTTGCGGCCCTTGACCAGGCTGGCGGTGCCCATGAACTGCTGGCCGGTCGGATCGAGGTACCAGACGTCGTTGACGATGAACAGATTCTTGCCGAACTTGATCGAACCGGCGCCACCGTTCAAGCCGACATAGGAACGACGGTTGAACAACGCGCTGCCGTTGGTGAGGCCCTTGGTGGCGTCGAAGCCGGATTCCAGCAGGAAGAAGGCGCTCAGTCCGCCACCCAGGTCTTCCGTGCCTTTGAAGCCGATCATGCTGGTACCCCACTGGTTGCCTGAGGCTGCCAGCTTGCTGCCGGTCTGTCCGGTCAGGTTGCCGTTGGCGTCTTTCAAGGCGACGCTGCTTTGATAATCGACGCCGGCGTCGACCCGGCCGTAGATGGTGACGCTGGTCTGCGCCTGCGCCTGGCTGCAGGCCGCGCCGATCAGCAGCGTGGCGGCAGCTGCGTGCAGATATTGCAATGTTGTTGTTTTCATGTTGAGTCCCCTTTATGGTTAAATTTTGTCCGACCGTCCTCCTCTCAGCACCGGAGATAGAGTCGAACCTTCGCTAGAAGTCTTGGGTCATGCACACGCGCAGCAGATCGCAACCGGTAGTGGCGCGCTTGACGCCAGCTACCGGCAGCACCCGTGACGGGAGTCTGCTGAGTCGCTTATTACAGTCGCTTGTTGCTCTGGATTGCCGGGTTACCGCCTCCTGCTGGCAGCAACCCGTAGTGGAGCTCGGAAGATCAGTTGTAAAGCACGGCAGCGATCTTGGGGTCGCTGATGTTGCTCTTGTCGTACCAGTAGAAGCCGGTGTCGATCACCTTAGGCAGCTTCTCGCCCTTGAGCGCCTTGACCGCCGCTTCCACCGTCTTGTAGCCGATGCCGACCGGGTTCTGGGTGATGGCGCCGGCCATGCTGCCATCGCGGATCGCGTCTTGCTGCTGCTTGCCGGAGTCGAAACCGATGACCACCAGCTTGCGCTTCATTTCCTTGACGCCGTTAAGCACGCCGATGGCCGAACCTTCGTTGGTGCCGAAGGCGCCCTTCAGGTGCGGATAGGCTTGCAGGATGGACTTGGTGATTTCAGTCGATTTCAGTTGATCGCCGGCGCCATACTGGACGCTGACGATCTTGATCTTCGGATAGGCTTTCATGCGTTCGACGAAACCCTCGCGGCGGTCGATGCCGGTGCGGCTGGTCTGGTCATGCGCCACCACAGCCACTTCGCCTTCCTTGCCGATCAGTTCGGCCATCTTGTCGGCTGCCAGCGCAGCCGCTGCCTTGTTGTCGGTGGCGGCCGTGGTGACAGGAATGTCGCTATCGACACCCGAGTCAAAGGCGACGATAGGAATATGTGCGGCCTGCGCCTTCTTCAGCAATGGCAGGGCAGCCTTGCTGTCCAGCGCGGCGAAGCCGATGGCCTTGGGTTTCTTGGCCAGCGCCGCCGACAGCATGTCGATCTGCTTGTCGACCATGGCTTCGGTTTCGGGGCCTTCGAACGACACCTTGACATTGAAATCCTTGGCGGCCTGTTCGGCGCCAGACTTTACCGCTTGCCAGAACTGATGCTGGAAGCCTTTCGAAATCAGGGGAATATAGACGACGTCGTCCGCCACGGCAGTCGCGCTGAACCCGAGTGCTAGCGCCAGGCCGATGGCAATGTTCACTGCTCTTCTCTTTATCATTTCAAGTCTCCTTTATGGTTATCAACAACGGGCGTATCGCGCTTGCCCGGAACTTCCTTTACACCTGCAAAATCGTTACAAACCTGCTTTTCTTACTGGCGCCGGCGGCGCAGGATATCCATGTAGACCGCCAGGATGATGATCACGCCGGTGACCACCGTTTGCCATTCCTGCGCCACCGACATCATGCGCAAGCCGTTGATCAGCACGCTCATGATGAAGGCGCCGATGATGGTGCCGAGGATGGTGCCGGTGCCGCCCGAGAGCGAGGTACCGCCGATCACTACCGCGGCGATCGCGTCCAGCTCGTAGCCCTGGCCCAGCGCCGGCTGTGCCGAATTCAGGCGCGATGCGATCAGCAAGCCGGCGATGCCGCAGATGGCGCCGCTGAAGGTGTAGATGGCAATCTTCCAGAAATCTACATTGACGCCTGACAGCCGCAATGCTTCCTCATTGCTACCTAGCGCAAAGGTGTAGCGGCCGAAGATGGTCTTGGTGAGAATGATGCCGGCGCCGATCGCCACCAGGAACAGGATCAGCACGGCGTTGGGAATCGGCAGCGCCGGAATCAGGTTGCCGATCAGGGAATCCTGCGAGATGGCCGAGAAGCCCGGCGTGTCGTTGAAGTAGATCGGCTTGGTGCCGGAGATCACTAGCGACAAACCTTTGAGCAGCATCATCATGCCCAGCGTGGCGATGAAAGGCGGGATCTTGAGCTTGGCCACCAGCACGCCCGAAACCCAGCCGCACAGTGCGCCGAAGAAGATGGCGGCGGCGATGCCGACATAGATCGGCATTCCCATATAGGTCAGGAAGACGCCGGCCATCACCGCGCAAAAGGTCATCAGCGTGCCTACCGACAGATCGATGCCGGCGGTGATGATGACAAAGGTGCAGGCAATCGCCAGCACGCCGTTGACCGCGGTCGACTGCAGGATGCTGACCAGGTTGTCGATCTCCAGGAAATTGGAAGACGCAAAGCTGAAGAACACCATCAGCGCCAGCAGGCTGGCGAAGGCCAGCAGCTTCTGGCGCGTGGCGGGGTGGAATATCTTGGCCTTGATCGCCGCCAGCGCGCCTTGGGCCGGCTGCGGTGCTTGCGACACGGAATTCTGGGTAGATGACATGGTGGTTCTCATTGTAGGTAAGTGATTCGGGGTCAGGCGGCTTGCGCCGCGCGGTGATCGTCGCGCCGGGTCGCCAGTTGCATGATCTTTTCCTGCGAAGCTTCGGCGGCTGACAGTTCGCCGGTGATGCGGCCTTCGCACATGACCAGGATCCGATGGCTCATGCGCAGCACTTCCGGCAGCTCCGAGGAAATCATGACGATCGCCTTGCCCTGTTCGGCCAGCGCGTTCAGCAACTTGTAGATTTCGCTCTTGGCGCCGATGTCGATGCCACGCGTGGGCTCGTCGAAGAACAGAATGTCGCAGTCGCGCAGCAGCCATTTGGCGATCACGATTTTTTGCTGGTTGCCGCCGGATAGCAGGCGCACCGGCTGGTCGACCGATGGCGTCTTGATGCTGAGCTGGCGCACATAGCCTTGGGCGGTATCGCGGATGGCGGCCTGGTCCAGGAACACACCCTGGGTCAGGAAGCGGTTCATGCTGGACATGGCGACGTTGGTCTTGACGTCGAGCCCGGTGGCCAGGCCGAAATGCTTGCGGTCTTCCGACAGATAGCCGATGCCGTGCGCCACAGCATCCCTGGGTGACCTGATCGACACCTTGGCGCCGTGCACCAGGATCTCGCCGGCGTCGATGCGGTCGGCGCCGAATACGGCGCGCGCAACCTCGGTGCGGCCGGCGCCCATCAAGCCGGCAAAGCCGAGGATCTCGCCCTTGCGCAGGCTGAAGCTGACATCCTTGATGAATGCGCCGCGCTGCAATCCTGTGACTTGCAGCACGATCTGATTGCCGGACGTGTCGGGCACCTGCGGCCCGCTGTTATCGATCTGGCGGCCGACCATCATGCCGATGATGGTTTCCATCGAGGTGGTGGCGGTAGGCACTGTAGCAATGTACTGGCCGTCGCGCATGACCGTGACGCGGTTGGAGATTTGCCGCAGCTCGTCCATCTTGTGCGAGATATAGATGATGCCGACGCCATGCGATTGCAATTGCCGGATGATACGGAACAGGTCTTCGATTTCTGCGTTGTTGAGCGCCGCGGTCGGTTCATCCATGATCAGCACCTGTGAATCGAAGGACAGAGCCTTGGCGATTTCCACCATCTGCTGCTTGGCCACCGTAAGCTCGCTGACCAGCGTGGCAGGATCGAGATCAAGGCGCATGCGCTCGAAGATGTCACGGGTTTTACGATTCAGCGCGTCTTCATCGAGGAACAGGCCGAAACGGCCGCGCGGTTCGCGGCCGATGAAAATATTTTGCGCCGCGGTCAGGTGATTCATCAGGTTCAGTTCCTGATGGATGATGCCGATGCCCAGCGCCTGCGCCGCGCGCGGATCGGGAATTTCCACCAGTTGCCCGGCGATGCGGATCTCGCCGCTGTCTTTCGGATACACGCCCGCCAGCACCTTCATCAAGGTCGACTTGCCGGCGCCGTTTTCGCCCATCAGCGCATGCACTTCTCCGCGCTGCAGGTCGAAGCGGCAATTGTCCAGCGCAAGCACGCCGGGGAAGCGTTTGGTGACATTTTCCAGGGACATGATGTAGCCTTGCGAATCCGACGGCGCTGCCGCGGACTGCCTGTCTTCACCTGGATTTTCTGATTGCTGCATATCTGCTCTCATGATGCACAACCGGCGGCAAAGCCAGTCACGTTAAATCAATCTGCCGGGCGGCAAGCCAAGTCGCCGCCGCGCCCTGTCAATCCACTTTAATCCACTGCAAGCCGCGTCAGGTCAAGGCACGGTCCAGATGGCTGTAACCGCCATCCACATACACCCATTGCCCGGTGGTGTGCGAGGCGCGCGGAGACAGCAGAAACACCGCCGTATCGGCAATTTCCTCGGCTGTCGTCAGCCGCTTTCCGAGCGGGATCTTGCTGGTGATGGCGGCCAATTTTTCGTCCGGGTGGTCGAAGCTGGCGATCCAGCTGCGATACAGCGGCGTCATCACTTCGGCAGGGATCAAAGCGTTCACGCGCACCCCGTCATTCGCCAACGCCGCCGCCCATTCGCGCGTCAGGGATAGCTGGCCACCCTTGGCGGCGCAGTAGCCGCTGGTGTTGCCCTGGCCGGTGAGCGCGGTTTTGGAAGAGATATTGACGATGGCGCCGCGGCTGGTTTTCAGGTGTGGTACGCAGTAATGCGCCATCGTGTAGTAGTGGATCAGGTTTTTTTCCAGCGATTCGACGAAGGCCGCACGGCCTGCATCGAGGCCGATGTTGTCATTGATGCCGGCGTTGTTAACCAGGCCGTCGAGATGGCCGAATTCCGCCACCGTTTGCGCCACGGCCAGCCGGCATTTATCCTCATCCATCAGGTCGAGCTGGATGATGCGCGCCCGGTCTTGCAGCGCCAGCAGCGCCGTCTTGAATTCCGGCGCCGGCTGGCTTTTTCCCAGGATGACGGGAATTGCGCCTTCGGCCGCCAGCTGCAGCGAGATCGCGCCGCCGATGCCGGCGCCGCCACCGGTCACGATCACCACTTTTCCTGCCAGTTTCAGATCCATCTTGCGGTCTCCGTTTTTATAATTATTTTTTACATACTAGTGCAAGCGCCGGCAAATTCCCACCGGCAGCCTGTTTCAGCCGCGGAACCGGTATTTATCCAGCGACTCCGGCTTCATCGTAATCGAAAATCCCGGTGCCGTAGGCGGCATGTAGTTGGCATTGCGGATCACGCAGGGATCGACGAAATGCTCGTGCAGATGGTCGACGTATTCGGTAACCCGCCCTTCCTTGCTGCCCGAAATGCAGACATAGTCGATTATCGACAGATGCTGCACATACTCGCACAAGCCGACGCCGCCGGCGTGCGGGCATACCGGCAATTTGTATTTGGCGGCCATCAGCAGCACCGCCAGGATTTCATTGACTCCACCAAGGCGGCAGGAATCGATCTGCACCACGTCGATCGCGCCGCGCATGATGAACTGCTTGAAGATGATGCGGTTCTGGCACATTTCGCCGGTGGCGATCTTGACCGCGCCGATGCCTTCGCCGATCTTGCGATGTCCTTCGACGTCGTCGGGACTGGTTGGCTCTTCAATGAACCAGGGCTTGGCGAACGCCAGCTGCTTGACCCAGGCGATGGCCTGGTCGACTTCCCACACCTGGTTGGCATCGATCATCAGTTGCCGGTCCGGGCCGATCACTTCGCGGGCGATGGTGACGCGGCGGATATCGTCGGCCAGGTCGCGCCCGACCTTGAGCTTGATATGGTTGAAACCATTGTCGATGGCCTCCTGGCACAAGCGCCGCAGCTTGGCGTCCTCATAACCCAGCCAGCCGGCGGAAGTGGTGTAGCAAGGATAACCGTCCTGCTGCAGCGAGCGGATGCGCTCGGCCTTGCCCGGGGCTTGGGCGCGCAGCATGGCCAGCGCTTCTTCGGGCGTGATGCAATCGGTCAGGTAGCGGAAGTCGATGGCGCGCACCAGTTCCTCGGGCGACATGTCGGTCACCAGTTGCCACAGGGGCTTGCCTTCGGCTTTGGCCCACAAATCCCAGACCGCATTCACCACGGCGCCGGTAGCCAGGTGGATGGCGCCCTTGTCGGGGCCGATCCAGCGCAACTGGCTGTCGGACGTGATGTGACGCCAGAAGCGGCCCATGTCTGCGCTGATCCAGGCCAGATCCAGGCCGATCACCAGATGTTCCATGGCCTTGATCGCGGCGCAGCAGATCTCGTTGCCGCGACCGATGGTGAACGTCAGGCCGTGGCCTTCCAGGCCCGGCTGGTCGGTTTCCAGGACCACGTAGGCGGCGGAATAATCGGGATCGGGATTCATGGCGTCCGAGCCGTCCAGCATTTGCGAGGTAGGGAAACGCACATCCAGTACGCGTATCGAGCGAATTATCGTCATCGTGGTTCTCTTTTTATCTTGGTCAAAGTGAGATGGTGCGTTGGCGCTGCTCTCCCAGGCCGTCGATGCCCAGCCGCATCACCTGGCCGGCGCGCAGATAGAGCGGCGGCTTCTGGCCGAGGCCGACGCCTGGCGGCGTGCCGGTGGAAATCACGTCGCCCGGCTGCAAGCTCATGAAGCGGCTCAGGTAGCTGACCAGCGCCGACACCCGGAACACCATGGTGGCGGTATTGCCGTTTTGATAGCGATGACCGTCCACTTCCAGCCACAGGCCGAGGGCGTGCGGATCCGCCACTTCGTCGGCAGTCACCAGCCACGGGCCGAGCGGGCCGAAAGTATCGCAACCCTTGCCCTTGTCCCAGGTGC
>NZ_JBDTCG010000041.1:0-16273 GCF_039923675.1 Collimonas sp.
GAACGTGTTTGGAAACTTGTTCGCCGCATCGCTACGCACAACCGATATTTCGCTACGCTTGCCGAAGTGCTGGAGGCCGTCGAAACGTGTTTCGACCGTTGGCGAAAATCAAATTCTGTTTTACGTAAACTATGCGGCATTATTTAAGACGTTATGTTTAACGACTCGTTCGCCTGTGCGACCGGGTCGTTTTTTATTGGCGGCCAGCTTCGCACCGAACAATTTATTTAGGTGCCTCAATTGGCAGTCCGCCTAGTATCTGCGCGGGTCTGCGCAATACCGGATCGAACGGATTCATCTTCTCGCTGACACTGGCCGCTTCTTTCTTGAGAATCTGCACCACAGTCGGCAAGCGGTCCGCATTCAATCTTTCCGCCAGCGTAGCGACGCTCAGGGCGGCTACTGCGCGTCCTTGCCGGTCAAGCACCGGCACCGCAATGCCTGCCATGCCGGGTAGCAGTCCGACGCCATGGCTGGCAGCGTAGCCGAGTTCCAGCGAGCGCCTGATTTCAGTGCGCAAATACACTTCATCATACAAGCCGATGTCCAGCAAGCGCGGCAGGTTGAAGCGGATGATTTCCTCGCGCTCGGCCTCCGGCAAGAAGGCGAGAATCACCAGGGCGCCCTGGCCAACGCCGAGCGCCACGCGGCCGCCGATATCTCCGGTAAATGAGCGGATCGGAAAAGGCCCCTCGCTGCGGTCCAGGCACATGGCGTCGTAGCCGCTGCGCACCAGCAGGAACATGGTGTCGCCCAGCGACGCCGACAAACGCAACAGGATCGGCCGGCAAATATCGCGCAGATTGCCACGCTGGCCTGCGCGCGCCGCCAGTGCAAAAAATTCCACGCTCAAACGATAAGCCTTGCTGCGTTCATCCTGCTCCACCACGCCTTCGCCGGTCAGCGCCCGCAAAATGCGATGCGCGGTGGGTTGCGCCAGGCCGGTGGTCTGGGCAATGTGCGTCAGCTTGACGCCGTCGCCAGAGTTTGCCGCCAGCGCACGGATAATCGCGAAACCGCGCTGCAGACTTGTTCCCGCAGAAACATCCTGATCTTTCATAATTTCCTCCTGCCGAAATTAATTTATCTATATATTCAATAATGATTCATTAAATGGAATATATCAAATAATTAGTCTGGTATATGGAATATTGAATTGACCCTGATTTTTCTTTTCACTATATTTCGGAAATGGATCGAGAAGGTATTAGGTGCAAAACCGACCGTCATGGGAGACAAGTCGATGTCGTTTCTACAGCTGGAAAATCTGTCCAAACACTATGGCGACTTCACCGCCGTCGAGCAGCTTAACCTGACGGTGGAGAAGGGCGAGTTCGTGTCGCTGTTGGGTCCGTCCGGGTGCGGCAAGACCACCACGCTGCAAATGATTGCCGGTTTTATCGAAGCGAGCGCCGGGCGCGTGCTGTTGGACGGCCGCGATATCACCCATGAAAAGCCGAACCGGCGCGGTCTCGGCATCGTGTTCCAGAGCTACGCCTTGTTTCCCCACATGACGGTCAGCGGCAATGTCAGCTTCGGTCTTGAGATGCGCCAGATTGCGCCGGCCGAACGTGCGGAACGGGTGCGCAAGGCATTGTCGCTGGTGCATCTGGATAAATTCAGCCATCGCTATCCGCGCGAACTGTCCGGTGGCCAGCGCCAGCGGGTGGCCTTGGCGCGCGCCTTGGTGATCGAGCCGCCGGTGCTGCTGCTGGACGAGCCGATGTCGAATCTCGACGCCAAATTGCGCGAGGACATGCAAGTTGAATTGCGCGAGATACAGCGCAAGGTCGGCACCACTACCATCATGGTCACGCACGACCAGTCGGAAGCATTGTCGATGAGCGACCGCGTGGTGGTCATGGATGCCGGCCGTGCGATCCAGATCGCCAAGCCCTTCGATGCATATGAAAACCCGGTGAACCAGTTCGTCTCGCAGTTCGTCGGCAAGGCCAATCTGTTTGAAGGACAGGTGGCGGCAGTCAGCCAGCAAGGATCGGCGCTGAGCGTACACGGACAACTGTTGAACACCAGCGATGCCAGCTTGCAGGTGGGTGAGAGGGTCACCCTCTGCCTGCGTCCGGAAAAACTGGAGCGTTGCAGTCAGCAGGATGAAATTATCCGCGGCCGCATCCGTTCCGGCATATTCCTCGGCAATCAATGGCTGTACCACATCGACACCGGCCTCGGCGACCTGCTGGTGACCTGGCAAAACTGCGGCAGCGCCGCCTGCTGCGACGGCGAAGAGGTTTCTCTGCGCTGGCCGGTGGACGCGCTGCACATCGTCAAGCGTGAGCAGGCCGATCATGGCTAAGCCGGCCAGATTGTCATCGGCGTCGTTGCCTTATCTGCTGACCGCGCCCGGCGTGATCCTGTTTTTTACGATGGTGCTGGCGCCATTGCTGCTGACCTTGTTGCTGTCGTTCTACGGATTCGATTCCAACATCGGCATCACCTCGACCGTCACCCTGAACAATTACTGGCAGGTTTTCAGCGACGAATATTTTCACGCGATTTTCCTGCGCACATTCTGGATAGCAGGACTCACCACCTTCATCTGCATACTGGTCGGGGCGCCGGAGGCCTATGTGCTGAGCCGCATGGGCAAGCCGTGGCGCTCGATTTTCCTGATCATCATTCTCGGCCCGCTGCTGGTGTCGGTCGTAGTGCGCGCCTTCGGCTGGAGCATGCTGCTGAGCTCGAACGGACTGGTCAATTCGACCCTGGTCTGGCTGGGCTTTGCGCCGCTCAAGCTGTTGTACACCACCGGCGCAATCGTGGTCGCGCTGGTACACGTGATGCTGCCGTTCATGGTGATTCCGGTATGGACCTCCCTGCAACGGCTTGATCCGACGGTGGCGCAAGCAGCCTTGTCACTAAGTGCCTCGCCGGCCACCGTGTTGCGGCGGATAGTGCTGCCGCAAGTCTTGCCCGGGATCCTGTCTGGCAGCCTGATCGTGTTCGGCCTCAGCGCCAGCGCTTTTGCCATTCCCGGCCTGCTCGGCGGCCGTCGCCTGAAAGTCGTGGCGACCACCGTCTACGACGAATTCCTCGGCTCGCTCGACTGGCCGCTGGGCGCATCGATCGCCATCATTCTGCTGGTCGCCAATCTGCTCATCATGCTGAGCTACAACCGGGTCTTGGAACGCAAGTATTCCAAGACGCTAGGCTAACCAAAGGGAGTAGATTGCATGCGCAACAATGGTCCTGTCGCACTGATCTTTCATACGCTGGTGGTGGCGTTCGTACTGGCGCCGCTGCTGATCGTCTGCCTGGTAGCGTTCACGCCGGAAGATACGCTGTCCTTGCCGACCCACGGCGTTTCCTTACGCTGGTTCAAGGCGATTTTTGAACATCCCGATTTTGTACAATCATTCTACAACAGCTTGCTGCTGGCGCTGTTGTCCGCCACCTTCTCGCTTTGTGTGGCGCTGCCGGCGGGGTTGGCGATCGGACGGTTGAAATTTCCCGGGCGCGACTTTCTGAACGCGTTGTTTTTGTCACCGCTGATCATCCCATCGCTGGTGCTGGGGGTGGCGCTGATGCGCCTGTTCGCCAGCATGGGCGTCAGCGGTTCGTTTGCCTGGCTGGTGGTGGCCCACGTAGTGGTGATCAGCCCCTATGTGCTGCGGCTGGTGCTGGCGGCGGTGGTCGGCATGGATCAAAGCGCAGAGCACGCCGCACAATCGCTCGGCGCCGGCTGGTGGACGGTATTCCGGCGTATCACCCTGCCGATGATACTGCCGGGGATTACCGGCGGCTGGCTGCTGGCGTTCATCAATAGCTTCGACGAACTGACGTTGTCGATCTTCGTCACCACGCCGGCCACCGTGACGCTGCCGGTGCGCATGTACATGTACGCCACCGAATCGATCGACCCGATGATGGCGTCGGTCTCGGCGCTGATGATCCTGATCACCGGCGTCGCCATGCTGATCCTGGACCGCGTCTATGGACTCGACAAGGTGCTGATCGGACAACAGGGATGAAGCAGCGATGAAACAGCCTGGAATCCACACATGACATTATTTCTGCGAATCGCCGAGACGCAACGCGCAACGGTCAGCTTTGTGCTGGATGGCCGCAAGGTTAGCGCGCTGGAAGGCGACACCGTATTGACCGCAGTGCTGACGCAGGCCGACAGCCTGCGCGTATCCGAATTCAGCGGCCGCCCGCGCGCCGGTTTTTGCCTGATCGGCGCCTGCCAGGATTGCTGGATACGCAGCGAAGACGGCCAGCCGCTGCGCGCCTGCAGCACTACGATACAGGCCGGCATGCGCTTGCGGACTTCTGTTGCAGGACAATTGCCGGAGTCAAGCAAATGAGTGAACCGCGGATTGTGATTGTCGGCGCCGGCCCGGCCGGCGTGCGCGCTGCGGAACTGCTGGTGGCCGCCGGCTTGCGACCTGTGCTGGTGGATGAAAATCAGCGCGCCGGCGGACAGATATATCGCCAGCCGCCGGCCGGGTTTGTGCGTTCGCCGAAGCAGCTATACGGTTTTGAATCGGCCAAGGCAGAAGCGCTGCACGAAACATTCAACCAGCTGCGCAACGACATCGATTATCTGCCCGAGACGCTGGTGTGGAACTGCGACGGCCAGCGGCTGGACTTGTTGTCGCAAGGTCGGCAACAGTCGCTGTCCTACACGCATCTGCTGCTGTGCACCGGCGCCATCGATCGCGTCTTGCCGTTTCCAGGCTGGCTGCTGCCCGGCGCCTATACCCTCGGTGCAGCGCAAGTGGCGTTGAAAGCGCAGGCATGCGTGATAGGCAGCCGCGTTGTGCTGGCAGGCGCCGGTCCTTTGCTATATCTGGTGGCTTACCAGTATGCGAAAGCCGGCGCCAGCATTGCCGCCGTGCTCGACACCTCTGCCTTTTCCGGAAAAGTACGGGCAATGCGGAATCTTCTGAAGCAGCCCTGGACTCTGGCCAAAGGCATGTATTACCTGGCATGGCTTCGCTGCCACGACATCAGAGTGGTGGAAGGGGTGCAAAAAATCGCCGCTGCCGGCGAGCAAAAAGTGAAAGCGGTTTCCTGGCAAAAGAACGGACGGGAAGAAGTCGTGGCTTGCGACGCCATCGCCAGCGGTTTCGGTCTGCGTTCGGAAACCCAGTTGGCAGACCTGGCCGGTTGTGCGTTCGAGTTCAATGCGTTGAATCAGCAATGGTTGCCGCAGCGTGATGCGGCCGGACGCAGCAGCGTAAAGGGCGTGTATCTTGCGGGCGATGGCGGCGGCATTGTCGGGGCGGATGCCGCAGAAATGGCAGGGAAGCGGGTTGCGCTGGCCTTGCTGGAAGACCTGGGGCGGCCTGTCGATCAAGCGCATAGCCGGCGTCTGGAGCGCGGCTTGCAGCGGATTCATGGTTTCCGCCAAGGATTGGAGTGCGCGTTCCCGGTGCCGATGCATTGGGCCCGCGAATGCCCGGATGAAGAGATTATCTGTCGCTGCGAAGACATCACCGCGGGCGAATTGCGGCATAGCGCCAACAGCGCCGGTACGATGGAAATCAACCGCCTCAAGGCGCTGACGCGGCTTGGGATGGGGCGGTGCCAGGGACGGGTTTGCGGCGCCGCTGCCGCTGAAATCCTGGCTTGCAGCTCTCGCAAAAGCTTGTCTGAAATTGGCCGGCTGCGCGGCCAAGCGCCGGTCAAACCGTTTCCGGTGGCGCTGGGGATGCCGCTCAGTCCGCAGCGAGAGCTGCCATGAGCGAGCAATTGCACGAACAACTGAGCGCCGACGTCGCTATCATCGGTGGTGGCTTGATGGGATGCGCTGCGGCGCTTGCCTTGCGTCGCATGAATCTGTCCGTGGTGCTGCTGGAGCAGGGCTGGTGCGGGGCGCAGGCCAGTGGCGTCAATTACGGCGGCGTTCGCCGCCAGGGCAGGCCGGCAAGCCAGCTGCCGCTATCGCAGCGGGCCTACGCAATCTGGCAGAACCTGCCGGAATTGATCGGCGCCAGTTGCGAATATACGGTCTCCGGCCATTTGAAACTGGCGCGCACGGAGCAGGAACTGGCAACGCTGGAGGACTATCGCGTGATGGCCAGCGAGTATGACCTGCCCTTGGAAGTGCTGGGACGCGCCGCGCTGCGCCAGCGTTATCCCTGGCTGGGCGAGCAGGTGGCAGGCGGCTCCCTGTGCGCGGGCGATGGCCACGCTAATCCAAGGTTGGTCGCGGCCGCTTTTGCGCAGGCGGCAAAGCACAACGGCGCCATCGTTCGCGAAAATACGACCGTAAAAACGGCAGTATTCGACGGCGAAAAATTCCATGTTCTTGCTGGAAACGACTTGACCCTGCGCGCGAAATTTCTTCTGAACTGTGCTGGTGCATGGGGCGCCGAATTTGCCGGCCAATTTGGTGAAACGGTGCCCGAATATCCGATATTTCCAAACATGTGGGTTACCGAGCCGATGCCGAAACTGGTTGTGCCTAACGTCGGTATCGTCGGCGGTGGATTCTATGTGCGCCAGGTGGAACGCGGCAATTTTGTCCTCGGCGGCGGCCGCGGCAGCGGCCAGCTCGACATAGCCTCGACAAGGCCTGCCAGCGCCTCGATGTTCGCCTCGATGCAGATGGCGTGCGAGTTCATCCCCGCTTTGAAGAATGCCTTGGTGATTCGCAGCTGGACTGGCGTCGAAGGTGCGTTGCCGGATCATCAGCCAGTGCTTGGCCCGAGCGCCACGACGCCTGGCCTGTTTCATGCTTTTGGTTTCTCCGGCGGCGGCTTCCAGTTGGCCCCGGCGGTAGGAGAAGTGCTGGCGGACCTAGTGGTTCGTGGCTCTACAGAAACTCCGATTCAAGCGTTTGCCATTCAAAGATTCAGCACAGCAAGTTGAACTACAAGCAAGTCGCGGGATTGGATGATGGAAGGTCGGGGGTAGTCGAGATGTCAATCATTGAGGAGACGGCAACATGAAATTGAAACAGATGATGATGACTGCGGGATGTTTGCTGGCGGCGGGCGCCAGCGCGATCAGCAGCGCACAAACGCATACGCTGTACGTCGGCATGAACGGCGGCAGCATGGAAAAGAACTATACCAGTTACATTTTTCCGGATTTTGAAAAAGCCAATAACGTCAAGATCGTCGTGGTGCCCGGAACCTCGGCCGACATCATGGCCAAGATGTCGGCGCAGAAGGACAAGCCGCAAATGCACCTGGTGTTCCTGGACGATGGCGTGATGTATCGCGCGGTCGGCATGGGCCTGTGCCAGAAGCTCAAGGATGCGCCCGTATTCAAGGAAATCTACCCGTTCGCGCGGATGGCCAACGACCAGGCGGTGGGCATAGAACTCGGTACGGTCGGCATCGGCTACAACAAGAAAATGTTCGATGAAAAGGGCTGGGCCGCGCCGACTTCCTGGATGGATTTCGCCGATCCCAAATACAAGGGCAAGGTGGTGTTCCAGTCGATCCAGAGCAGTACTTTCGGTCTGCACAGTTTCCTGATGTTCAACCGTCTGGTCGGCGGCACCGACAAGAATGTCGAGCCCGGTTTCAAGAAGTGGGGCACGACTGTCGGGCCGAATGTGCTGGAATACCTGTCCAGCTCGGCGCAGATTTCAGAGATGGTGCAAACCGGCGAGGCCGCCATTTTTCCGTTGACGCCGACCGCCATCGCCAATCTGAAAGCGAAGGGCATCCCGGCCGAGTTCGCCACGCCGAAAGAGGGCGCCGTGATGTTGATGGTCGGCGCTTGCGCGCTGAAGAATAATTCCGAACCCGACCTTTCCCAAAAACTGGTGGAGTACCTGTTGAGCGCCGGCTCCCAGGCGAAAGCCACGGAGTACGCCAACACCATTCCGATCAACAAGAACGTCAAGATTCCGGAAGCGACTCAGGCCAAGATCGGCAATGTCGAAAAGCTGATGAAGAACGTGAATACGGTCGATTGGGATGTCGTCAACAAGGACCGCGCGGATTGGAACAATCGCTGGAGTCGCATGATCGAGCGCTAGAACACCAGCGTTGCTCATGCCAGAATTTTTAGATAAATATCATCATCGAGGAGTAGCATCATGTCATTCAAAAAACTTGCCTTGATCGCCGGCAGCTTGCTGGCTTTGGGTTTGAGCGCCGGCAGCGCTGCGGCTGCGGATCAGCAGACTTATGTGGTCGGTGCCGGTGGCACTTACCGGCCGTTTGAATTCGAGACTGCAAAGAAGGAACTGGTCGGTTTCGACATCGATATCATCAAGGCCGTCAGCAATGCCGCCGGCTTCAAGATCAAACTGGTCAGCACGCCATGGGAAGGCATTTTCGCCACGGTCAACCAGGGCGACCGCGACATCCTGATTTCCGGCATCACGATTACCGACAAGCGCATGCAGATGGTGGATTTCTCGCTGCCATATTTTCCGGCTGACCAGGTGATCATCATCGGCGACGGACCCAAGGTAACCGGCCTGGATGACCTCAAAAAGCTGCAGGTCGGTGTGGTCAATTCCAGCACCGGCGACATCGTGGTCTCGGATGAAATCGGCAAGAACAATACCGCCATTCACCGCTTTGACAATACGCCGCTGATGCTGGAAGAGCTCTATCGCGGCGGGGTCGATGCCGCAGTCGGCGACGTCGGCGTGATCAAGTTCTACATCAAGAGCCATCCCGAGAAAAAATTCAAGGTGGTCAGCGACGCCAAGTTCAAGCGCCAGTACTTCGGCATCGGCGTCCAGAAGGGCAACAAGGCATTGCAAGACAAGATCAACGCCGGCCTGAAGAAGATTATCGCCGACGGCACCTACGCCAAGATCTACAAGGAATGGTTTGACGACAATGTGCCGACCCTGCCGCTGCAATAAGCAGCGCAAGACCTGACTCTTACCGCACGCATACCGGGACACGCTCATGCATTCTGCATTCGACTGGCAAATCATCGTCGAGTACCTGCCATTGTTCATCGAAGGCACCATGATGACGCTCAAGGCAGCGGTCATTTGCGTGATCGCCGGCACCTTGCTCGGCCTGGTGCTGGGCGTCGGCCGCCTGGCCGAAGCGCGTCATGGCTTTTATAAATACTTCCTGCGCTACGCGGCGCAATGGCCGGTGCGCTTCTATGTCAGTTTTTTCCGCGGCACGCCGCTGTTCGTGCAGATATTACTGATCCATTTCGCCCTGATGCCGTTGCTGATCAATCCCAGCGGCGGCTTGCTGGTCAGCGGCGACCTGGCGCGGGAAATTCGTTCGCAATACGGCGCTTTCCTGTCGGCGGTGCTGGCGATCTCCCTGAATTCCGGCGCCTATGTGTCGGAGATTTTCCGCGCCGGCATCCAGTCCATCGACCGCGGCCAGAGCGAAGCATCACGCTCGCTCGGCATGACCTATCTGCAAACCTTGCGCAAGGTGGTGCTGCCGCAAGCGTTCCGCCGTATGCTGCCGCCGCTGGGCAACAATGCGATTGCGATCGTCAAGGATTCTTCGCTGGCTTCGGCCATCGGCCTGGCGGAGCTGGCGTATGTGGCGCGCACGGTATCCGGCGCCTATGCCCGGTACTGGGAACCGTACCTGACCATTTCGGTGATCTACTGGTGTATAACGCTGTTGCTGTCCGCTTTCGTTCAGCATCTCGAAAAAAGGTATGGCAAAAGTGATACACGTTAAAAACCTGCAGAAAAACTACGGCCACGCGCACATCCTGCGCGGCATCGATTGCGACATCGCGGAAAGCGAAGTGGTGTGCGTGATCGGCCCGTCGGGATCGGGCAAGAGCACCTTCCTGCGTTGCCTGAATGGTCTTGAGGAGGCCTCCGGCGGCGAGATCCTGGTCGACGGCGTCAAGGTCAACGATCCCGGCATCGACCTCAACGCCATGCGTGCCGGCGTCGGCATGGTGTTCCAGCGCTTCAACCTGTTCCCGCACATGTCGGTGCTGGACAACCTGATCATGGCGCCGATGCAGGTCAAGAAGCTGTCGAAGAAAGATGCGGTGCTGGTGGCGGAAAAGCTGCTGCGGAAAGTCGGCTTGCTGGACAAGATCGACGCCTATCCCAGTCAGCTGTCAGGCGGCCAGCAGCAACGCGTGGCGATTGCGCGCGCGCTGGCGATGGAACCCAAGGTGATGTTGTTCGACGAGCCGACATCGGCGCTCGATCCGGAACTGGTGGGCGAAGTGCTGACGGTGATGAAGACCTTGGCGGAGGAGGGCATGACCATGGTGGTTGTGACGCATGAGATGGGGTTTGCACGCGAAATGTCTGATCGCGTGTTCTTTATCGACCAGGGCGTCATCATGGAGCAGGGACCGCCGCAACAGGTGCTGGGCACGCCGCAAAACGAGCGTACGCGGGATTTTTTGCGGAAGGTGTTATAGCGTTTTATAGCTCGCCTCGCCCGCCGGGCCGGCGCATCGCTAACTCAAGCGCTTGCGGCGCGTAAATGTCAAGGTGCGGCTGCCGCAACGCTCGCCGACGACGAAGTTTGCGGGTTATGCCGCAGCGTGTTTGAATGCCCACCACCGGCTTCCCATGAAATTCCAGATGAGGCCAATTCCGGTCGTTAAAAGTTGCGCCACCCAGTAATTCAATCCGAAATGGTGGGTCAGGAGCCACATGAGGCCGGTGTTTATGCACCAGCCGATACCTATCACTATGTAATATTTCGACGCGGCTTCGGCGTGTGACTTGCCGCTTTCAAACGTAAAAAAGTAGTTGAGAAAATAGTTGGCGACGGATCCCAATGCATATCCGATACCGGAAGCAAGCGCGGCCGGAGCCGCTAAAAACTCGACGCCTGCCCAAAGTATGCTGTACTGGATCAGCGTTCCTGTTGCCCCGACAGCGGCAAAACGAAGGAATTGACGAAAAATAATCATTCTTGTTTTCTATTTGTAAGAGCGCCGGAGACGGTTTGCGACGATGCTGCCATCGAATATCTGGTATGGCGATGCCGGATTGAGCGATTGAGCGAATGATGGGGCATGGTCGATTTCCACCAGTCGGATGTGCCGGCAGGCTTTGACCTGCCAGCACGGATCTGCCTCATCGGGCAGATCCGCCTTGCCTTGCTATCAGACCTGCGCCGCGTTCAATGCCGCATTGAAGGTCGCGCTCGGGCACATGATTGCTTCAACCTTCTTAGGGTCTGGCAGGAAGTAGCCGCCGATATCCACCGCCTTGCCTTGCACGTCATTGAGCTCTGCTGCGATCTTCTGCTCGTTTTCAGTCAAGGTTTTGGCCAGTGGCGCAAAATGCGCTTGCAATTCCGCATCTTCGGTTTGCGCCGCCAGTGCCTGCGCCCAGTACAAGGCCAGGTAGAACTGACTGCCGCGGTTGTCCAGCTCGCCGGTGCGCGGCGATGGCGACTGGTTGTTGTCGAGCAGTTTGCCGGTGGCGTCGTCCAGGGTTTTCGCCAGGATCTTGGCCTTGTTGTTGCCGGTCTTGATGCCCACGTCTTCCAGCGATACCGCCAGCGCCAGGAACTCGCCCAGCGAATCCCAGCGCAGGTGGTTTTCTTCCACCAGCTGCTTGACGTGCTTGGGCGCGGAGCCGCCGGCGCCGGTTTCAAACATGCCGCCGCCGGCCATCAGCGGTACGATCGACAGCATCTTGGCGCTGGTGCCCAGCTCCATGATCGGGAACAGGTCGGTCAGGTAGTCGCGCAGGATATTGCCGGTCACCGAGATGGTGTCTTTGCCGCGGATCACGCGTTCCAGCGTGTAGCGCATGGCGCGCACTTGCGACATGATCTGGATGTCGAGGCCGGTCAGGTCGTATTCCTTCAGGTAGGTGCGCACTTTCTTGATCAGTTCGGCTTCGTGCGGACGGTACTCGTCCAGCCAGAAAATCGCCGGCATGCCGGACAGGCGGGCGCGGTTCACGGCCAGCTTGACCCAGTCGCGGATCGGCTCGTCTTTGACCTGGCACATGCGCCAGATGTCGCCTTGCTCGACGTTTTGCTCCAGCAGCACGTTGCCGTCAAAGTCGACGATGCGCGCGACGCCATCGGATGGAACTTCGAAAGTCTTGTCATGCGAGCCGTATTCCTCGGCTTTTTGCGCCATCAGGCCGACGTTCGGCACGGTGCCCATGGTGGTCGGATCGAACGCGCCGTTGGTCTTGCAGAAGTTGATCATTTCCTGATAGATGCGGGCGAACGTGCTTTCCGGGATCACCGCCTTGGTGTCCTTCGGACGGCCGTCGGCGCCCCACATCTTGCCGCCGAGGCGGATCATGGCCGGCATCGAAGCGTCGACGATGACGTCGTTCGGCGCGTGCAGGTTGGAGATGCCCTTGGCCGAATCGACCATGGCCAGTTCCGGACGGTGTTCGTGGCAGGCGTGCAAGTCTTTGATGACTTCATCGCGCTTGGATTCCGGCAGGGTAGCGATCTTGTCGTACACGCTGGAGAGGCCGTTGTTGGCGTTGACGCCCAATTCTTCGAACAGCTTGCCGTGCTTGGCGAATGCTTCCTTGTAGAAAATCTTGACGGCATGGCCGAACACGATCGGGTGCGAGACTTTCATCATGGTCGCCTTGACGTGCAGCGACAGCATGACGCCGGTTTCGCGCGCATCTTCCATCTGCTCTTCGTAGAACGCGCACAGCGCCTTCTTGCTCATGAACATGCTGTCGATGATTTCGCCTGCCAGCAGCGATACCTTGGTCTTCAGGACGATGGTTTCACCCGTCTTGGTGACCAGTTCCATCTTGACGTCGCAAGCCTTGGACAAGGTCATGCATTTTTCAGAGGCATAGAAATCGCCGCCGTGCATATGCGAAACGTGGGTGCGCGAAGCCGGGCTCCACTTCGACATCGAGTGCGGGTGCTTGCGGGCGAAGCGCTTGACTGCTGCTGGCGCGCGGCGGTCGGAGTTGCCTTCGCGCAGCACTGGATTGACCGCGCTGCCGATGATCTTCGAGTAGCGTTTCAGGATCGCTTTGTCGGCGTCGGTCTTCGGATCTTCCGGGAAGTCCGGGATGTTGTAGCCGCCGGCTTGCAGTTCGCGGATCGCCGCGACCAGTTGCGGCACCGAAGCGCTGATGTTCGGCAGCTTGATGATGTTGGTGTCGGGATTTTGCGTCAGGTGGCCCAGCTCGGCCAGGTTGTCCGGCACTTTCTGCTCGGGTTTCAGGTTGTCGGAGAATTCGGCGAGAATCCGGGCGGCCACCGAGATGTCGCTTTTGACGATGTCGATGCCGGCGGGTGCGGCGAAGGTCTTGATGATCGGCAGGAAAGAAGCCGTCGCCAGCAGCGGCGCCTCGTCAGTCAGGGTGTAGATGATGGTCGATTTACTTGCAGTCACTGTAACTCTCCTAGCGGTTGATGCGTTGGTTGGTGCCGCCACATGATATTGGTGTTTACTTTCACCAAGCTTAAGGGCGCGCTGAATTGGTTTGCAGGTTGCCAATTTTTTCGGGCAATGTTTGCCTGGATGAAGGCCGCGTCCATCCCAAGGGATGAAATTTCATCTCAAAGGATGAAGTTTATTCGCAGTTGGGTTTTAGCACCAACAAAATGTGATTCACAGATGCAGAATCTACGGTTGCCGCGAACCTGCTTCATGTAGCGTCTGCCGACCGCACATTCACTGCGAAAATCTGAGTAGAAACGATGCAGTCAAGTGCTTTGCGGAAGGATTTATTGCAATTTGGAAATAATAGTTTTCAATTAAGCACTGAAATATGATGTAGAGTATGTGTCAATATTTCCCGCACGCCTGTGAGCGGCAGGACCGGGCAACGCACCAGCCCGAATGTTTTTTGCATGTGTAATGGGAAGTGATGGCATTTTGCTACCTTGGCTTTGTGCATTGGCCGTATTGCCGAGCTTTGAACCAGCAATACTTATTTCGACACCACCATAATAGAGCGCGATGAATCCGACCACACTACGCAACGCAGTCACCGGCCTGACCGAAGCCAACCGTCCGATTCGTCTGCGGCTGTCGCAAGAAAAAGGTGCGGTCGATGATGCGCTGCTAGTCCAGCATGTGCGTGGCATAGAAACCATCTGTGGCGGCATCGAATACCATTTACTGTGCGTATCCACCCAGGCCAATCTGCCAACCAAAGAATTCATGGCGTTGCCAGTCGAGGTGCAGTTCGTCACCGATACCGGCGGCATGCGCTCGGTTTGTGGGGTAATTGATGCGGTGGTGGCTGGTGAGGCCGATGGTGGGCTTGCCAGTTACCAGTTGGTAGTCCGTGACGCGCTATCGATCATGGAGAAAAGCTGCAACAGCCGAATTTTCCAAAACAAGAATGAGATCGAAATCACTGAAAGCATTTTGACAGAATGGCGCCACAGCAATCCAGTGTTGGCGCGTGCTTTTGATTTTGAGTTGTGGCGCTTGAAGAGTCATTATCCGAGACGGAAATTCACCCAGCAACGCAATGAATCGGACGCGTCGTTCTTGCGGCGTTTGTGGAAGCGGCGTGGGCTGGCATGGTTTATCCGGCCAGGTAAAGCCAGCGCCACCGGCAGCGACCAGACCGCGACGCATACCCTGGTGGTCTTCGATGATGTCTGGACATTGGAGCAGAACAGCGCCGGTACCGTGCGCTACCATCGCGATGACGGTACCGAGGTCAGCGATTGCATTACAGCCTTGCATACCAGGCGGACCTTAACGCCGGGGATCCACTCTGGTCTGAGTTGGGACTATAAAACTGCGCGCATGTCCAGCACCACCGTGCAAAATACCAACGATCAAGGCAAGCTGGGTAACCGTTTTGCGGCTGGCATCAACGATATCCTGATCGATGTACCGCATGCGGGCGACGATGCCGCCGACCACCAGAGTCTTGGCCTCCAGAAGATGCGACGCCATGAATATGAAGCTAAATGCCTTCAAGGCGAGAGTGGCGTACGTACCCTTGGTGTTGGTGAATGGGCCGCGATCAGTGGTCATCCTGGTATCGACCGCCATCCTGCCAAGGAACGCGAATTTGTTTTCACCGAACTGCGCGTCGAAGCAGAGAACAATCTGCCGCATACGATCAGTGAGCGGGCGCTACGCCTGTTTGCATTGAATCGCTGGAATGTCGACAGTAGTGCCCAGGCCGCCACGCTGGGCCAGGCCAACAGCGAACGCAATGCGCGCTATACCAATCAATTTACATGCGTGCGGCGTGGCATTCCTATCGTTCCGGCTTACGATCCGCGCATCGATCTGCCGCACATGGAGTCCATCACAGGCATCGTTGTCGGTCCAAAAAATGAACAAGTCCATACCGACGCTTTGGGACGAATTTTGGTTCGCATCCCAGGTATTCGACCTTCAGAGCGCGACAATCCACAGGCATCCAGCGACGGCATAACGGAATTTGATACGGTCTGGATTCGGGTTGTAACCCCGTCAGCTGGCATGCGGGGAGGTCTGACCTACCTGCCGCGAGTTGGTGACGAATGCCAAATTTCATTCCAGGGAGGGGATCCTGATAAACCGATTATCACGGGTAGCGTGCATGGTGGCGAGACGCCGCCGCCCAGTTTTAGCCGTGTCAGTCAACTGCCTGCGGATCGTTATCTGTCCGGCATGGTGATCAAGGAAATCAACGGGCAAAAACAAAATCAACTCCGGTTCGACAGCACGCCAGGGCAAATTTCCAGCCACTTATCAAGTGAACATGCCGCGTCGGAGCTAAATCTGGGCTACCTGACCCAGCCGCGCAGCAACGGCAAAGCCGCTCCACGCGGCGATGGCTTTGAGCTGGCGACTTCGGGCAGCGGAAGCATAAAAACAGCAAGATCGCTGCTTATTTCAGCCACCAGACGGCTTGAAGGCAAGGACGAGCAGCTCAGCAACGCGGAACACGTTGCGTTGCTGCAGGACTGTCTGGAATTGTGCAAATCCCTGGGCGACTATGCCGCCCAACATTTGGCGCTGGCGCTGGATGCGACGCCGCAGTCTGCACTCAAGGACGACGTTGCCGCTGCGGCGGGCGGCAGCAACACCGACCCGCAAGGCCAGGGCGGCAAACCGACTATCAGTATCACGGCGCCTGATGGCATCGCCATCAGCACGCCTAAGACCATCGTTAGCTATGCGGCCAAAAATATCGACACGGTGTCGCAGCAGCACATGCAATTGACCGCAGGCCAGCGCTTCAATCTGAATGCCGGCAAGGGCATTTCCTTGTTCGCGCACAAGGAAGGGATTACGCAGATTGCGCACTACGGCAAGTTCCTCATGCAGAGTCAGCACGATGACATGCAGATCGACTCGGCCAAGGATCTCAAGATAACTGCCGCCAAGCACTTGATCCTGATGGCGGAAGAGATCACGTTCATGACCACCGGCGGCGCCTACATCAAACTCAAAGGCGGCACGC
>NZ_JBDTCG010000042.1:0-73191 GCF_039923675.1 Collimonas sp.
GCAAGAAGTGGACGATGCCGATACGGGACTGGAAAGCGGCGCTGAATCGCTTCGCCATCCAGTTTGAAGACCGGGTGCCGCAGGCTTAAACGAAAACCCGTTTACACAGAATCCAGTACACCCCCAGCTGCCGGGCTACCCCCGGCAAGTATCCACGGAGTAGAAAACGTTTTAAGTAGCTACGATCTTCTATCGAATTCGTACGCATCTACTCCGTAGCCCGTTAAAAGGCGGCAGAGTCATTTTCGCAAAACCCGCGAAAAAAACTCTGACCCCATTTAACTACAAATGTGTGACGCGTACTTACAACTGCGGATTCAGCTTCTCTGATTTGGAATGCAATTTATTCAGCGCCGACAGATAAGCCTTGGCCGAAGCCACCACAATATCCAGATCCGCCCCAACCCCATTCACAATCCGACCAGCCTTGGACAAACGCATGGTCACCTCCCCCTGCGACTGCGTCCCGGTGGTAATCGCATTCACAGAAAACAGCAACAACTCCGCACCGCTAGCCACCTTGGTTTCAATCGCATTCACAATCGCATCCACCGGCCCATTCCCCTCCCCCGCGCAATTGGACTCCTTGCCATCAATCGAAAACACCACATGCGCACTAGGCTTCTCGCCAGTTTCAGAATGCTGCGACAACGACACAAAACGATAAAATTCCTGGTCATGCGACTGCTGCTCTTCCGACACCAGCCCGATGATGTCCTCATCAAAAATCTCAGATTTCCGATCCGCCAGCTCCTTGAAGCGCGCAAAAGCCGCATTCACTTCAGTCTCGGACTCCAGCGCAATGCCCAGCTCTTGGAGACGCTGCTTGAACGCATTCCGCCCAGACAGCTTGCCCAGCACAATCCTGTTAGCGCTCCAGCCCACATCCTCCGCCCGCATGATTTCATAGGTATCGCGCGCCTTCAGCACGCCATCCTGATGAATCCCCGAAGCATGCGCAAAGGCATTCGCGCCCACCACGGACTTGTTAGGCTGCACCGCAAACCCGGTGATCTGCGACACCAGCTTGGAAGCCGGCACGATCTGCGTGGTATCGATGCCGATATCCAGATTGTAGTAATCGCGCCGCGTCCGCACCGCCATCACGATTTCTTCCAACGCCGTATTACCGGCCCGCTCACCCAAGCCATTGATGGTGCACTCGACCTGGCGCGCGCCGCCGATCATGACCCCTGCCAGAGAATTGGCTACCGCCATGCCCAGGTCGTTATGGCAATGCACCGACCAGATCGCCTTGTCGGAATTAGGAATCCGCTCGCGCAAGGTGCGCAGCATCTGGCCATACAGTTCCGGCACGCCATAGCCGACGGTGTCGGCGAAGTTGATGGTGGTGGCGCCCTCCGCAATCACCGCTTCCAGCACACGGCACAGGAAATCCATATCGGAACGGCTGCCGTCCTCCGGACTGAACTCAACGTCGTCGGTAAATTTTCGGGCAAAACGCACCGCTTGCTTGGCTTGCTCGAACACCTGGTCCGGCGTCATGCGCAGTTTCTTTTCCATGTGCAGCGGCGAGGTTGCCAGGAAGGTATGGATGCGCTTGCGCTCGGCCGGCTGCAAGGCTTCTGCCGCACGCGCAATATCCTTGTCGTTGGCGCGCGACAAGGAACATACGGTGGAATCCTTGATGATGCCGGCGATCGCCTTGATCGCCTCGAAATCACCCGGCGAAGCCGCGGCAAATCCGGCTTCGATCACATCGACCTTCATCCGCTCCAGTTGCCGGGCGATACGGATTTTTTCATCCTTGGTCATCGAGGCGCCGGGCGATTGTTCACCGTCGCGCAAGGTGGTGTCGAATATGATCAGTTTTTCGGGCGAGTTGGCTGCCATGCTGTGCTCCAGATTGGTCTTGTGAACCATCAATTTTAAAGACTTTGACGGTTTGCGGTATAAAAATAACAAAGTAACGGGCGTAAAAAAACCGCCCGGAGTAAAGCGGGCGGCTTGTTTGGATTCCAGGGGATCAGGAAAGCGGCGGAATACGCAGCTTCTGGCCCGGGTAGATTTTGTCCGGGCTGCTCAACATTGGCTTGTTGGCTTCAAAAATGGCTTGGTACTTGTTCGGATCGCCATAGAATTGCTTGGAAATCTTCGACAGGTTGTCGCCGCTGACCACGTCATACCATTGGGATTCGTCGGTAGCCGCTGCAACGGTCAGATTATCATTCACATTACTGATATCCTTTACATTGCCGCAGCACAAAACGATTTTTTCACGGGTGGCCTGGTCCGACGCTTCTCCGCTGACGGTAACAGCAGAGGAAGCGGCATCGAAAGCAATCGTCAAACCGCTGGTATCGATGCCTTGCGTGCCGACATAGGTCTTGATCGCGTCTGCTGCGGCATTTTGCAGCTCTTCGACATTAGGAGCCGCTGCGACTTCTTCTGGCTTATGTCCCAGCAGCTTCTCGCCTGCCTCTTTAAAAAACGAAAGTAATCCCATTTTTTTCTCCGGTAGTAGTTAAACAACGATGATGCCACTAGCTTCGCTACAGTGCTGCTTGAAACGTAAGGTTTAACAACATTTAACCTTACGTATATTTCACAGGCATGACCGACTCACTATCTGTATCGCTTAGTCTTTATCGTCGTGCTCAAGTTCCGTCTGCACGATGCTGACCGGTTTGCCCTTGAACCAGCGCCAGAAGTACACGCCGAATCCCGACAAGCCATACAGCACGAACAGGCCGAACAATACCTTTGACGGATCGCTGAAAATCGCCACCAGCGCCAGCACCACCAGGAACGCTGCAATGAACGGCATCGGCTTGCGCAGATTGATGTCCTTGAAACTATAGAAAGGCACGTTGCTGACCATGGTCAGGCCGGCATACAGGGTGATCGCCCACGCCGCCCAGCTCAACGATGTGCCCTGGAACCCCAGATCATCCATCAGCCAGACAAAGCCCGCCACCAGCGCTGCCGCGGCCGGGCTGGGCAAGCCCTGGAAATAACGTTTGTCGACCACCGCGATATTGGTATTGAAGCGCGCCAGGCGCAAGGCGCCGCCGGCGCAATACACGAAAGCCGCCAGCCAGCCCAGTTTGCCCATGCCGCGCAAGGACCATTCATACACCACCAGCGCCGGCGCAGCGCCAAACGACACCATGTCGGACAAACTGTCGTACTGGGCGCCGAATTCGCTTTGGGTATTGGTCAGGCGCGCCACCCGGCCGTCGAGACTGTCCAGCACCATCGCCACGAAAATCGCGATGGATGCCTGGTCGAAGCGCAGGTTCATCGCCATGACGATGGCATAGAAACCGCAGAACAATGCTGCGGTGGTGAAGGCGTTCGGCAACAGATAAATGCCGCGCCGGCGGCGTACCGGCGGGTGGATATCTTCTTCGTCCAGGTATTCGCTGCGCTCGGCGTTTTTGTACGGGCGCAGCGCCTTGGGGAACTGTGCGACGTTACTCTTCGCTTTACGGCGCTTGAATGTGGCCATATAAGTTCCGTTTCAATCAACTCTAATTACACATAATCTTGCAAACTCCAACTTCCCGGCACGTCTTTTAGAATTCGGCCAGGATAGTCTCGGTAGCGGACACTTTGTCACCGACGGCGACTTTGGGTGTGGCGGTCAGCGGCAAGTACACGTCCACCCGCGAACCGAAGCGGATGAAGCCATAGCGCTGGCCACGCGTCAGGATGTCAGCAACCTTGACGTAGCACAGAATGCGGCGCGCAATCAGGCCGGCGACCTGGACGCAAGTCACGGTCTGGCCGTTGGCGGCGGTAATCACCAAGGCGTTGCGTTCATTTTCCACCGAGGCCTTGTCGAGGTCGGCATTGACGAATTTGCCCGGGAAATACTGGACTTTTTCAATCTTGCCGTCGACCGGCGCGCGATTCGAATGGACATTGAACACGTTCATGAAAACGCTGATCTTCAGAGCTTCGCGATTGGCGTAAGGATCCATGGTTTTTTCAACCACCACGATGCGGCCATCCGCAGGCGACAGCACGGCAGCCGGATTTTGTGGGATCACACGGCCCGGATCGCGGAAGAATTGCAGTACGAATAAGGCAATAATCCAGAATGGCAGCGACCATGCAACCGAGAAAAACGTAACCAGCAGCGCAACCGCAAAGGCGATGCCCAAAAACGGCCAACCCTCGCGGGCAATAATAGGATGGGGATAATTATTCAACTGCACTCCGGATTATTTTGAGAATTAGTGGATTGATACATTAGCGGTTTGAACCATGACGGAACTCAAAGCGTGGCTATTCTAGTCGAGCGGGAAATAAATGTAACCTGTCGCATAGCGATTACTCAGGCTAAAAGCTAAAACGCCAGCTGCTGTGCCGCTTGATGGTCAAGGTACTGGGTAAGGGAAATCACATCAACACCGCAGACCGTCAGCATGATACTAGATGATCTTTGGCATTGTATAAAAAGACCAAGCTTCTCGCTCGATTTTATTGACGTAGGTAAATATAGGCAAAGATATATTTTCAATACAACAACAAATCAGCAGATTCTTGTTAAAACAGGGCCGGGTTCGCATTGCAGAACCCGGCCTGTGCGGACTTTGGCGGATAACAGCCGGAGCGTGGCCTATTTCTGCTGCTCTTCTTCCGCCGCCCGGTTTCTGTCTTGCGCATCCTGCAACTGCTTCTCCACCCCTTTTGCCTTTTCCAGCGCATCCGTCTGGGTTTTGAATATCTGCGGCGGCGGCGGCGAAGGTTTGCAGCCGGCCAACGCCAACACAGCAACCGCGACCAAGCTCAGGCAAGAAACGGAGGAGCGCATCATTTGAAGCGGACTTTACCGACCACGCGCATGTTCAGGGTGGTTTCACCCGGTTCGAAGCTTGGCTCTTCCACCGGCGCAGCATCGGCCATGGAGGCTGCACGCATCATCATTGCCTTAGGCGCAGGCGCCGAGTCCTGGGCATAGTTGCCGGAACCTTCAAAATCCACTGTATCCAGCACTGCATCCGCAGGATTGCGGCCCATGGCGTGTGCGATCGAGGCGATCCGCTCGGTCAGGTTCTGATACGTCGCAGCGATACGCTGGTCATCCAGTTTCTTGCTGGTGGCGTCGCTCAAACCGAAATACAAACCGTTCAGGCCCAACACGCTTTGCACCGCCGCCACTGTTTTCGGCAGGTTGTTGAGATTGGTGGTGGTGGCGTCCAGATACTGGCCGACGCGCCAACCGGTTGGCTGGCGCGGCTTGCTGGCGTTGCCGCGCGGCTGCGGCTGGTCTTCCGGATAGACCGGATAGGTGTAGTAGCCACGCGTTTGCAGAATCGCCTGCGGGTCCTGGCGTTTCAGGATGTCGGTGCCCTGCTTCATCTTGACGTTGACGCGCGACGCTGCCGTCGCCTTGTCCTTGTCCTGCTCTTCCACGTTGAAAGTGATCCTGACCTGGTCGTTGGCGTGCTTGACTTCGCCGTAGGCCGGCACTATCACCAGCGTGCCGGTGGTCGGCGGCAAGGCTTGCGCCTGGGCGGCGAAACCGGTGGCGGCCAACAGGGATGACAACATCAATTTGCGTGATCGCGACATATTCTTCTCCAAGAAAAAATGGAGCGCTACTCAAGTGCGCTCCAAAGACTGTTTTTCAGACTACCCTTTTACAGACCATCCTTCGATTATATTCTGTCAATTTAGTTCGACGACAATGTTGCCTGTTGTAAGAATCAAATGCAATACAAGAAAAACCAGCGGCCTCCGATCCGCATTTACTTTTCAGACGAATCGCGGTGCACATTGCGTCCCATCAGATTCTTGATTTCAGCCAGATTATCCGACGTGTCAATTCCGGCTGCCGCCGCATCGTATTGATAGGGGTCCAGCTTCTCGCCGCAATGCTTACAGAATAGCGAATCGGCTTCATGCCCCTCGGTCAGGCAATGCGTACAGGTGCGGGTGGTCGGCGTGCCCTTCATCATGGTCATCGCCAGTTCCACGCCGACAATCCCGGTAGGCAAGGCGATGATGCCATAGCCCATCAGCATGGCGCAGGACGTGATCAACTGGCCCATCGGCGTTTTTGGATGGATGTCGCCATAACCAGTGGTGGTCAAGGTCACAATCGACCAGTACATGCCGACCGGGATGCTGGTGAAGCCGTTTTCCGGCCCCTCGATCACATACATGATGGTGCCCAGGATCACGCTCATGATCAGCACCGCGCCAAGGAACACCAGAATCTTGTGGCGGCTGTTGCGCAGCGCCTGCCACAAGACCTGCGACTCGTCGAAATAGCGCGGCAACTTCATCACGCGGAATACGCGCAGCATGCGCAACAGGCGGACATCGATCAGGAAATGGAATTCCGGCAGCAAAAACGCCAGATAGGTCGGCAGTATAGACAGCAAGTCGATGATGCCGAACAGGCTCAGGGCATAGCGCAATGGCCGCTTGACGCACAGCAGGCGCACCACGTACTCGATTGTGAACAAGATGGTGAATAGCCACTCCAGCGCGTTCAACGCCAGGAAATCACGCGAACGCACGGCGCCGACGCTGTCTATGATTACAGTCGCAACGCTGAGGACGATGATGATCAGCAAGGCGGTATCAAAACGCCGTCCGGCGGCGGTATCGGCTTCAAAAATGATCGTATAGAGACGTTCCCGCCAGCCACGGTCAGGCTTGCCGAATTTGCTGCTTATGGTGTTAGTTGCCATATTCCCTAGAAAGTCGCCCGATTACCAGTATCACAATCTAAACAATGAATGATTGCCGGTCAAGAAAGTAAAAAAGGACGGCAACGCCGTCCTTTTCATCGAACCGAAAGAAACTTGATTAGTTCTTCGTTTGATCTACCATCTTGTTTTTCTTAATCCATGGCATCATGCCGCGCAACTGTTCGCCAACTTGCTCGATCTGGTGTTCGGCTGTGATACGGCGACGGGAGATCAGGGTTGGCGCGCCAGCCTTGTTTTCCAGGATGAAGCTCTTCGCGTATTCGCCGGTCTGGATGTCTTTCAGGCATTGGCGCATTGCGTCCTTGGTGGCTTCGGTCACGATGCGCGGGCCGGTGACATACTCGCCGTATTCCGCATTGTTCGAGATCGAGTAATTCATGTTGGCGATACCGCCTTCATAGATCAGGTCGACGATCAGCTTCAGTTCGTGCAGGCACTCGAAGTAAGCCATTTCCGGCGCGTAGCCGGCTTCCACCAGGGTTTCGAAACCGGCCTTGATCAGTTCAACCGCACCGCCGCACAGAACCGCTTGTTCGCCGAACAGGTCGGTTTCGGTTTCTTCGCGGAAGTTGGTTTCGATGATGCCTGCACGGCCGCCGCCGTTGGCGGTTGCGTAAGACAAGGCGATCTCGCGGGCGCTGCCGGACTTGTCTTGGTAGACGGCGATCAGGTGAGGCACGCCGCCGCCCTGGGTGTAGGTCGCACGGACAGTGTGGCCTGGCGCTTTTGGCGCGATCATGATGACGTCGAGGTCGGCGCGTGGCACGACTTGGCCGTAATGCACGTTGAAGCCGTGAGCGAATGCCAGCGTTGCGCCTTGCTTGGCGAACGGTGCGACGTTTTCTGCATACACCTGAGCGATGTTTTCATCAGGCAGCAAGATCATGATGACGTCGGCTGCTTTCACTGCATCGTTGACTTCAGCCACGTTCAGACCGGCATTCTTTGCCTTGTCCCACGAAGCGCCGCCTTTACGCAGGCCGACGGTCACTTTCACGCCCGAGTCATTCAGGTTTTGCGCGTGGGCGTGGCCTTGGGAACCGTAACCGATGATGGCGACATTCTTGCCTTTGATCAGGGAGAGGTCGCTGTCTTTGTCGTAGAAAACTTTCATTTTTAATCCTATATAAGTAATTTGGTGTGAGGTGCGTTGAGACGTCCCAACGCCGTGTTCGATTTTTCTGATTCTTTACACTTTGAGAATGCGCTCGCCGCGACCGATGCCTGAGCCGCCGGTACGCACGGTTTCCAGGATCGCTGCACGGTCGATCGAATCGATGAACGCGTCCAGCTTGCCCTTGTTGCCAGTCAGTTCCAGGGTGTAGGACTTGTCGGTGACGTCGATGATGCGGCCACGGAAAATATCCGCGGTACGCTTCATTTCCTCGCGTTCCTTGCCGACCGCACGCACCTTGATCAGCATCAGCTCGCGTTCGATATGTGCGCCTTCGGTCAGGTCGACCACTTTGACGACTTCAATCAGACGGTTCAAATGCTTGGTGATCTGTTCGATCACGTCATCCGAACCGCTTGTCACGATGGTCATGCGTGACAAGGTCGCATCTTCGGTCGGTGCGACCGTCAATGTCTCGATGTTGTAGCCGCGGGCCGAAAACAGACCGACCACGCGCGACAGCGCGCCGGCTTCATTTTCCAGCAGTACAGAAACGATATGGCGCATGATTACAGATCCTCCGAACCGAGCAGCATTTCAGTCAAGCCCTTGCCCGCCTTGACCATCGGCCAGACGTTTTCGGTTTGATCCGTAATGAAATTCATGAATACCAGCCTGTCCTTCATGCCGAATGCCTCTTTCAACGCGCCGTCGACGTCGGCCGGATTTTCGATCTTCATGCCGACGTGGCCGAACGATTCTGCCAGCTTGGTGAAATCCGGCAGCGAATCCATGTAGGACTCGGAATAGCGCGAACCGTAGTCGATCTGCTGCCACTGACGGACCATGCCGAGGAAGCGGTTGTTCAACAAAATGATCTTCGGCGTCAAATGATATTGCTTGCAGGTGGCGAGCTCCTGGATACACATCTGGATCGATGCTTCGCCAGTGATGCAGGCTACGGTCGCACCCGGATTGGCCATCTGCACGCCCATCGCGTACGGCAGGCCGACGCCCATGGTGCCGAGACCGCCGGAGTTGATCCAGCGCCGTGGTTTGTCGAAGCCGTAGTACTGCGCCGCCCACATCTGGTGCTGGCCGACGTCCGAGGTGATGAACGCATCGCCGTCGGTGATCTGCCATACTTTCTGCACCACGGATTGCGGCTTGATGACTTCTTTCGAATCGGCAAACTTGAGGCAATCGCGACCGCGCCATTCGTTGATCTGCTTCCACCAGTTGGACAGGGCCGCCGTATTTTGCCGGGTCTCGGCCGCATCCAGTTGCGCCAGCAATTCCTGCAGCACATCCTTGACGTTGCCGACGATAGGAATATCAACCTTGACGCGCTTGGAAATCGACGACGGGTCGATGTCGATATGGATGATCTTGCGCGACACCGAAGTAAAATTCTTCGGATTGCCGATCACGCGGTCGTCGAAACGGGCGCCGATGGCGATCAGCACGTCGCTGTTCTGCATCGCCATGTTGGCTTCGTAGGTGCCGTGCATGCCGGGCATGCCGACAAACTTGTCGCTGGACGATTTGTAACCACCCAAACCCATCAAAGTAGTGGTGCACGGATAGCCCAGGCGATCGACCAGCTTGTTCAGCTCCGGCGAAGCATTCGCCAGGATAACGCCGCCGCCGGCGTAGATCATCGGCCGCTCGGCGGTCAGCAGCAGTTGCACGGCCTTGCGGATCTGGCCCGAATGGCCTTTGTCCACCGGCTTGTACGAACGCATCTCGACTTCCTTCGGATACTCGAAGACGTGCCGGTGCATGGTGATGTCTTTAGGGATATCCACCAGCACGGGGCCGGGACGGCCGGTGCTGGCGATAAAGAACGCCTTCTTGATGGTCGCCGCCAAATCCTTGACGTCCTTGACCAGGAAGTTGTGCTTGACGCACGGGCGTGTAATACCGACTGTGTCGCATTCCTGGAATGCATCCTCGCCGATCGCATAGGACGGCACCTGGCCCGAAATCACCACCATCGGGATCGAGTCCATGTAGGCCGTGGCCAGGCCGGTCACCGCATTGGTGACGCCGGGACCGGACGTGACAATCGCCACGCCAACCTTGTTCGAGCTGCGGGAATAGGCATCGGCTGCGTGAATCGCAGCTTGCTCATGTCGTACCAGGATATGCTGGAATTTTTCTTGCTGGAAAATGGCGTCGTAGATGTACAGCACGGCACCACCGGGATAACCGAACACGTGTTCGACTCCCTCTTCCGCCAGGCAGCGCACGAGAATTTCCGCGCCGGTGACAGGCAAGTTTGTGTCTTTGCTCATTTACTAGATCCTTTCAAGGTCCATTGGAAATTGATCGGATGCTCTTTCCTGACGAAATGGCGAAGCGTATCAGTGCTACGGCGTCCCTTCTTTGTGCGATCACGTCATTCCGTTGCGTAGCCGTAGATACGATTCAAAATGGCGCTAAACGCTACTCGTTCAGCCGAAATTCCTGTTTACGCTGTTACCTGATTCTCGCGCTTGTGGCACGGGTTAGAGCAAACAGCTTACAAATATGTAGCATGCCTGTCCGTTGAACAACATCTTGGGTCGTCAGCGAAAAGACTATGGTCGCACTCCAGGATGCTGAAGTGGATAGCTACCATAATGCGTAGTTTCAATCCGGTCAAGCCAAATTACATGAAATCTGCTTTAAATCATGTCTTTTGCTGCAGTTTTACCCACAACCCTCGCCTTTTTTGCTAGCATTCGGCCAGCCTTGAAATTAATCCTAAGCCATTGTTTATCAAGACAATGGCAAAAATAATTTCAGGCAGAGGCCAAGGACGACTAGCGCAAACGCGTCAACACCGGGATTCTCTCCAGGGGTCGCCGTATTTTCCCAACAACCGGCGGCAAGACAGTATATTGAACAGCATCTTGAAGAAAAGCAGCAGCCAGTTAATGACCGAATCCGCCGCACAGCATGGCCACAGATAAAGAACTTTCCGACTTTCTTGAAAACGTCGAGCGCCGGGCTTTCAAGCAGGCGGTTTACGCTGTCCGCAAGGATGAGTCGGCGCTGGACATCGTCCAGGACGCCATGATCAAACTGGCGGAAAAATATGGCGACAAGCCGGCCGCCGAGCTGCCGATGCTGTTCCAGCGCATCCTGCAAAACACGATCCACGACTATTTCCGCAGGGAAAAAGTCCGTAACACCTGGGTCAGCCTGTTTTCCAGCATGGGGCATAACAACGCCAATGACGAAGACTACGACGTCCTGGAAACCTTTGAATCGCCGGAAGATTCGCAAGCCACGGAATCCAGCGCCAGCAAGCTGGAACGTGAGCAAATTCTCAATATGATCGATCAGGAAGTACAGAAGCTTCCGGCGCGTCAACGGGAAGCGTTCCTGATGCGTTATTGGGAGGACATGGATGTTGCCGAGACCGCGGCCGCAATGGGATGCTCGGAAGGCAGCGTAAAGACGCACTGCTCTCGCGCAACGCACACTCTGGCGCAATCGCTCAAGGCCAAAGGAATCAGCTTATGAACACTAAAGAAATCAACTTCGCTTTCAAGGTGCGGCACGCACTGAATGAAAACCTGGACAACTTGCAGGCGCCGGCTGTCGACCGCCTGGCTGCTGCACGCCAGGCCGCACTCGCACGCAAGAAAAAAGACGTGCCGACGCGGGTATTGGCGCGCCAAGGCGTGCTGGCCGGCCATGCGGGTAACTTCGCGGGTAATTTCTTTAATGACCGCTTGTCATGGCTGACCCGCATCGGCGTCGCCGCGCCAATCCTGGTCGGCGTCATACTGTTGTCAGGCCTATATCAATTCGAGCAGCAACACCGGATTACCGCCGCCGCCGATATCGATGCCGCCGTGTTGTCGGATGAATTGCCGCCTTCGGCCTATCTCGACCGTGGCTTCAGCGCCTTCTTGGCGCAACAGCAAGAGCCGCAGCAAGACGCGACCCAGCAAGAGCAATGACCCTGACTACCTTCACGAATCCGGCTGAACGCAAGACGGCCGCAAGCAAGCAGACTGGCGGCGCCAAGCGTTTGATCGGCGCCGCATTTGCTTTACTGGTCACCGGCGGCGCCGTGCTGGCGGTTCTCGGGCCGGTTGTGCCGACCCATGCCGCCGATATCAGCGAAGCCGCCCTCAAAGCGCCCAAGATGACCAAGGTGGCCGGCAACGCCGTACCTAATTGGGTGGAGCTGACGGCGCTGCAACAGCATATCCTGGAGCCGTTGGCCCCTGACTGGGACAAACTGAAGCCGGCCACCCGCAAGAAGTGGCTTGAAATCAGTGGCCGCTATGTCAAGATGACTCCCGCGGAACAGGAAAGACTGCAAGCCAGGATGCGCGGCTGGGTCACCTTGACCCCGGAACAACGCCGTATTGCCCGTGAAAATTATGCGCGCGCTAATAAACTGGACACTGAGCAAAGAGCATTGCGTTGGCAGCAATACCAGCAATTGTCCGACGAACAAAAGAAGGAGCTGGCCGAACAAGCCACGCCGCGGCATAAACGGGTAACCACCATGCCGCCGACCACCCTGAACAAGCCCAAACCGGCGGCCCCGGTCAAACTGGCGCCCCAAGGAAATACGGAACAAACCGCAGTGGTCGCACCGGCAGCTGCAGCAGCGACACCTGTGGCGTCGCCGGCGCCAGTGCTGGCGCCCACCGCGAAATAAGCATTTTGAAGCCTTCAGCGTCGCCAGCAGTCAATTCGCTCGCCATCGAGCAACAAACGCCCTCATTGAAACGCCGTTTCGGCAGCATCATGTATGAATCGATGCTGCTGTTCGGCATCCTGTTCATCTCGGGATGGATTTTCTCCACTCTATTGCAACAGCGCAACGCCCTCTATCTGCGTCATGCCCAGCAAGCCTGGCTGTTTCTGGTGTTGACTGCGTATTTCGTCTGGTGCTGGAGCCATGGCGGCCAAACCCTGGCCATGAAAACCTGGCGCATCCGCCTGGTCAATAAAGACGGTAGCACAGTCAAGGCCCGCCGCGCAGCGCTACGTTTCCTGCTGAGCTGGTGCTGGTTTCTGCCGGGGCTGGCATTGGCTTGGGCATTGGGTGCGCATACCTGGATGCTGATCTGGGTGCCCGCCGCCAATTTCATTCTCTGGGCCCTGACGATTTATCTTGATCCTCAGCGCCAGTTCCTGCACGATCGGATCGCCGGCACCAAGCTGATCAATATGGCTGAAATCGCCACACCCGCCGGCAAACACAAGTGGTATCACTAAAAATATCAAGCCGCTCACCTGGAGCGGCTTTTTTATATCTGCTGCAAGGCAAGCAATTCCTGCTCTGAAAAGCCGGCCGCCCTTCTCGCCTCCAGATTGAACGGGCCGCGCAAGATCGGCGCCTTATATTGGACCGCCAAGGCGGCGAATGTCACCAGAGGCTCCAGTTGCCGCTCTTGGCATAGCCAGCCATACCAGCGATTGCCGATGGCCACATGGCCGATCTCGTCGCGCAAGATAATGTCGATGATCGCCGCCGCCGGCTCATCTCCGGCCTGCGCCAGCTTGGCGCGGGTGCGCGGCGAGGCATCCAGCCCGCGCGCTTCCATCATGCGTGGCACCAGCGCCATCCTGGCCACGATGTCGTCGCTGGTTTTTTCCGTCAACTCCCACAGACTGTTATGCGCGGAGAAATCGCCGTAGGCGAAGCCCAGGCTGCGCAAATGCGCTGCCAACAGGCCGAAGTGATAAGCTTCTTCCTTGGCTACCCGCAACCAGTCGGCATAGTAGTCGGGCGGCATCCCGGCAAATCGCCAGATGGCGTCCAGCGCCAGGTTGATGGCGTTGAATTCGATATGCGCCAGTGCGTGAATCATGGCGGCGCGCCCCTCTACCGAAGCCATGGAACGATGCCTGACCTCGCGTGGCGGCACCAGCGCCGGTTGCGGCGGGCGCCCGGGTATGCTGGCAACGGCCTCAAGCGTGGCAGCGGCATCGAGCGCCATGCCGCCGTCGCTCCATGCTGCGGCCATCGCTTCGACGGCAGCGACCTTGGCGGCGACATCGGCCTCGCACAGGCATTGCAAGGCAACCACACGCAGTTCCGCCGCGGCTGCCCTATCTACTGCAAAGCAAGAATCAGGCGGTTGGATCATGTTGACAGCGGTAAAATGGCGCTACGGTTGAAAAATCGGAGTACGGACATATCTACTGACATTGATTAACGGCATCCAGCATTTTACGGAGATTTATGGCCATCTACCAATTGGGTGAACATGCCCCCGACATCGCGCCGTCAGCCTATATCGCGCCATCCGCCAACCTGATCGGCAAGGTCAGGATCGAAGCCGACGCCAGCGTCTGGTTCGGCGTCACGATCCGCGGCGATAACGAATTGATCACGGTCGGCCAGGGTAGCAACGTACAAGAAAGCAGCACGCTGCATACTGACATGGGTTTTCCCCTGACGATAGGCAAGAATGTCACCATCGGCCATCAGGCGATGCTGCACGGATGCACCATCGGCGACGGCTCCCTGATCGGCATCCAGGCGGTGATACTGAATGGCGCCAAGATCGGCAAGAACTGTCTGGTAGGCGCCGGTGCGCTGGTCACGGAAGGCAAGGAATTCCCGGACAACTCGCTGATCATCGGTTCGCCGGCCAAAGTGGTGCGTACCCTGAGCGAACAGGATGTTGCTGCCCTTGCCGGCAACGCCGCGCACTATATCGAACGCGGGCAGGAATACAAGACCGGGCTGAAGCAAATCGGTTGACGGCAAACAGTTAGCGGCGACAATTGACAACAAACGGCAAAAAAGAAAACGAGTGGATAACGATATGGACGTAACAAAGATGGCGATAACCAGCGGTAGCGATTCGCTGCAGAAATTCATGGTCGAAAATGCGGCGGTGCGCGGCGAGCTGGTGGAACTGTCGACCACCTGGCAGCAAGTATTGACACATCATCACTATCCGAAGCCCGTCACCACGCTGCTGGGAGAAATGATGGCCGCGGCGGCGCTCATGTCCGCCAACCTGAAATTCAACGGCGTCATCGTCATGCAGATTCACGGCGACGGGCCGATCCGTTTACTGGTGGCCGAGTGCGATTCGCAGCTTCGCATGCGCGCCACCGCCAAGCTCGCTCCCGACGCCGTGATCGACGACGACGCCACGATGTCGCAACTGGTCAACCTGAATGGCCAGGGACGTTTTGCGATTACGCTCGATCCGCAGGACAAGATGCCCGGCCAGAAACCTTACCAGGGCATCGTGCCGCTGGACGGCGACAACGTGGCGACTGTCATCGAGAATTACATGTTGCGCTCGGAGCAGCTGGATACCAAGCTCTGGCTGGCAGCCGACGACAAGGTTTCGCGCGGCTTGCTGCTGCAAAAACTGCCGAACCATGGCGGCACCGATGTGCCAGTTGATGACGACCTGGAAACCTGGAACCGCTTCATGGCGCTGGGGGGCACCTTGCAGCCGAAAGAAATGCTGGCGACCGATATACAAACCTTGATGCGACGCCTGTTCTGGGAAGAAAGCATTCGTGTTTTCGAGCCGCGGCAGCCTAGCTTCCAATGCAATTGTTCGCGTGAAAAAGTCGGCAATATGCTGAAAATGCTAGGCGAGTCTGAAATCGAGGAAGCTTTAGCTGATCTTGGCAAGCTGTCGGTGGATTGCGATTTCTGCGGCCAGCATTATGAGTTCGACAAAGTCGATTGCGCCCACCTGTTTGCCACCGAAGCGCCGGTCGAGGCGCTGCTGCCTACCGGAACCAGCAAGCACTAAAAAAACGGCGCGCCATTATTTCAACATAATGGCGCGCCGTAGTGTCAGGCAGTTGCTGTTTCTGTCTGCCTTGCAAAAATCCGATGAATCAATGTTGCGGCTTCTTGCCCCGCTCGTCCGGCACGGCAACCGCTACCGTCTTCTCTACAGCAGTCAGCTCCGCATTCGGTGGCGCCGGCGCATCGGCCGGATTACCGTTCGGATCGAGAATCTGGATGAAAATCTCATCCTGCTTGATCATGCCCAGCTCGGTCCGCGCCCGTTCTTCAACCGCGCCTGTGCCCTCTTTCAAATCATGCACTTCCGAATCCAGCTTGGCGTTGCGGGCCTTCAATTCGGCGACCTTGTCGTGAGCGGTATGCACTTGCTGATCCATATCCCAGACGCGCAACCAGCCGCCCTTGCCTAACCAGAGCGGATACTGGACAAGCAGCAGAAGTAAAGTCAGGCAAATGGCAATTAGGCGCATCGATCGTATTGGATTGCTTCAAACTTCCTGCTGGTCAATGGAATTCGGGGTAACTCAGGGTAACTTCGCGCATGACGATCAATTACCCTGCCCAGTCATTTACTTCAGATTATAGAACGCATCACGACCAGGATAGCTGGCGACATCGCCCAGATCTTCTTCGATACGCAGCAGCTGGTTGTACTTGGCCATGCGATCCGAACGCGACAACGAGCCGGTCTTGATCTGCAGGGCGTTCATGCCAACCGCGATATCGGCGATGGTCGTATCTTCAGTCTCGCCCGAACGATGCGAGATCACTGCGGTGTAGCCGGCGCGCTTGGCCATTTCAATCGCAGCGAAAGTTTCGGTCAGGGTGCCGATCTGGTTGATCTTGATCAGGATCGAATTGGCGATATCCTTATCGATGCCTTCTTTCAGGATCTTGGTGTTGGTGACAAACAGGTCGTCGCCCACCAACTGGATTTTCTTGCCCAGTGTTTCGGTCAGCAGTTTCCAGCCGTCCCAGTCGTTTTCGGCCATACCGTCTTCGATGCTGATGATCGGGTACTTATCGCACCACGACGCCAGCAAACCGGTGAACTGCGCGCCGGTCAGGGTCATGTTTTCGCCAGCCAGGACATAGCTGCCATCCTTGTAGAATTCGCTCGCGGCGCAATCCAGACCCAGAGCGATTTGCGTGCCTGGCTCATAGCCGGCAGCTTCGATCGCCTGGATGATCAGCTTCAGCGCTTCTTCGTGGTTAGCCAGCGATGGCGCAAAACCGCCTTCATCGCCGACCGAAGTCGCCAGGCCCTTGTCGTGCAAAATCTTCTTCAGCGCATGGAATACTTCGGCGCCGTAGCGCAGCGCTTCACGGAAACTGGGAGCGCCGACCGGGATGATCATGAATTCCTGGATATCCAGGTTGTTGTCGGCATGCTCACCGCCATTGATGACGTTCATCATCGGCACAGGCATCTGCATCGCGCCGCTACCGCCAAAATAGCGATACAGCGGCAGGCCGGCTTCTTCGGCAGCAGCCTTGGCAACTGCCATCGACACCGCCAGCATGGCGTTGGCGCCCAGGCGGCTCTTGTTTTCAGTACCGTCGAGGTCGATCAGGGTGCGGTCCAGGAACGCTTGTTCGCTGGCGTCCAGGCCCATGATGGCTTCCGAGATTTCAGTGTTGATATGCTCGCAAGCCTTCAGCACGCCCTTGCCGCCGTAGCGGCTCTTGTCGCCGTCGCGCAGTTCGATCGCTTCGCGCGAACCGGTGGAAGCGCCGGACGGCACTGCCGCGCGACCCATCACGCCGGATTCCAGCAAGACGTCACACTCTACTGTCGGATTACCGCGTGAATCAATAATTTCACGGCCAATGATGTCAACGATTGCACTCATGTATTTCCCTATCGGATAAAAATATTCAAGATATTAAAACCATTTGCGGGGGACAGGGTTCAAGCTGCACCGCTTGCTGGTATAGCGGTGGCCATATAGTCACCCCAAGGACTTACGCAAAACTGCCCCAGCGGCGTTACTCCTCCTAGCCGTACGCCGTACTGTCTCCGTCGTCGTGCCTTGCTGGGACAGTGTTGCGTAAGTCCCGACCCCTTGTCCATCCCCAAGCAATCAACCGAAATTGCTTTCGATAAAGCCATTCTTTTTGACGACCCGGTCCAGGTCTATCATGGTCGACAACAATTCTTTGATGCGTCCCAGCGGCACCGCGTTCGGGCCGTCCGATTTGGCTTCGGCCGGATTCGGATGGGTTTCCATGAACACGCCCGACACGCCGACCGCAATCGCCGCACGCGCCAATACCGGCACAAACTCGCGCTGGCCACCGGAAGTGCTGCCCTGCCCGCCCGGCAATTGCACTGAGTGGGTGGCGTCGAACACGACCGGGCAACCGGTTTCGCGCATGATCGCCAGCGAGCGCATGTCGGACACCAGGTTGTTATAGCCGAACGATGCACCGCGTTCGCAAGCCATGAAATTATCTTCCGGCAAACCGGCTTCGCGCGCTGCGGCGCGTGCCTTGGCAATGACATTGATCATGTCGTGCGGCGCCAGGAACTGTCCCTTCTTGATATTCACCGGCTTGCCGGACTGCGCGCAAGCATTGATGAAATCGGTCTGGCGGCAGAGGAAAGCCGGCGTCTGCAAGACATCGACCACTGCCGCCACCGGCTTGATTTCATAAATCTCATGAATATCGGTCAGCACCGGCACGCCGATTTGCGCTTTGACTTCCGCTAGAATTTCCAGCCCTTTATCCATGCCGAGGCCGCGGAATGAGGAACCGGACGAGCGATTCGCTTTATCGAAAGACGATTTGTAAATGAAATTGATGCCCAGCTCGCTGGTGATCTCTTTCAGTTTGCCGGCGGTATCCAGCGCCATCTGGCGCGATTCGATCACGCACGGACCGGCGATCAGGAAAAACGGCTGATCCAGACCGATGTCAAAGCCACAAAGTTTCATGCTTTTTCCTTACGCCGCAGTGTTGGCTTGCTTGTGCGCCAGCGCAGCCTTGATGAACGAAATAAACAGCGGATGGCCATCGCGCGGCGTCGATTTGAATTCCGGGTGATACTGGACGCCGACATACCAGGGATGCGCGTTCTCACCGGTACGTGGCAATTCCATGATTTCGCACAGGTCTTCAGTCGGGGTACGGGCCGACACGACCAGACCGGCAGCTTCGATCCGCTCCAGGTAATGATTGTTGGCTTCGTAGCGATGACGGTGACGCTCGGTCACGGTCGTGCCATACACTTCCGAGGCCAGGGTACCCGGCTTGACGTCGCAGGTTTGCGCGCCCAGGCGCATGGTGCCGCCCAGATCGGAATTGACGTCGCGCAACTCTACCTTGCCGTCATGATTCTGCCATTCAGTGATCAAGGCCACGACCGGCTGGTCGGTCTGCGCATCGAATTCGGTTGAATTGGCGTGCGGCAAACCGGCCTTGTTACGTGCATATTCCAACAGGGCAACCTGCATGCCCAGGCAGATGCCGAGGTAAGGGATCTTGTTTTCACGCGCGAAACGCGCAGCGGCAATCTTGCCTTCCACGCCGCGCTTGCCGAAACCGCCCGGCACCAGAATCGCATCGTACTTGGCCAAAGGACCGGTACCGGTGGCTTCGATTTCTTCCGAATCCAGGTATTCGATGTTGACCCGGCTGCCGGTATGGATGCCGGCGTGACGCAAGGCTTCCGTCAATGACTTGTAGGATTCGGTCAAGTCGACATATTTACCGACCATGCCGATGGTGACTTCGTAGGTTGGATTTTCCAGTGCGTGCACCAGCTTGGTCCAGACCGACAGGTCCGCCGGCTTCGGCGACAGACCCAGCTTTTCGCAGACGATCGCGTCCAGCCCCTGGTCGTGCAGCATTTGCGGAATCTTGTAGATGGTGTCGGCGTCCCACACCGAAATGACGGCATCGCCCTGGACGTTCGAGAACAGGGAAATCTTGGCGCGTTCGTCGTCAGGAATCGGGCGGTCGGCGCGGCATAGCAGCGCATCCGGCGAAATACCGATTTCACGCAGTTTCTGTACGCTATGCTGGGTCGGCTTGGTTTTCAGTTCACCGGCCGACACCAGATAAGGCACCAGGGTCAAGTGAACGAAAGCCGCTGCCTTGCGACCTGCGCGCAGGCTCAGCTGGCGCGCCGCTTCCAGGAACGGCAAGGATTCGATGTCACCGACGGTGCCGCCGATTTCCACCAGCGCGACGTCGAAACCTTCGGCGCCGCGGTAGATGTAATCCTGGATCTCGTTGGTGATGTGCGGAATAACCTGTACCGTCTTGCCCAGGTACTCGCCACGGCGTTCCTTGCGAATCACGGATTCGTAGATCTGGCCTGTGGTGAAGTTATTCACCTTCTTCATCTTGGCCGTAATGAAGCGCTCATAGTGGCCAAGGTCGAGATCGGTCTCTGCGCCATCGTCGGTCACAAACACTTCGCCGTGCTGGAACGGGCTCATGGTGCCTGGATCGACGTTGATGTACGGATCGAGTTTAAGAAGGGTGACTTTAAGACCGCGTGATTCTAAAATCGCGGCGAGTGAGGCGGCTGCAATCCCTTTACCAAGGGATGAGACAACGCCACCGGTAACAAATACAAACTTAGTCATTACGGAAGGTGCCGAACGGCACATGCGGGAAATTCGAATTATACATCAAACGGCAAGCCAGGCAGCCGCGAGTGATTGTAAAAATAATGGCTTTTGTTGTTCGTCGGCGGCAATCAGCCCGGCGGTCGTCTGCATAAAATTGCGCTTCATGTAATAATCCGCAGCTCCGGCTCAAGCCTCCGATGCAGCTTCCATTTCCTAGTTGAACGTGCCTATTTCGCCCTATCTCCAATCAAGTATTGCGCCAATGCCTTACGGTTTGCCTGCATGAGCCAGCTATTCGGCGACCAGCCGGAAGATGACGGCTTGCCCGGCGCAGCCCGGCGGGTGGCGATTATCGTCATGATCCTAGGCACCAGCATGACGGTGCTGGACGGCTCCATCGTCAATGTCGCGTTGCCGATGATCGCGCGCAGCCTGCAGGTGGATCCGGCCGCCGCGGTCTGGATCGCCAACGCCTACATCCTGGCCGGCGCCATGACCATGGTAGCGTTCGCTTCGATCGGCGAGGTGTTCGGCTTCCGGCGCCTGTATATGAGCGGCATCCTGGTGTTTACCATGGCTTCGCTGGGTTGTGCGCTGTCGCCTTCGCTACCGATACTGAACGGCATGCGATTCTTGCAAGGCCTGGGCGGCGCTGCCGCCATGAGCATCGGGCCGGCGCTCTACCGTAATATCTTCCCTACCCGCCTGCTGGGCACCGCGCTTGGCGTCAACGCGCTGGTGGTGGCGTCATCCACCGCTGCCGGACCGGCCATCGGCGGCTTGATGTTGTCGGTGCTGAGCTGGCCATGGCTGTTCGCGGTCAATGTGCCGATCGGGATTGTTACCTTGCTGCTGGCGCGACGCGTGTTGCCGCGCGATCCCGGCCGCGGCGGCAAATTCGACGCCACCGGCGCCCTGCTGTCGGCAGTCGCCCTCGGCACCTTCGTCATGGCGGTGGATGGTTTGTCGCGCCACGATAGCTGGGGCAAGGAACTGTTGCTAGGCGGGATAGCGCTGATATCGATAGTTTTATTTATCATTCGACAACGAAAATATTCGGCGCCGCTGCTACCGCTTGATATTTTTGCATCACAGCGCTTTTCGATGGCGGTCGCCACTTCGCTCTGCTCCTTCATCGGCCAGGGAATTGCCTTTATCGCGCTGCCGTTCTTGTTCCAGGGCGCCTACGGTTTCAGCCCCCTCCTCTCCGCCGCCTTGTTCACTCCTTGGCCGGTGGCGATCGCCATCACCGCGCCGATCGCCGGCCGCCTGGCCGACCGCTATTCAGCAGCACTGCTGTCGACTTGCGGGCTGTTGGTGCTGACCATCGGCTTGGTCCTGCTGGCCTGCCTCGGCGAACACGCTTCGATCCCGGATATTTTATGGCGCGCCTTCATTTGCGGCCTTGGCTTCGGTTTCTTCCAGAGCCCGAACAATCGCGAAATGCTAAGCAATGCGCCGCGCGCCCGCAGCGGCACCGCCTCCGGCGTGTTGGCGATCGCCCGCACTTTCGGCCAGTCGCTAGGCGCAGCGTTGGTTGCGGTGGTACTGGCAGCCACCAGTATCGCCCAAGCCAGCGCCGACACCGCGCATATGGATGCCAGCGCCGTGCATCTATCGCTTTGGCTTGCCGCCAGCGCAACCTTGCTCGCCACCATCATCAGTGCACTGCGTATCAGGCACGGCAGAGTGCAAGCAACCTCCATGTAATTGAAACTGACAGAATTGTCATATTAGCGACAGCATCAGGTACTGCAGCGGGATGTAAAGTATACGCAAATACTGCCCGATGCTGCGCGCGGCGCGAATGCTTGTTTTTGCTGGCCTTAGCTTACTTCCAGTCCATTTGTCGCCACTTGCTGCCCGGACATTTCCATTCAATGTTCCGACTGTCAGCCTAATCAGACTCATGAATTTCTCCTCTTCCCCAAGACATCTCTCCAGCACCATCCTGGCTGCCGCGATCGCGCTGGCGCTGGCCGGATGCGCTGTCGGCCCCGATTACGTGCGTCCTGCCATGGACGTGCCCGCTCACTATAAAGAAAGCGGGCCATGGAAGCAGGCTGAGCCAAAACAGATCGACAGCAGCCACACCTGGTGGGAAGTGTATGGCGACAGCACGCTGAACACGCTGATGCAGCAAGCTAACCAGGCTAACCAGAACATCGCCCAGGGCGAGGCGCAATACCGTCAGGCGCGCGCCGCAGCCGATGCCGCGCGCGCCGGCTTTTGGCCATCCATCGGCATCAATGCCGGGACCGGCCGTGCGCGCACCAACACCAATGGCATCAACCTGGGCAACAGCTACACTGCCGGCGTGCAAGGCAGCTGGGAGCCGGATGTCTGGGGGGCGGTACGGCGCTCGGTGGAAGCCGGTGACGCCGGCACCCAGGCCAGCGCCGCCAACCTGGCCGCCGCACGCCTCAGCATCCAGGCCACGCTGGCGCAAGACTATCTGCAATTGCGGGTTACCGATCTGCTGAAAGATTTATATGCGCGCACCACCGCCGCCTACGCCCGCTCGCTGCAACTGACGCAAAGCCAGTATGCGGTCGGCGTCGCGCTGCGCTCGGACGTGGCGCTGGCCGAAAGCCAGTTGAAGACCGCAGAGGCGCAAGCCATCGATCTGCAGGCGCAACGCAGCCAACTGGAACACGCCATCGCCATCCTGACCGGCAAGGCGCCGGCCGGATTCTCGCTGGCGGCAACGCCAGCCGATCCGGCAATGACGGCCAAGATGCAAGCCAGCCTGCCGGCTATTCCCGCCGGCCTGCCGTCGGATCTACTGGAGCGACGGCCGGATATCGCCAACGCAGAACGCAATGTGGCGGTGGCAAACGCCAATATCGGCGTCGCCAAGGCTGCCTACTTCCCGGCGTTGACGCTGAGCGCCAGCGGCGGCTTCAACAGCGGCAGTCTGGCGCAATGGTTCGATACGCCAAGCAGGGTCTGGTCGCTGGGCGCGGCGCTGGCCGAAACGATTTTCGACGGCGGCCTGCGCCGCGCCCATACGGCGCAGGCGGTTGCCGTCTATGACGCCTCGGTGGCGCAATATAAACAAACCGTATTGGGCGGCTTCCAGGAAGTCGAAGACAACCTGGCGACGCTGAACGTGCTGGACCAGGAAACGGTTGCGCAAAACCAGGCTGTGAAAGCCTCGCAGCTGGCGGAGCAGCTGGCCCTGAGCCAGTATCGCGCCGGCACCGCAACTTATCTCACGGTGGTCACCGCACAAACTCTTGCGCTGAGCAATGAACGCACCCTGGTGCAATTGCTAGGGCGCCAGCTGGTAGCGAGCGTCGCACTAATCAAAGCGGTCGGCGGCGGCTGGGATGCATCACAGTTGAATGCACAGCTGACCACAGCCCAGGCTGAAAGCGCCGCACCAGCAAAAAACAACAATACCGCCAATTAATTTTCCGAGCCGACAGACACCATGACCACCACACTCTCCAAAACCCGTTCGACGCTGCTGATTACTGCCGCCATACTGGTCCTGATCGGCGCCGCCGGCTGGACCCTGAGCCAAAAGGCCGGCGCCGCCGCGCCACCACCGGCTGCCGCCACCAGCGCAATCGCGGTCAGCACCACCACCGTCAAGCAACAGGATATGCCGATCTACCTGACCGGGGTCGGCACCGTGACATCGAACGCCAGCGTTACGGTCAAGGCGCGTATCGATGGCCAGCTCGACAAGGTCGGATTTGTCGAAGGACAGGACGTCAAGGCAGGCCAGATGCTGGCGCAACTCGATCCTCGCACCTTGCAGGCGCAACTGGCCCAGGCCGTGGCGCAAAAGGCCAAGGACCAGGCGCAGCTCGCCAACGCCAGACTGGACCTGCAACGCTATACCACGCTGGTAAAGCAAGACGCCGCCACGCAACAGACGCTGGATGCCCAGCAGGCGCTGGTCAATCAGCTGCAAGCCGCGGTGCAATCCGACGATGCGCAGATCAACTTCGCCAAGGTGCAGCTCAGCTTCACCACCATCCAGGCGCCGATTAGCGGCCGCGTAGGCGCCCGCCTGGTCGATCCCGGCAATATCGTCCATGCCGCCGATACCAACGGCCTGGTGGTGATTAACCAGATCGATCCGATTGCAGTGGTATTCACGCTGCCGGAAGAAAGCTTCCAGAGCATCAACGCCGCCTTGCATGGCAACCAGCAACCGCTCGGCGTGCAAGCCTTCCCGCGTAATAGCAGCATCATGCTGGCCGAGGGCAAACTGGCGCTGCTGAACAACCAGATCGACACCACCAGCGGCACCGTGCAGCTGAAGGGCATTTTCCAGAACCCCTCGCATGTTTTATGGCCGGGGCAATATGTCAACACGCGGCTGGTATTGGGTATCCGCAAACAGGCATTGACGGTTCCTGCGGCTGCGGTGCAACGCAGCCAGGACGGCACTTACGTGTATGTCGTCAACGCTGACGGCACCGCGCAGACGCAGGCGATTCAGGTCGCCAATATCCAGGAAGGCATTGCCGTCATCGACAAGGGCTTGACTGCAGGACAAAAAGTAGTGGTCGATGGCCAGTACAAGCTAAAGCCGGGCATCAAGGTAAGAGAAGACGCCAGCGTGGCGGGCAGCGGCAGCGCCTCCAGCGCCGCCGCTAAAGACACAACTGCACCCACGCCAGCCGCCGCAACGACGGGGGCAAGCAAGTGAGTATTTCCGCCGCCTTCATCAAACGCCCTATCGGCACCACACTGCTCGCGATTGCGATTTTCCTGGTGGGCGCCGCAGTCTGGCCTCTGCTGCCGGTGGCGCCGCTGCCGCAGGTCGATTTCCCGACGATCCAGGTCTCCGCCAGCTTGCCGGGCGGCAGCCCGGAAACCATGGCATCGAGCGTCGCACAACCGCTGGAACGTCAATTTTCGCTGATTGCCGGCCTGTCGCAGATGACTTCCAGCAACTCGCTCGGTTCGACGCAAATTACCCTGCAATTCGACCTCAACCGCAGCATCGACGCCGCCGCGCTTGACGTGCAGGCAGCGATCACCGCCGCCAGCGGCCAACTGCCCGCCAACTTGCCGAGCCCGCCAACCTTCCGCAAGGTCAATCCGGCAGATTCGCCGATCCTGGTGATGTCGGTACAGTCGGACGTCTTGCCGATCATCCAGGTGAACGACTTTGCCGACAATATCCTGGCCCAGCAAATCTCGCAGATTCCCGGCGTCGGCCTGGTCAATATCGGCGGTGTGCAAAAGCCGTCGGTGCGGATCCAGGTCGACCCGACCAAACTGAGTGCGCTTGGCATGAACCTGGAGGATATCCGCGGCGTGATTGCGAATACCACGGTCAACCAGCCTAAAGGCACGGTAGACGGGCCGAAACAAAACTTTACCGTCTACACCAATGACCAGTTGCTGAGCGCGGAACCTTGGAACGACATGGTGTTGGCGTACAAGAACGGCGCGCCGATTCGCGTGCGCGACGTCGGCGTTGCAGTTGATGCGCCGGAGAACGTCAAGGTGGCCGGCTGGGCTTACGCCGGCGTCGCCGCACCGGCTGGCAACACCATTATCAACGGCCGCTCGATCGTGCTGGCAGTGACCAAGCAACCTGGCGCCAATGTGATCGAAACCGTGGATCGCATCAAGGCCGCGCTGCCGCGCCTGCAGGCAGCCATCCCGCCGACCGTCAAGGTCAACACACTGATCGACCGCACCCAGACCATCCGCGCCTCGGTATCCGATGTGGAATTCACGCTGGTGCTGACCATCGCGCTGGTGGTGCTGGTGATCTTCATTTTCCTGCGTAATGTGCCGGCAACCTTGATCCCTAGCGTCACCGTGCCGCTGGCGATTTTCGGCACGGCGGGCGTCATGTATCTGCTGGGATTCAGCCTCGACAACCTCTCGCTGATGGCGCTGACCATCGCCGTCGGTTTCGTGGTCGATGACGCGATCGTGATGCTGGAGAATATCTATCGCTATGTCGAAGAAGGCATGTCGCCGATGGAGGCGGCCTACAAGGGGGCGGGAGAAATCGGCTTCACCATCATTTCGATTTCGGTCTCGCTGGTGGCGGTATTTATTCCACTGCTACTGATGGGCGGCATCGTTGGCCGCCTGTTCCGTGAATTTGCGATTACCGTCACACTGACGATTGCGGTCTCGGTCATCATTTCGCTGACCTTGACGCCGATGCTGTGCTCGCGCTTCCTGAAACCACATTCGGCTGAATCGCATGGCCGCATGTATCAACTGTTCGAGCGCGGTTTCGACGCCATGCTGAATGGTTACAAACGCGGCTTGCATGTCGTGCTGCGGCACCAGTTCATCACCCTGATGGTGTTCTTCGCCACCATGGCGGCCACCGTGGTGCTGTTTATCGTGATCCCCAAGGGCTTCTTCCCGCAACAGGATACCGGTTTCGTTTACGGTTTTGCCGAATCCGCGCAAGACTCTTCGTTTGCATCGATGAATCATCGCATGTTGGCGCTGGCCGAGATCGTGCGCAAGGATCCTGACGTCACCGGTTTCGGCATGAGCGGCGGCGGCAACACCTTCAATACCGGCAACTTCTTCATCAGCCTGAAGCCGAAAAATGAAGGCCGCACCGCCAGCGCCGATGAAGTGATTACACGCCTGCGGCCGCAACTGGCCAAGGTGCAAGGAGTTAACCTGTTCTTGCAGGCTGGCCAGGACATCAACGTCGGCGGCCGTTTGTCGCGGACCCAGTATCAGTACACCTTGACGGATTCCAACCTGGACGAACTGAATGTCTGGGCGCCGAAACTGATGACGCGTTTCCGCCAGTTGCCGCAATTGACCGACGTCGCTTCGGACCAGCAAAATGCTGCAGCCTCCGCCAGCCTGACCATCGACCGTGCGCGCGCTTCCAGCTTCGGCATCACGCCGGCGCTGATCGATTCGACGATCTACGACGCCATCGGCCAGCGCCAGGTGGCTCAGTATTTCACACAGATCAACAGCTACCACGTGATCCTGGAAGTGACACCCAAGCTGCAACAAGATCCAGACCTGTTCAACAAGCTGTACCTGACCTCGCCGGTCACCGGCCAGCAGGTGCCATTATCGACCTTCGTCACCGTCGATACCAACAAGACTTCATACCTGTCGATCAGCCACCAGGGCCAGTTCCCGGCAGTGACGATTTCCTTCAACCTGGCGCCGGGCGTGGCGCTGGGCGAAGCGGTCGATGCCATCAACAAGGCGCAAAACGACATGGGCATTCCACCCACCCTGACCGGCGCATTCCAGGGCACGGCGAAGGCGTTCGGCGATTCGCTGTCGTCGCAGCCTTACCTGATCGCCGCTGCACTGGTCGCGGTGTATATCGTGCTGGGCCTGCTGTATGAGAGTTACATCCATCCGTTGACGATCTTGTCGACCTTGCCTTCGGCCGGCGTCGGCGCGCTGCTGATTCTGATGGCGGGCGGTTATGATCTGAGCGTGATTGCGCTGATCGGCATTATCCTGCTGATCGGCATCGTGAAGAAAAACGGCATCATGATGGTCGACTTTGCGCTCACGGCGGAGCGCGATCACGGCATGAAACCGGAAGAAGCGATCTACCAGGCTTGCCTGCTGCGCTTCCGGCCGATCATGATGACCACCATGTGCGCACTGCTGAGCGGCTTGCCGCTGATGCTGGGCCACGGCGCCGGCTCGGAGCTGCGGCGGCCGCTGGGCTACGCCATGGTGGGTGGCCTGATCCTGTCGCAGGCGCTGACCTTGTTCACGACGCCGGTGGTGTATTTGTACCTGGACCGCGCCCACTATTGGTATGAAAGCCGCAAGGAAGCGCGACAGGCACGCAAAGCGGCGCGCAAGACAGCAACAACGATTACCAGCGCGCCAGTCGTGATAGATTCGAAATAACCAAAACAAAAATTGCTCCGTTCTGCGCGGCGGTAGGATACTGGCGCCACGCAGGACAGAACAGAACAGGAGACCGGCAGCCCATGAAAATCCTGATCGTCGAAGATGAACTGAAGACGGCTGACTACCTATGCAAGGGCCTGACCGAACAGGGCTGTGCAGTCGATGTCGCGCACGACGGCATCGACGGCCAGCATCTGGCGTTGCAGCATGATTACGACGTGATCGTGCTGGATGTCATGCTGCCCGGTATCGACGGCTTTTCTGTCTTGCATGCGCTACGTGAAATCAAACAAACCCCGGTCATCATGCTGACCGCGCGCGACCGTGTGGAAGACCGCATCAAAGGCTTGCAAGGCGGCGCCGACGATTACCTGATCAAGCCGTTTTCATTCCTGGAACTGCTGGCGCGTCTGCAGGCGCTGACCCGGCGTGGTCGCGCGCTGGAACCGGCGCAGCTGCGGATTGCCGATCTGCAGATCGACCTGATCAGCCGCAAAGCCTATCGCGCCAATGTGCGCATCGACCTCACCGCCAAGGAATTTTCCTTGCTCGCGGTGCTAGCCAGGCGGCAAGGCGAAATACTCTCCAAGACGGCGATCGCCGAACTGGTGTGGGACATGAATTTTGACAGCAATACGAATGTCGTCGAAGTCGCCATCAAGCGCTTGCGCGCCAAGATCGACACACCGTTCAACCTGAAGCTGCTGCACACCATACGCGGCATGGGTTATGTGCTGGAACCGCGGGAACCCCGCCATTCACAGGACCCGCATCATCAAGAGAACATTGAATGAAACGCTCCATCAAAGTGCGCCTGGTGGCGATGTTTGCGCTAGCCGCGCTGCTGATTTTCTCCCTGATCGGCAGCGCCCTGTACGGCGTGCTGCAGCGCGAGCTGGCGCGCCATCAGCACGATGAACTGAATACGCGCTTCATCGATACCCAGTACATGATCCAGCACAACGGCGACCCTGGCCGATGGCCGCGGGTCCAGGCCAAGCTGGATACATTGACGCCGGCTGACGGCAGCTTTCGCTATTGGGTGCTGAGCGATGATCCGCGTTTCCAGTATGGCAAAGACCTGGCTGACATCGAAAACATAGATCGCAATCCCGCCGGCATGGGCAAGCTGACTTTGCGTGGCCGCGAATATCCCTTGCTTACCCTGACCAAAGCCCTGCCCGCCTTCCAGGAACGGCCCGCGGTCAGGCTGATCGTGGCGGTGGACGCAGCGCCTTACATGCATACCCTGCACGCCTTCATGATCGCACTGGTCGGCCTGTCGCTGCTGGGTGTGATGCTGGTGATGCTGCTCGGTTACTGGATTGCGCAAGTGGGATTGCGGCCGTTGAAACAGTTGTCCAGCGAAGCACAGTCACTTGGTCCCAAAACTTTATCGCAGCGCTTGCAGATTTCGCCGCTGCCAGGCGAACTGTCGGACCTGACGGCAGCTTTCAATGGCGCGCTGGAGCGCATGGAAGGCGCTTACAACCAGATGGAAGCCTTCAATGCCGATGTCGCCCACGAGCTGCGCACGCCGCTGGCCAACCTGATCGGCGAAACCCAGGTTGCCTTATCGCGCCAGCGCACCGCGCCGCAATTCGAGGAAGTGCTGCAGTCCAATCTGGAGGAACTGGAACGGCTGCGTTCGATCATCAACGACATGCTGTTCCTGGCGCGCGCCGACCAGGGCGAAGCCGCCACCAGCCTGGTACGCACCCCGATTGCGCTGGAAATCAACAAGACAGTGGAGTTCTTTGAATTTGTGCTGGATGAGTCGAAGATGACGGTCAAGGTGGACGGCGACATCGATGCCGAAGCCTCGATCGAGACTTCGCTGTTCAAACGCGCCATGAGCAACCTGCTGCATAACGCGATCCAGCACTCGACGCCGGGCGCCGCGATTGTGGTGACCATCACGCAACAGCCGGCGGCTATCGGGATTGCCGTCTCGAACCCCGGCAAACCGATCGCCGAAAAACATTTGCCGCGCCTGTTCGACCGCTTCTATCGCGTTGACGCCGCCCGTAACGATAAAGACCAAAGCCAGCTGCACGGCCACGGCCTGGGGCTGGCGATCGTCAAGGCGATCGCCAAGATGCATGGCGGCGGCGTGTTCGCCAATAGCGTGGAAGGCGTGACGACAATAGGTTTCAGCATTCCAGCCACTGACGCAATCGCACGCTGAAATAGCATGCCCGAGCAAAGACGGTTGCCGCGTATAAAGCGGCAAGCGCCAGACCAACATTGGGTAGTTGCGCAGAATGGATGCGCTGAACGGGCGGAGAAACGCCGTACTGAATAATACTGAGGATAGAGGCGAGCCTTGTCTGCGGCACTTGCAGGAAATGGCTGTGGCTGCTTCGTTCCCGACCTGACCAGGTTGACCACGCCACAATGCGCAGGGGCCCGCCGGGGTGAATTGTACCGCATTGCGTCATTACTGGCAGCGCTTTTTACAGCTTTTTGGCAAGCGCCGCCATTTTCCTGCTATTTATATAAAGCTTTTTCTATAAACCGGCGCTACAAACCCAGCTCTTGCCAGATCTGGTCGACCCGCGTCTTCACCTCATCCGTCATGCTGATGGTGCGCCCCCATTCGCGACTGGTTTCCCCCGGCCATTTGTTGGTGGCGTCGATTCCCATCTTGCTGCCGAGACCACTCACCGGCGAGGCGAAATCGAGATAATCGATAGGCGTGTTATCGACAATGGTGGTATCGCGGATCGGGTCGACGCGGGTGGTGATGGCCCAGATCACTTCATTCCAGTCACGGATATTGACGTCTTCATCCACCACCACGATGAACTTGGTATACATGAACTGGCGCAAGAAGCTCCAGACGCCGAACATCACCCGCTTGGCGTGGCCGGCGTAGGCCTTTTTCATCTGCACCACGGCCATGCGGTAACTGCAGCCTTCAGGCGGCAGATAGAAATCGGTGATCTCGGAAAACTGCTTTTGCAGCAAAGGAATGAACACCTCGTTCAGCGCCACGCCGAGCACCGCCGGCTCATCCGGCGGCTTACCTGTATACGTAGAGTGATAGATCGGCGATTTTCGCATCGTGATGCGATCGATGGTGAACACCGGAAACCAGTCCTGCTCGTTGTAATAGCCTGTGTGATCGCCATACGGCCCTTCCAGCGCCATCTCATAGCCGGACGGATGCGACGGATCGGGATTGATGTGTCCTTCCAGCACGATCTCGGCTGAAGCCGGCACCCGCAGCTCGCTGCCGATGGCTTTCACCAGCTCGGTCCGGCTGCCGCGCAACAGGCCGGCGAACTGGTATTCGGAAAGGCTGTCCGGCACCGGCGTCACCGCACCTAATATAGTAGCGGGATCGGCGCCCAGCGCTACCGCCACCGGATATGGCTTGCCGCCGGTAGCGATCGCGTGTTCGCGGAAATCCAGCGCGCCGCCGCGATGCGCCAGCCAGCGCATGATGACCTTGTTGCGGCCCAATACCTGCTGGCGGTAGATGCCGAGGTTCTGGCGCTTCTTGTGCGGCCCTTTGGTAATCACCAGGCCCCAGGTAATCAGCGGCGCCACATCGCCGGGCCAGCAGTGCTGGATCGGCAGCTTGGCGAGATCGACGTCATTGCCCTCCCAGACGATATCCTGGCACGGCGCCGAGCGGTGCTCCTTGGGCGCCATGTCCCACAGGGATTTCACCAGCGTGCCGAGGCCGAGAATATCCTTGAAACCCTTCGGCGGTTCCGGTTCTTTCAGGCTTGCCAGCACGTGGCCGATGCGTCGCAATTCGCTGACGTCATCGGCGCCCATGCCCAGCGCGACACGGCGCGGCGTGCCGAACAGATTGCCTAGCACAGGTATCGAATGTCCGCTCGGATTCTCGAAAAGCAGTGCAGGACCGCCCGCGCGCAAAGTGCGATCGCAGATCTCAGTCATCTCCAAATAGGGTGAAATCGGCGTCGAAATCCGTTTTAACTCGCCAATTTGTTCCAATTTGATAATAAAATCACGTAAATCTAAGTATTTCATGGATTTTTACAATCTTTTTACATGTTAATTAAGCAACTAATACTTACCCGCCAAGTGCTTGATTTTATTGGGTCGGAGCAGTAAACCTATATAATCGTTATACATAAAAGTTATTATTAATGTTTTTTATAGTATTGACTTGATATAAAAGCCCTCATACAATCCGCCCAGCTTGAAGAAGCCGCAGCGCCAAAAAGCGCTTTTCAGTCGGCTCTCAATACTTACGGGATCGGGGTCCCACATGACATTTTAAGGAGTGTTTTCAAAAGGCGTCAGCCTTCTCCCCCGAACAAGTTGTTTGCCAGTGGCACGGCGCATTACTGCAGCCGACCAGCTTAGAGTCACATAAGCGCAAACAGCAACGACGTCTGGCATGGCGCACACAGCATGCGAAGCCAGGCGATATTGATTACGGTGCACGCAGCATTCAGTTTATTTGTACCCGCCCTTGCTGTTCCAAAGGGCCTGCATGCACCGCGACGATTCAGGAGGTTCCATTGTTAGCAAGATCTACCAAAGCTTTACCTAGTTGGGCTACGCCCGCGTATTTAAAGAAACTCAGCACCCAATCCGTCAGCGGCGCACTGTTTGCCCGCGACACCGTCGGCGGCTTCATCGCCACCACCCGCCTCAGCATCCTGTTCAGCGGCATCCTGGCCATCATCGGTCTCAGCACCATGATGATCAAACCGGATCTGGCCTACAAGCTGCAAAGCCTGCCGCTGTTCGCCAGCAGCGCTCCGCAACCAGTTGCTGCACAATCGGCCCCGGCTGTGCAAGTTGTCGTTCCGGCAAATAATCTGGCCAGTGCGCCGGCGGCTACTGCCGTCAGGAACATTGCCAGCCTGACCGTACCGGCGCCAAACGCCAACACGAATCATCTGCTGCACATGGATGGCCTCGGCAAAGCTGTTAAACCGCTCGATAGCTCGCGCCAGCAGCAATGGGTCACTAATTGGCTGTCCAAGCGCTATCGCGTCGCTGGCGACGCTACCAACATGTTTGTGACGACCGCCTACAAGACCGCGCGCGAAACCAAGCTGGATCCGCTCCTGATCCTGGCCGTGATGGCGATCGAGTCCGGCCTGAATCCGTTTGCCGAAAGCCCGGTTGGCGCACAAGGCCTGATGCAAGTCATGTCGAAAGTACATGAAGACAAGTTTGAAAGCATGGGCGGCATCAAGGCTGCTCTGAATCCGACCGCCAACATCAAGGTCGGCTCCATGATCCTGCGCGATTACGTGAACCAGGGCGGTTCGGTCGAAGCCGGCCTGAAGCGTTATGTCGGCGCTGCAGCATTCGCCAATGATGGCGGCTATGGCTACAAGGTGCTGGCCGAATATCGCCGTCTGCAAGATGTCGCTACCGGCAAAAACGTGCCATCAGGCGGCTCTGTTGCGCCTATCGCCACTCCGAAGGCACGTCCGATACAAGCCGTTGCACCTGCCGACGCTACCAGCCCGACTCCGGCTGAAGCAGCAGCCAACGTGCCGGACGCCATTGAGCATCGGATCCAGCAGTCAGATAATCAGTTGACCCCGCTGCCATTGACCTGATCAAAGCAAAGCTGTGCACCAATGAAAAAAAGAGCCGATGGCTCTTTTTTTTTGCTCTTGCAAACGGCGCCGGGATTGCGGAAATCCCGACGCCCTCCTGATTACTCGCCCAGATAAGCGGCTTTCACCTTAGGATCGTCCAGCATGTCCTTGGCGTTGCCGCTCATCGTTACCAGGCCGGAATCCATCACGTAGGCCCGATGCGCCGCTTCCAGCGCCAGTTTGGCGTTCTGCTCTACCAGCAAGATGGTGATACCCTGCGCCGAGACGTTGCGGATCACCTCGAAGATTTTTTCCACCATGATTGGCGACAAACCCATCGACGGCTCATCCAGCAGCAACAGTTTGGGATGACTCATCAAGGCGCGCGCCATTGCCAGCATTTGCTGTTCGCCGCCGGACAAGGTGCCGGCCATCTGCGCCGCGCGCTCTTTCAGGCGCGGGAAGACGGTGAACCACTTGTCGATGTCAGCCGTGATGCCGGCCTTGTCGTCACGTGTGTAAGCGCCCATCAACAGGTTTTCCTGGATGCTCATGCGGGTGAATACGCCACGCCCTTCCGGCACCATCGCCAGCTTTTGCTTGACCAGGTTGAACGAGGTCAGGCCCTTGGTATGCTGCTCCAGATAGTGCATCTCGCCTTCGACTTTGCATTGCGGCAAAGTACCGGTGATGGCTTTCAGCGTGGTGGTCTTGCCAGCGCCATTGGCGCCGATCAACGTCACCAGTTCGCCTTCGTTGACCTCCAGGTTAATGCCCTTGACCGCCTGGATGCCGCCATAAGCGACTTTCAGGTTATTGATTTTCAGGATATTGGTTGCCATTAGTGACCACCTCCCAGATAGGCTTCGATCACAGCCGGGTTCTTCTGAATTTCAGCAGGCAATCCTTCTGCAATCGGCTTGCCGTAATCCAGCACGGTCAGGCGGTCGCACAAGCCCATCATCAGCTTGACATCATGTTCGATCAGCAAAATGGTCTTTCCTTCATTCTTGATTTTCACCAGCAACTCGCGCAGCGCCAGTTTTTCGGTGGCGTTCATGCCGGCCGCAGGTTCATCCAATGCTAGCAATTGCGGCTCGGTAGCCAGCGCGCGGGCGATTTCCAGACGGCGTTGATCACCGTACGACAAATGGCGCGCGGTGCGCTCGCCAAAACGGCCGATGCCGACGAAATCCAGCAGCTCTTGCGAACGCTTGCGGATCGCCAGTTCTTCGACGCGGGCCGCCTTGTGACGGAATACCGCACCGAACACACCTTGATGGGTGCGCACGTGGCAACCGACCATGACGTTTTCCAATACGGTCATCTCGCCAAACAGACGGATGTTCTGGAAGGTGCGGGCAATCCCGGCCTTGGCGACTTCATGCGGCGCCGACGGTGAATAAGGCTTGCCGGCCAGCTCGAAAGAACCGGTATCGGCCTGGTACAAGCCGGTGATGACGTTGAAGAAAGTCGTCTTGCCGGCGCCATTCGGTCCGATCAGGCCGTAGATCTGGCCTTTCAGGATCTTCACATTGACTTCCGACAAAGCCTGCAAACCGCCGAACCGCTTGTTGACGCCGGAGATATTTAAAATAGTTGGTGTGCTCATGTGATCTCCTTAAGCCTCTACCACGCCGGTTGCCAGCGTAGGTTTATCGATATCGGCATCCGGCCGGTCCTCGTGCTTGGGCGCAGGCCACAAGCCGGCTGGACGCGTCAGCATGATCACCACCATCGCCAGGCCGTACAGCAACTGGCGCAAAACTTCCGCATCGATCAGGACCGTGCCGAACAGCGCCATCTGCAGTGGTTCGACGGTATGCCGCAAGACTTCCGGCAACGCCGCCAGCAAGATACCGCCAAGCACCACGCCCGGGATATGACCCATGCCGCCCAGCACCACCATCGCCAGTACCGCGATCGATTCAGTCAGCGAGAAGGATTCCGGCGAGACAAAGCCCTGGAACGAAGCAAACATGGCGCCGGCGACGCCGCCGAACGAAGCGCCCATGGTGAACGCCAGCAGTTTCATGTTGCGGGTATTGATGCCCATCGCCTTGGCGGCGATTTCATCTTCGCGTATCGCCACCCAGGCACGGCCCAGGCGCGAGTTTTGCAAACGGATCGAGATGAAGATGATCGCAATGCACAGCACCAGGAACAGGAAGTAGTAGGCATTCACCGATGGCATGCCGAAGCCGCCGAAATACACTGTCGCATTGGAACCGCGCTCGCCTGCCAGCGAGACGCCGAAGATACGGATAGGATCGATCAGGTTGATACCTTGCGGGCCGTTGGTGATGTTTACCGGCGCGTTCAGGTTGTTCATGAAAATCCGGATGATTTCACCAAAACCCAGGGTCACGATGGCCAGATAGTCACCACGCAGCTTGAGTGTCGGCGCGCCGAGAATGGCGCCGAACATGCCGGCCAGCGCCGCGCCTAGCGGCACGATCACCCAGAGCGACAAGTGAATGCCGTTCTGAACGATTTCCGGACCGCACACCCAGACCAGGAAATTGCCGATCGCTGGATAGGTATTGACGAAGGATTCCAGCACCGAGGCAAACTGCGGCGACGCCAGCAAGCCGGTCATGTAGGCGCCGATGGCGTAAAACGCGATGTAGCCCAGATCCAGAAGGCCGGCAAAACCGACCACGATGTTCAGGCCCAGCGCCAGCATGATGTAGAGCAGTGCAAAGTCCATGATGCGGACCCACGAATTGCCGAAATTGGAGGCAATGAACGGGAAAATCACGAACAGGATAGCAAGGGCGACCAGGCTGGTGTACGCCTTGGTCGGGTTCTTTTTAGTATCGAAAAAATTGGCCATGTGTGTTCCCCGGATTAAGCGCGATCGGCGACACGTTCGCCCATGATGCCGGATGGACGCAAGGTCAATACGATAATCAGCACGATAAAGGCAAAGATGTCCTGGTAGTTACTACCGAAGAAATTGCCGGTCAGGTCGCCGATGTAACCGGCGCCAAGGCTTTCGATCAGGCCCAGCAGGATACCGCCTAGCATGGCGCCGTAGATATTACCGATACCGCCCAGCACCGCGGCGGAGAATGCTTTCAAGCCTGGCACGAAGCCCATGGCGAACTGCGCGGAGGAATAATTCGCCCCCCACATCACGCCGGCCACCGCCGCCAGCGCAGCGCCGATGGCAAAAGTCATGACGATGACGCGGTTGGAATCGACGCCCATCAGGCCGGCGACCCGGGGATTCTCGGCGGTGGCACGCATGGCGCGGCCCATCTTGGTTTTCTCGACCAGCATCACCAGGCCGAACATCGAAGCGGCAGCCAGCACCAGCAACATGATCTGCGTCGGCGAAATCAAGGCGCCGAAGATATGTACCGGATCAGACGGCATGACTTGCGGCACTGGCAGCGGGCTGCGGCCCCAGATCATCATGGCGAAAGTCTGCAACAGGATGGAAACGCCGATCGCCGTGATCAACGGCGCCAGGCGTGGCGCATTGCGCAGCGGCCGGTAAGCGACCCGTTCGATGATCAGGCTGACGATGACGCAGACAGGGATGGCGCCGATGATGGCAATCGCCAGCTGGACGATGCCAGGCAGGCCGGGTGCAACGTGCTGCAGCAGCTTGAGGATGGTCAGGCCGACCATCGCGCCGATCATCAGGATATCGCCGTGGGCGAAGTTAATCAGGTTCAAGACGCCGTATACCATCGTGTAACCGAGGGCAATCAACGCGTACATGCTTCCCAGCACCAAGCCGTTGATAACTTGTTGGATAAAGATATCCATAATTTCCTTTGTGTGTTTCGGTTCAAATCGGTCAGAACACTATTGCGACCATCTCAGAGGCAGCACAGCAAAAATCATTCCCGATACAAAAACGGCACCTTGGATAAATCCTAGTGCCGTGGGGAGTCGCCCTTCCGCTTAGCTGGAAAGGTAGTTTGGCATTGCGTGAATAGCCGGAATAAGAAGGATGAACGAGGTACACATATTAATTTGTCTCCTATTACGTCTTTATGTAAGAACGTTTTTATCTTAAAGCGCCTTGTCTCGGTGGACAAATGCACCATGACCGTGCAGATTATAGCTAACGTTGAGCCATAAGCAACCTGACGGCACTACAATATTACCTTGCGAAATACGGTAAAGCACAGGGTTTTACAATCAAACTACAGCGCCGCAATGATAGCGAGGAAAACAAAAAACTATCGATGGAAAAGTAGGACCTATTCGAAATATAATTTCGCGCCAGAATGAGGCATTCATCCCGCTGCACAAAGATTTCCCACAGGTGTTTTGCCAGTTGGCAAGCGGCAGCGATACGGCCACTGTCCGCAAGGATCAATAGATCCCCCGTGGGTAACTCGCTTGTTTCGCTCACCGCAACCTCGGCTCGGACCCGCGATTCAGGCCCGCGCGAGGCCCTTCGGCATAGGAAATGTGACGTTTTCTTCCGCGCCGTCGAGCGTACGTACGCTCTTGGCGCCATAGGCGGTCAGGCGGTCGATCACCGCTTGCACCAGGATTTCGGGCGCAGAAGCGCCGGCGGTGACGCCGATGCGGGTTTTACCCTGCAGCCAGTCGGGATCGATCTGCTCGGCGTTATCCACCATATAGGCCGCCGTGCCGCGTTTTTCGGCCACTTCACGCAATCGGTTGGAATTCGAACTGTTGGGACTGCCGACCACGATCACCACGTCAACTTGCGGCGCCATGAATTTCACCGCTTGCTGGCGGTTGGTGGTGGCGTAGCAGATATCGCCCTTCTTCGGCTCGGTAATCAGCGGGAAGCGCTGCTTCAGCGCGGCGATCACATCCGCGGTATCGTCAACCGACAAGGTAGTCTGCGAAACATAAGCCAGCATCTCGGGATTCACCACTTGCAGCTTGCCGACATCGGCCACGGTCTCGACCAAGTGCATGCCGCCCTCGGTCTGGCCCATGGTGCCCTCGACCTCCGGATGGCCCTCATGTCCGATCATGATGATTTCACGTCCCTCGCGGCGCATCTTGGCGACTTCCATGTGAACCTTGGTCACCAGCGGGCAAGTGGCGTCGAACACCTTCAAGCCGCGCACCTCAGCCTCTTCCTGCACAGCTTTGGAAACACCGTGGGCAGAAAAGATGACCGTATTCCCGGCCGGAACATCCGCCAGTTCCTCAATGAAAATCGCGCCTTTATTGCGCAGGTCGGCCACTACATAGGCATTGTGGACAATCTCGTGCCGCACATAGATCGGCGCACCGAACTGTTCCAGCGCACGCTCGACGATTTCAATCGCGCGGTCGACGCCAGCGCAAAAACCGCGCGGCTGCGCCAGCAGAATCTCTTTATCCATAGTCATATCCTTCAGTCGGCGCAGTTACAGAATGCCGACGATTTTTACTTCAAATTTGAGTGACTGGCCCGCCAGCGGATGATTAAAGTCGAACAAGGCGCCCTGCTCGTCAATCTCGCGCAGCACGCCGGCAAACTGGCCGCCGCCCGGCGCAGCGAATTCGACCAGGTCGCCGATGCGGTATTCCTCGCCCAGCTGCGAATTCTGGCGCAAGGTCGCGCGCGACACGCGCTGGATCAGCTCAGGATTGCGCGGGCCGAAAGCCTGCTCCGGCGGCAGGTCGAAGGTTTGATGCGTGCCTTCAGGCAAACCCAGCAGGCAGGTTTCCAGGAACGGCGCCAATTGGCCCATGCCGAACTGCAAAGTGGCAGGCGATTCCTTGAAAGTACTGACGATATCCACGCCCTCTTGAGATGCAAGACGGTAGTGCAAGGTTAAATAGGAGGCTTCGGTGACGACAGGTAAGGACAAGTTAGACATAAATTAGGCAAAAACACCATTAACAAAAAGGCAATCATTCATCTGAAGATGATATTGTAAGCCACCTTGCAGCACATGACGTGCTTAGCACCCAGCAATTCAGCAATTCACCTTAGCGATGGCAATTACCGACTGGCCCACAGACCAAAGACCGCGCGAACGCCTGATTAAACTCGGGCCGCAAGCGCTTTCCGATGCGGAATTGCTGGCGGTGTTCCTGCGGGTTGGCGTCGCCGGCAAAAGCGCAGTCGACCTGGGGCGCGAGATGACTACCCATTTCGGCTCGCTGAACAGCTTGTTTTCAGCATCGCTGAAGGACTTTTGCACAATTAACGGCCTCGGACCCGCCAAATATGCCCAGCTGCAAGCCATACTGGAACTGGGGCGGCGCTCGCTGGTGGAAGAATTGCAATCCGGCAGCAGTTTCGATGCACCGGCCGCAGTAAAGCAATATCTGCAACTGTTGCTGACCAATAAACCGTATGAATCGTTTCTGGTGCTGTTTCTTGACGTCAAAAACCGCCTGATCTGCGCCGAGGAACTGTTTCGCGGCACGCTGACCCACGCCAGCGTCTATCCGCGCGAAGTGGTCAAGGCGGCCCTGACGCACAACGCCGCCAGCATCATGCTGGCGCACAATCATCCCTCAGGTACGCTGGAACCGAGCGCCGCCGACCACAAACTGACGCAGACTCTGAAGCAGGCCATGGACCTGATCGGCGTCCGGGTGCTTGATCATTTCATTGTGGCCGGCACCAAGGTGCATTCATTTGCGGAGCATGGCCAACTCTAGATGCAGAGGCATGAAAAGAAATTGTTAAATCAATTTACGCGCAAAAGACACAATTGTTTTCTCCAAGTCGTTGAAAAATCTCATTTTTTTATATATAATCGATTTTTTTCCAATTCTGGAATACTTTAGGAGCTCTATATGGCACGTGTCTGCCAAGTCACCGGGAAGGGGCCGATGGTCGGCAACAACGTTTCCCATGCAAACAACAAGACGAAACGTCGCTTTTTGCCTAACTTGCAAAATCGCCGAATTTTCGTCGAGTCTGAAAATCGCTGGGTCTCCCTGCGCCTGTCCAACGCCGGTTTGCGTGTAATCGACAAAATCGGCATCGATGCCGTATTGACCGATATGCGCGCTCGTGGCGAAAAAGTCTAACTAGCAGAATAAAGGAAGAATCATGGCGAAATCAGGCCGCGACAAAATCAAGCTGGAATCGACCGCAGGTACAGGTCATTTCTACACTACGACAAAAAACAAGCGTACAACACCGGAAAAAATGTCGATCATGAAATTTGATCCGAAGGTACGCAAACACGTTGAATACAAAGAGACCAAGATCAAGTAATTGATCTGCACTCTGAAAAGCCCCGCACGGTTTGTCCTGCGGGGCTTTTTTACGTATGTTGATAATATCGCCGTGCTTTGATCATACCGGCCTCGGCTGTCATTGATGAACGCGAACAGGACAGCAAGACTCTCGAGCATGGTCGAAACAATAAACCATCCGACGAAAAAAAACGGCCCGAAGGCCGTTTTCTTGAACGCTGTCCTGAATCAGGAATAACTACGCAGACGCAAGGAGAAATCTTGCAGCGACTTGATACCGGAAGCTTCAGCGCGTGCGCACCAGTCTTGCAGCTGATGCAGCAACTGGTCGCGGGTGAAATGCGAACGCTCCCAGATGGCGCCCAGCTCAACCCGCATTTCATGCATGGTTTGCAGCGCCTTGCTATGCAAGAACAACTCGGTCAATTGCTGCTTTTGCGGCGCTTCCAGCTTGGTCGGCTCGCGTTGCAGCAGCTTCTTTGACGACTTAAGGAAACCGGCGCCCAGTTTGGCCTTGTCGGTCAGATGGCTACGTTCTTCATGCCAGGCATTCTTCAACGATTTGGCGTACTTGGCCATCACGTCATAACGGTTGGCGATCACCGATTGCAGAGTGTCAAGATCCGGCACCAGCTTGGCGTGGTTGAACTTCGGTGCAGGCGCAATCTTCTTGACCTTGGCCAGACCGCAGATTTCCAGAATCCGGATATACATCCAGCCGATATCGAACTCGTACCACTTCGACGACAGCTTGGCCGAGGTACCGAAAGTGTGATGATTATTATGCAGTTCTTCGCCGCCGATGATGATGCCGAACGGGATGATGTTGGTGGCGGCGTCATTGCAATCGTAGTTGCGGTAACCCCAATAGTGGCCGATACCGTTGATGATGCCGGCGGCAGTAATTGGAATCCAGACCATTTGTACTGCCCATACGCTCAGACCGACGACGCCGAACAGCAGCAGGTCAATGAACAGCATGGCAACAATGCCGTAGGCGCTGTGCTTGGTATACAGGTTTCTTTCGATCCAATCGTCCGGTGTGCCATGGCCGAATTTTTCCATGGTTTCCAGATTCTTGGATTCAGCGCGGTACAGCTCGGCGCCTTCCCAGAATACTTTCTTGATGCCACGAGTGACCGGGCTGTGCGGATCTTCTTCGGTATCGCACTTGGCGTGATGCTTGCGATGGATGGATGCCCACTCTTTGGTCACCATGCCGGTCGTCAGCCACAGCCAGAAACGGAAAAAATGACTCGGGATCGCGTGCAGATCCAGGGCACGGTGTGCCTGGCAACGATGCAGGTAGATAGTCACACCGGCGATCGTGATGTGCGTCACGACCAGCGTGAACACGACGACCTGCCAGGCGCTGGCACCTGTTACGCCATTCGATAAGAAATCGAGAATTGCATTGAACACTATGTTGTACTCCATGTGTAGTAGAGATTACGCCACTGCTTGTTTTAATGTCTAATTTGCAGTGTGATGCGGGTAAGTTGACGGGTAGTTACCGACCAGTTACCCGAATTTCGAGTGCAATTGTACCCTGAATATCAGCCGTTTTTAGATTTCGGCGAATCTACCGGACTATCTAATTGCAAATCTTGTTGTGAATCTGAGTGAAAATTACTTTTATGCAAGCCAGCGTCATGCACCTTGATTTCGCGTTTCACGTGAGCAACTTTGATCTGACGGGCTTGCAGCGAACGCCAGACCGCTCGGTTAACATCTGACAACACATTCAGGCGACCGTTCTCGGGATCAGTGATCCAGAACCCGAGCTCTAGCTCTAGTCCGTCCGGGCCGATCTTCAACAGCAAAGCCTGCGGCAACACTTCATGCGACACACGGTCGACCCCGAGCGCCGCCTGCTCCAGCATCGTCAATACGCTTTCGACATCATCCTGGTACACAATTGTCACTTGCGTCGCCAGTCGCAGGATACGGTTGGTCAACGAATAATTCTGCACCGAATTGATCATGAAGATTTCATTCGGGATTACCGTATCGATGCCGTCCAGCCCCTGCAGCACGGTGTAGCGGCTATTGATCTGCACCACCTTGCCGTAAAACGTGCTGACCCCGACCATATCGCCGATCGCCAGGCTGCGTTCCAGCAAAATCACGAAGCCTGATACATAACTGCTGGCAATTTTCTGTAAACCAAGCCCCAATGCCACACCGAGCGCGCCGCCGAACACCGACAGCACGGTGAGGTCGATGCCCACCAGCGACAAGCTGAGCAATATCGCGATCAGGATCAGGACCGCGCGCGCCATGCGCGCCACCACGGTGCGGATCGACGAATGCATGGTGTTGACGCGCATCAGCCGCTCTTCGATGGTGGCGCCGGCCCACAGCGCGATCACCAGCGTCACCAGTACAGAAACCAGCGCCTGCATTATTGACAACAACGATACTTTGTAGCGCCCGATCGGCAGCACCGTGCCGTCCAGGTAATCGAACAGGTCCGGCCACCAGCCGGTGATATATAACAGCAGGCCGATCCAGACCAATGCGCCAAAACTCTTTTCAAACAGCAACAGGAAAGTGCCGACGCCGCTGTTGCGCGCGAAAACCCTGCGCAACACGTAGAACACAAAGCGCATCAGCGCCAGCGACGCCACCAGCGGCACCATCAGGCGCAGGATATTCACCGGCTGATGCCAGCGTTGCAAAGCCAGCTTGACCAGCAACAACAGCAGGAAAGTCAGGATCGGCGTCAAGACCTTGACGAAACTGCCCAGGCCGATCTGCATGGCCGGCGGCTGCACCGCGCTCAGCGTGAAAGTACGGCGCAACAAGCGCGCCAGCACCCAGCCGAGGCCGATACAAAGCAGCATCAGGCCGACCTGCAACAGCAAGCCTGGCGCTCGCAGGTTGGTCAGCAAATCGTTGAGCAAATCCGTGAAAATATCTGGCATGGTTGTAGGTGCTGCGTTGGCTACTGCGTTTTGTATTGCGTAGCGTCGAGACGGTGACGCTCCCAATTCAGCGCGTAACGCGCCGCCAGCGCCGGATTGTCGCGTACGATCAGCACGTTCTCAGCGTTCTTGTGTTGCGCGCTCCAGGTGAAATTGAAACTGCCGGTGATGACCGTTGCCGTGGCGGCGGACGGATCGATCACCATCACCTTGTTGTGCGCATTCTGATAGCCGCTTTCCAGCCAGAGCGGAATTCCGGCCGCAGCCAGCTCGCGCGCCTTGCTGGCGCCTACTTTCTCAAGCTGACGGCCATCCAGCATGACCTTGACGTCGACTCCACGCCGTTTGGCGGCGATCAATGCCGCGGCGATTTTCTGGTTGCTCAACAGGTAGGCTTGCACCAGCACCTGCCGGCGGGCGGCGCCGAGCATATCGGTCAAGGCGGTTTCGATATCGTCCCATGGCGCGAAAAGCGGCTGCAAAGTGCCCTCCGCTGCTTGCGGCGCCTGGCGTGCATCGAAAGCGCTCGCCGACGCTGCAATCAGTGCTGTGCAAAACACCAAGCCCAGCCCGACGCAACGCATCAGACTGACGACAGCTCTCATTTGGCTCGATGCAAACACAGGATAGGTGCCTGGTTAAGCGTACTTGGTGGAGCGTAATTACTTACGCACGAACACCGCGGCAAAGAAACCGTCGGTCTGATGCTGATGCGGCAGCAGTTTCAGATAGTCACCCATTTCCAGCGGGATTTTCTGTTCGGCCAGCACGTCTTTCATCGGCACCAGGGTGAAATCTTCGTGGTTCGCCAGGAATTGCGCGGCAATCGCTTCGTTTTCTTCATCCAGCAAGCTGCAAGTGCCGTACACCAGGCGGCCGCCGGATTTCACCAGCCGCGCGGCGCTCGACAGAATTGCGATCTGCTTGGCGTTCATCTCGACGATCGCTTCCGGCGTCTGGCGCCATTTGACATCCGGATTGCGGCGCAACGTGCCCAGGCCGCTGCACGGCGCGTCGACCAGCACGCGGTCGATCTTGCCGGCCAGGCGTTTGACCTTGCCGTCGTTCTCATGCGCGATCAGAACCGGATGGACGTTCGACAAACCGCTGCGCGCCATGCGCGGCTTGAGTTTTGCCAGGCGCTTCTCGGAAATATCGAAAGCATACAAACGGCCGGTATTGCGCATGGTAGCGCCCAACGCCAACGTCTTACCGCCAGCACCGGCGCAGAAATCCACCACCATTTCGCCGCGTTTGGCGCCGACGATTTGGGCCAGCAACTGGCTGCCTTCATCCTGCACTTCAATCGCGCCGCTCTTGAACAGCGGCAGGTTTTGCAAGGCCGGCTTCTTGATGACGCGCAAACCCAGCGGTGCATAGGGAGTCGGTTCACACAAGATCGGCGCTTCAGCCAGGGTGGCGCTGACCGCTTCGCGGTTCGACTTGATCGAATTGACGCGCAAGTCCAACGGCGCCGGCTGGTTCATGGCATACGCCAGTTCCAGCGTTGCGGCTTCACCGTCACGCGCCACCAGTTTATCGAACAGCCATTGCGGCAGGTTGGAGCGCATCAGCGGCGGCATCAGGTTGCGGTCGATCTCCGCGACCCGCGTCAGCCATTCGGTTTCTTCTTCCGACAAACCACCCAGCGAATCGACGCCGACCGCATCGGCCAGGCCCAGCAAAGTCATGCGGCGCATAGTCGGACCATTGCCTGATTCCGCAAAGCTGGTATAAATGGATTTGTTGCGCAGCAAGCCGTACACCGCTTCGGCAACGACGCCACGTTCGCGTGAACCGAGCTTTGGATGCTCGCGGAAATAATGCGACAAAGTGCCGTCGGCAGGGCCGGTAAAACGTAAAATTTCGCGCAGGACTTCTTCGGTGTGACCAATGATCGCGGGAGGCAATCTCATAATGATTCTTTCTTAAAAATCTGTTGTATCTGCTGTATCTATTGTTCGCCGTACTCTTGTGGCAAACCTTGATAATTCGCAGTGAATATAATAACTAAACGCCGTTAAAGGCTGACGTAAGTAAAAGCTGGAACTAGGCTGACTCGGTGTTGACGCGTACCCGGCCATCTTCGATGGCCAATCGATTCTCGACAAACCAGCGCACCGCACGCGGATAGAGCTGGTGTTCTTCAACCAGCACCCGCTGCTCCAGCGACTGTTCGGTATCGCCTTCCAGCACCGGCACTGCAACCTGCGCCACAATCGGGCCGTGGTCCAATGTCGGTGTGACGAAATGCACGGTCACACCATGTACCTTGACACCCGCCTCCAGCGCTTGGCGATGGGTCGCCATGCCGGTAAAACTCGGCAACAGCGAAGGATGGATATTCAACATGCGGCCGGCGTAATGCTCCACGAACGGCGCAGTCAAAATCCGCATGAAACCTGCCAGCACCACAAGATCAGGGGCAAAACCGTCAATCACGACACGTAAAGCGGCGTCGAACTGTGCACGATCAGGATAGTCTTTATTCGCGACCACCGCCGTGGGAATACCTTGGGCGGCAGCAAATTTCAAACCTTCGGCATCTGCGCGGTTGCTGATCACTGCAGCGATTCGGGCCGGCCATTGTTCGGTTTGAGCGGCGCGGACAATGGCTTGCATGTTGCTGCCACGCCCGGAAATCAGGATAACAATGCTTCTCATGGCGCGCATTGTACCCGTTGCAACGCTGTTTTTGAGCAAAACAGGTGCTAAATATCGCTATTGGAAGGAATAAAAGACGCGGAAGGCAACTTTTTTATCGGCCCAGAAATCAGCGCTGTCGCGGAATACGTCAAGCAAGGTTTCACGCGCTTCCTTGTCGAATTTTTGCGTATTCGGCAGTTGTTCAATCACCACAATGAAGCCGGGCTGCGGGCCGGCCTTGTGCGCCAGATCGGTCAGGCAATCGGCCAGGGCGTCGAAATTCTTGCCGAAATGCTTGGGAAACTGGAAGGCGTTGGCGATTTTGGCCAGAACTTGCTGTTTAGTCGTTGCTTCCGCACAGTAGGCATACAGGAAATGTTGTCCCAGACGGTGAGCTTCCGCCTGCAGTTCGGTCACACGGAAGGCGCGGATGGACTGCACTACATTTGGCGGTACGGTTTTAAACAAGCTCATTTTTTCCCTCAGCTAGAGCAATGATGATGGATTGCCGTTGTTGTATGTATATCAGTCACTCGTCTCAGTCACTCCTGTATGCGCCTGAAAGTTTGATAGTGATTGTCAGTGTAATAATATTCGCCCGACGTCTGCGGATTACCGCCTGCAATGATGCGCCTTGCGCCACGATTGCGGGCGCGCGGAGTTTTTACCGTGTATTCATGATAATAACCACGCCGTTGCCTAGGCAGCATCCCCTCGTAATTGCCAAATATGACGCCATCCTTGGCGTAGGGAAACGGCCCGCCTTGCTTGATCACCGCCAATACCGTCTGCGCTTCCGGTGGCAACTGATCTACCGCAACCATATCCTGCGGTAGGGATTCACGCGCCAATACCTGGAAAGACAGTAGCAAACCAAGCAGCAGCAGTATGCTGTTACGCAGCATGGCGATAGCGAAATCGGCTTTTAGACCAAGAAAATGACGCTGGGTTGCGTGGCTTTTCATAAATTTCATATTTTCTGGGTATGCGATACCGTAGGGTAACGTGTTGCTGAAAACGAATCAACCCGTATACTTGCTCCTGCATCAAGTGTTGCAATATTTGACAATATTGCCCGCTCTATCGTCAGACACGCGCCAGGCTAAGGACATGGCGGCCCGAAAAAAGCCACAACCTCGTCTCGCCGCGCCAAAGTATCCTTTTGTCCCATGCGAATCAGCTCCCGCGTATAACCCGATTCAAACAATAAATACGACGCCAGGCCGCCGCCGTGCACTTCTTTGGCGCCAAGACCGCCGAGCAAGGTACGGATCGGCACCGGCAAGCTGCCAAAATGCTTGGTGGCGATATCGTCGATTTGTTCCGATGGCGAAATAATCAGCATTTCGACCGCCTTCAGCGGCGTTTGCCGGCGCTGCTCTTCAGTTAAAAAGGATAACGTGTGATTGATACGCTCCAGGCGTTCGATATCCACCGCCAGCCCGTCCAGGAAAATACTGGATAGCGCATGACTGGCGATTTGCGCCAGGCTTGGATAACGGGCCAGGTTCGGCGAATCCGCCGGCGCTTCCTGGCGGCGACCGGCGCCGACCACCAGCACTTTACTGGCGCCCAGGTGAATCGCGGGCGAAATCGGCGCCAGCTGGCGCATCGAGCCATCGCCGAAAAACTGGCGGCGGCCTTCGCAATAAATCGGGATCGCAGGAAAAATAAAAGGAATCGCCGACGACGCCAGCAAATGGCCGACGCCAATCTGATCCCTGACCGCCCGGCGCTGGCTGCGGGTCCAGCCCTGGATTTCGATCGCGCTCTGGTAAAAAGTAATATGCTGGCCGCCGCTGTACGACGATGCGGTGATCGCCAACGCATCCAGGCTACCGTTGGCCAGCGCCTTGTCCAGCCGCTCCAGATCCAGCAAGCGGTGCAACAGGGTAATCAGCGGCGTATTGTCGAGCAGAGAATTAGGTGGATGGGCATGCCACTTGCGCAACAGCCAGCCGAAAGACAGCAAGGACAGCCAGCGCGCGCCGGAACGCAAGACCGCCAGAGAATCGGCGCGATACACCTGCTCGACAGTGAAGTGTTCCCAGACATCCATCAGCTTTTGCACGCCGAGGCCGAAGTTGTCGACCCGGCATGCCAGCGCCGTCGCATTGATCGCGCCGGCCGAGGTGCCGCAAATGATATCGAAAGGACTTTTCTCGCGCGCCCAACCCTGCTCTCGCAAAATCGACGCCACCGCGTCCATCACGCCAACCTGGTAAGCCGCGCGGGCGCCGCCGCCGGTGAGGATGAGGCCGGTTTTTTGTTTTGTCTCCATGGGTTGGAAGATTAGCAGGTAGGCGGCGTTTTTGCTTTATTCGATTGACGCTTTACAACATTCTTATGCTTTCGCGGCAGGCTTAGACCACAAGCGCCAAGGGCATCGCTCGGCAACAATATCCGCAGTCGCTCGCTACGAAGTTTCCTGATTCAAAATGGTGATATATGCGCTGTAAGCGTACACCCGGTTGCGTTTTTGCCCCGTGAGTTCGTCCACCATGTCGAGATTGTGCTCCATCGCGTCAAGTACCTTGCCAATGGTGGCAGGAGTAAGGCCGGTCGCGCTAGTCAGTGCGGCAATATTCGATATCGGATGGGCAAACAGTGCATCCAGGACTTGTGTGGCTGACCCTGCCAAACGGCCGAGTTCGACCAACCGTATTTTATCGGAAGCGGGTAGTTGCGTCAGTTCTTGCGCGGTGCTAACCGCCTGGTTGGCGGTTGCGGCAATAGCATCGACAAAAAACAGCAGCCAGACTTCCCAGTCACCAGTGACGCGCACCTGTTGCAGCAAGCTGTAATAGCTATCGCGATATTGCTTAAAAAGTACCGACAGGTACAGCAGTGGTTCTTTCAGAATACCAGCCTCAACCAGTATCAGCGGAATCAGCAAGCGCCCAAGATGGCCGTTGCCATCGATAAAAGGATAGATGGTTTCAAACTGCACATGCGCCAGCGCGGCTTTAATGACTGGCGCGGTAGTGTCTGGCACATCATTTAAACTGTTCCAGCACGGCCCGGCAATCGGCTATCTGGTTGGCTGGTGGCGGCACAAATGTGGCTTCATCGGCGCGATGGCCGCCGATCCATACTTGGTTGCGGCGGAGCTCGCCCGGCCCGCGTTGCGCGCCGCGGCCGGAAGTCATCAGTACCTGGTGAATTTCCGTCAGCAAACGAAAACTGGTCGGATGACCTTGTCGTATACATTCCACGCCCAGCGTCAGGGCGGCGACGTAGCTAGAGACTTCCTGCACGTCGTCGATCGGCACACCGGGCAGGCCATCCATCTCATACAGCATCAAATCGCTGAACGATGAGTAGGTGCCTTCGATTTGGGAAGACATTACCGCCTCTTTGCGCACGTAACTGTATAAAAACAATTTCGCGTCAGGCAATAAGGTGCTGATTGCATCGAGTCTTCCGAGCGCGATCAGCGCGTCATTCAGGCGCGCCTGCAGCTTGCCGCTCAGATCCAGTGCGGGCAACGGCGGCACTGCATGGGCACAAAAGCTTGGCACGCAACGCCACCTGCAATGGCGGGCGTGTAGTGACCGGTTAATCCACGTTTCATTCGCCAGCTTCCATCAACTTAGTTGAAGTTAAAATTACACAAGCCACTATTTTAACTTGACTCAGAAAATGAAATAGTATGCCTTTTACTATGATTTGCGGACGAAACCAGCCAATCTTCAGAAATGACACTTGACCGGACACTTAATGAATAAGTCCCCAGCCAACAAAAAATCGCCTTACGGCAAAGTAATGGTCAGGTTAGCCGCACGCGGCGCCAGTTTGACAATGTCGCTATAACCGGCAATGCTGGACGCCGTGGCGCGCGACAGCATGGTGTTCAAACCGAAATAACCGCCTAGCCCGATCAGCGCAAACACCGAGCACAGCGCCCACAGCGGCACTTCGTTGCGCAGCTTGTGGCTGACCTGATCCGGCCGCTCCCAGTGCGGCGCGAAGCCGGCGCTTTTGCCTTTCATGCGAGCGATTTCGTCGCCCAGGCGCGCAGTCAGGTAGTTCAGTTTTTCCGGGCCTTCGATAATGTATTTGCCTTGAAAACCAAGCAACAGACACATGTGGAAAACTTCCAGGGCCTGCAAGTGCAACGCACCTTTTGCGCGCAAATCTTCAAGACGCGTGAAGAAATGTTCGCCGGCCAGCTGGTCGCCGAACAGGATCAGCTGCAGTGGCCGGCGCGCCCACGACTCGCGGATATTAAATTGCGAATGCAGGATATTTTCGTCGACCGCCGCGCAAAAGGCGTACTTGGCTGCGTGGACATCTTCCGGAGAGACATCCAGTTTTTTTGCGCCGCGTTCAAAGTCGCTCAGGAAACGCTGCATTTTCGCCGTGAAACCGGCTTCATCGACCGGCGCGCAACGGTTCTTCAGCAAAAACAAGGCATAGAAACCGTCATACATCAAGTCCAGCAATGAATTGGCTGAAGTGCTGCTGTCAGCGGCGGCGTATTGTCCTTGGCCCTGGCCGGAAGCCATGTCGCCAAGCAAGGATGGGGCTGATGTTTTGTTCATGATGTAACCGCTAAGAGCTCAAGTTTAAGGTCGTTGATGCCGGATGGTACATAGATCGAAATCGATTGCGCCTGCAACATGCGGTCGTACAGAGCACCCTTGTTTTCCAGCGCAAAATAATAGGTGTCGGGCCGCACCGGCAATGCTGCAGGAACTTGCGGCGAATGCGACAGCTTGACGCCGGGCATTGCCGACAGCACGAATTTATCAACGTCATCAGGAGCGCCGATCTTGAAGCGCAACGGTACGATATCGACCAGTTCGATGGCGGGCATGCTGGCGTTGACCGCCAGGTAGAACGCCGTCTTGTCATCGATTTTGCCGGAGTCGAGCATGCCATGATGGTGCGAAGGCTTGTTTTCCGACAGCGCGATCGAGAAGTAACGCGACGAAATCACCGTGTCCAACAACTCGCGGATGATCGTGTCCAATTTGGCGAAACACGGACCAGGATCCTGATGCTGGTACACCGGCAGATCGGACAGCGCGTAGCTCTTCGAAAACGTCATCAGCGCGCCCGCCAGACTCAGCAATTGCTCGTACAGGCGCTCGGGATGAAACGATGGATTATGGAAATAATGTGTCAATGCGGCGAACGCCGAACTGGCCGTGTGCAACAGCCAGAACGAAGAGATATCGCCGGAACGGAATTCGATCACATTCTTGCTCGGCTCGCGGTGATGGCCGTACAAGGCGCTGACTTTGGCCTGCAGCGCATCCATCAGCCGCCGCAGCTGGATATACAATGCCGGCGCACTGCGGATCGTCAGGCTCGGAGCGACAAAAGTCGGATCAGGCTCGAAGCCGCCGGTCGAGATGCGGCGCAATTTGATCAGCGGAAAACTGATCAGGGAATCGCGCGGTTCGACTTCCGACACCAGCCGTACCGACTTCTTGAGATAAGTCAGCTCTGCTTCCGCTGCCTGTGTGAACAAATCCGGCGTCGCCGAATTATTTTGCGCGTAACGGGTCGAGTTGCTGGTCTGGCCCAGAGGCGAAAAGTTGCCGCCGAAGCCCTTCATATAGGGCAGCGCAGCGTAGTAGGTAATGGTTTGCTGGGCGTGCGGAATATTCACCAGGTCGACCACTTCCGGCAAGTCGTCCGCCTCCGGCGCCTTGTAGATTTCGCCGTCCTGGAAAATGACCGACAACTCCGACAAGCGCAAAGTATTGTTGGCCAGCGCATCGCGGTCCAGCTGCACCGACAGCACTCCCCAAGCGTAAGGATGCAAGGCATTGGTGGTTTCATGCAGGCGATTCTCGTGATACCGGTCCTGCTGCTGGAAATGCTGAGGACGCAAGAACAAGCCTTCGCCCCATAAAATTTTCGATGTTCGATTCACGTATTTGACTCACATGTAAATTTGCTCAAACCATCATCATGCAGTTGCCGGTAAACAGCTGGCCGGTCAGCCGCATGGGGCCGGGGTTAAAAACTTGCTGGCGCCGACGTCTTCCGCCACCGTGATGCCGGTGCCGACAGTCAACGCGCATGCATGCGCACCTAAAGTTATACCGGATTTTTCAGCCTGCTCCGCTGGAAATGTCAATTTCCAGCGTTGTGCGGCCGGTTTTCTAAACAAGGCAACAATGCCCACGAAACCCGCTTCCCTGGGGACTTTTTCGCTAACTTCATAGCGCTGCCCAGGCACCAGGGTAATTTCCTTAACTTCGACCAAATCTGCTCCCAACGTATCCTTTTCTTTCTGCGGGTTAGTAAATGTATCGTAAGTTGCCTGTTGGAATGCACCATTTTGTCTTAACTTATATACTCTGACGACAAGTGCAAGCGGTGCGCCGCCACTATCTGCATTCAAATTGGTGCCGGCGTGCAGCTTGATGGCAATGGTCCGCGGCGGCTTCTGGGCGTCAGGAATTTCCGGTTTGGTGATACCTGACATTTGCAACACGGAGCTGGCGATCGAGCCAACCGCCGAGACGGCGCCTGCTGCGCAGCCAGCCAGACTGAGTACAGCCGCCAGCGATGCCAAGAGATAGAGAGGTCGCATTATTGATTGTCGTCTTTATTTGAGTTGCAAAAATATCGAATAGATAATACTGTCTAGCGTAATATTTTATTACCATTATTGTACAGAATAACAACAGCATACTAGTTGCCTTCTAGACATATAGTACGTGTCTGAACTAAACTTGTTGCAATGGTGTAACCAAAGTTAACAAATTTTGATGTAGATTGGCAATATGATATCTGCATCCGCCAGGTTTTGTTAAGATTTGGGCTATTTAAAAGTTGCCACATAGAAAGCGAGTTTAAGATGAGTCAATGGAAGAGTAAATTTATCTACGGCATGGCATTGGCATGCTTGGTAAGCGCATGTGCAACAACCCCGCCACCAGTGGTGGACCCTGCAGCCAAACTGGACGCCATCGTAGCTGAAGCGGACGCGGCTCAAAAAGCCGGACAAACCGACAAGGCAGTCAAATTGCTGAAAGACGCGACCGGCGCGTACCCTGCAGACAAAGCGCCATGGATCAAGCTTGCGCAAATCAGATTCGATGCAGAAAACTACGGCGATGCCATCTCCTATGCGCTGGAAGGTTTGCAGCGCGATCCGAAAGACAAGGTTGCCAACAGCATCGTCGCTGTGGGCGGGCTCCGCCTGTCAACCAAGGCTTTGAACGACCTGCGCACACAAAACGATTTGAACGGCAATGTGCGTAGCGAAGCACAAGGCCTGGCAAAAATCCTGCGTGAAAGTCTGGGAGAAACCGTACTGGTGCCGGCGCGTCCAAAGGTGGTAGCACGCCCTCCAGTCGCCAAAAAAGGCGCGGTAGCGACAAAACCGGGCACAACGCCTGACCAGCCTGCTAGCGGCGACGGCGCAAATCCATTCGGATCGTTGCAGTAACTTAAGTGAATCCTGATCCTGCACGGCAGGACCAGGGCTTGATTATTCGGTAAGCATCAGTGGGGGTTTTATGGCCAAAAAAGAGAGTACTCAAAAACGTTTGCAGAAAGTGCGTCCGCCACGGGTGCAAATGACGTATGACGTTGAAATCGGCGACGCCATCGAGCAAAAGGAATTGCCTTTCGTGATGGGCGTAGTGGGCGACTTCAGCGGCAAATCAGATGTGGCCCAGGCCAAGCTGAAGGACCGCAAGTTCGTCAATATCGACAACGATAATTTCGACGAAGTGTTGAAGGGCATCGAGCCGAAAGCCACTTTCCGTGTGCCGAATCATCTGAGCGACGCCGGCGGCGAATTCGGGGTTGAACTGAAATTCAAGTCGATCGACGATTTCCGTCCGGAAGCCGTGGTGCAACAGATCGAACCGCTCAGGCAGTTGCTCGAAGCGCGCACCAAACTCGCGGATCTGCGCAACAAGCTGGCCGGCAACGACAAGCTGGAAGACATCCTGAACGATGTGCTGAACAGTACCGAAAAGCTGGCGGCGTTGAGCAAGCAAACCAAAAAGCAAGGAGACTGAGATGTCCTTTCAGCACAACCCTGCAGCGGCGGCCAGCCCGGCGGCGGCAGAATCCGGTCTGCTCGACCAGATCGTAGAACAGAGCAAAGTCGCCAAGTCCGGCGCCGAACACGACCGCGCCAAAGATATCATTTCTGAGCTCGTGAACCAGGTCATGCAAGGTACCGTCGTGGTATCGGCCAACCTGTCGGCCACCATCGACGCCCGCGTGGCAGAACTGGACCGTTTGATTTCGGCGCAAGTCAGCGCCGTCATCCATGCTCCTGAGTTCCAGAAACTGGAAAGCAGCTGGACCGGCCTGCACTACCTTGTGTTCAACTCGACTACCGGCCAGAACATCAAGATCAAGGTCTTGAACGCGACCAAACGCGAGCTGGTAAAAGACTTTCAGGCGGCACTGGATTTCGATCAGAGCGCCATTTTCAAGAAAGTCTACGAAGAAGAGTTCGGCACGTTCGGCGGTTCGCCATTCGGCGCCCTGCTCGGCGACTTTGAAATTACCCGGCAACCGGAAGACATGTATTTCGTCGAGCAGATGTCGCACATCGCGGCCTCTGCCCATGCGCCTTTTATCAGTTCGGCATCGCCGGAATTGTTCGGCCTGGAAACCTACAGCGAACTCGGCAAGCCGCGCGACCTGGCCAAGGTGTTCGAGACCGTCGAATATGCAAAATGGAAGTCTTTCCGCGAATCGGAAGATTCCCGCTATGTCGGCCTGACCTTGCCGCGTTTCCTGGGCCGCCTGCCATTCAATCCGAAGGATGGCCAGACTGTCGAAGGCTTCAACTTCGTGGAAGACGTGGACGGCACCGATCACTCCAAATACCTGTGGTGCAACGCCGCTTACGCGTTCGGCACCAAGCTGACCAAGGCATTTGAAGATTTCGGCTGGTGTGCTGCGATCCGCGGCGTCGAAGGTGGTGGTTTGGTGGAAGACTTGCCGACCCATACTTTCAAGACCGACGAAGGCGAAGTTGCGCTCAAGTGCCCTACCGAGATCGCCATTACCGACCGCCGCGAAAAAGAACTGAGCGACCTCGGTTTCATTTCGCTGGTGCATTGTAAAAATACCGACTACGCCGCCTTCTTCGGCGCACAATCGGCCCAGAAAGCCAAGAAATACAATACCGATTCGGCCAATGCAAACTCGGTGCTGTCCGCCCAGTTGCAGTACATCTTCGCCGTATCGCGTATTGCGCATTACATGAAATCGATGATGCGCGACAAGATCGGCAGCTTTGCTTCGGCAGGCAACGTGGAAGACTTCCTCAACCGTTGGCTGACCCAGTACGTTCTGCTCGATGACAATGCCAGCCAAGAGCAAAAGGCGCAATTTCCGTTGCGTGAAGCCTCAGTGCAGGTATCCGAAGTACCAGGACGTCCGGGTGTCTACCGCGCAGTTTCTTTCTTGCGCCCGCACTTCCAGCTCGACGAACTTTCAGTTTCACTCCGCTTGGTCGCAGAATTACCGGCGTCAACCAAATCTTAACTTAATTGAATAAGGGGTATCACCATGGCAATCGACGTATATCTGCAAATTAACGGCATCAAGGGCGAGTCGACCGACAGCGCCCACAAAGACTGGATCGAATGCAAATCGGTGCAGTGGGAAGTACTGCAACCGAAGTCGGCGACGGCATCGACCGGTGGCGGCCATACAGCCGAGCGTTGCGAACACAAGGACATCGTGATCACCAAGATCGCCGATCTGGCCACGCCATTGCTGCTGCAAAACTGCTCATCCGGCAAAACCATCGACAGCGCAAAGTTCGAATTCCTGCGCGCTGACGGCAAGGGCGACCGCATCAAGTACTTCGAAATCGAACTGTCGAACCTGCTGATTTCCGATGTCACTCCATCTGTTCAAGAAGGCGATGTACTGAGCGAGTCAGTCAGTCTGAAGTACTCCAAAGTCAAATGGAAGTACACACAGCAAAAAATCGGTGGCGGCTCCGGCGGCAACACTTCCGGCGGCTGGGATCTGTCGACCAATAAAGTCGTGTAATTTTTTTGTATTAGCAATGAGAGCCGTGGCGTGCTGCGGCTCTTTTTTTCTCTGAATGGTATGCGATGAAGGGTTTCACGCCTGGATTGTTTGACAGACTGATGGGCGGCGACAATACGCCTGCGCAATCCGATCTGGTAGTGCGCCTGTCCATGGACTCCTTGAAAGACGCGGTAGCTCGCGATCTCGAAGCCATGCTGAATACGCGCACAGTGATTCCCGAAGACATACTGAAGAATTTCCCCGAATGCAGCAAGTCGATATTGACTTACGGCTTGAACGATTTTTCCGGCATGAGCCTGGCCAGCGTGGATGACCGTGCGTATATCTGCCAATGCCTGGAACAAGGCATTGCGCGCCACGAACCGCGCTTGAGAAACGTCAAGGCTTCGCTCGAACTGCGCGAAGGATCGATCAACCGTTTGAATTTTGCGATTGCTGCCATGCTGGTGGTCGGACCCGCCAAGGAAGCCGTGAGCTTCGACGCCGTGCTACAGCCATCTACCTTGCAATACTCAATCAGCAGAGCACGCCGCGCGATGCGCATGGACGGTTAACGTGGACGAACTACTTCCCTATTATGAACGCGAGCTCGGTTTCCTGAGACGCTATTCGCGCGAATTTTCCGAGCGCTACCCCAAGATTGCCGGGCGCTTGCTAATGTCCGGCGAAGTCTCGGAAGACCCGCATATCGAGCGCATGATCCAGTCGTTTGCACTGATCAACGCCCGTACTTCGAAACGGCTGGACGACGATTACCCGGAATTCACCGAAGCCCTGTTCGAGGTGCTGTATCCGCACTATCTGCGCCCTTTCCCGTCTTGCTCGATCGCCCGCATGGACTATAGCGTCGCGGCAGAGCAGTTGACCTCCGCCATGCCGGTGCCGCGCGGCACCGAGCTGACCACGCGCCAGGTCAGAGCCGTGGCGTGCAAATTCAAGACAAGTTATGAAGTCACGGTAGCGCCGGTGCTGTTGTCCCACGCGGTCTTCGATCCCATTATCGAACCGCCGGATGCCGTGCTGTTGCCGCCGGCCGCCAGTTCGCGCATCGGCATCACCTTTGAAAGCATTGCGGAGCAAGCCGGTTTTACCGAGCTTGGGGTCAAGACCCTGCGCGTGTTTATCGACGGTGAACCGTCGTTTTGCGCAGCGCTGCGCGACACACTGTTCATGCGCACCGTGCGCGGCTATGTGGAAGCCGGCAAGAGCGGTAAATGGCACGCAGTGAACAAGATTCCGGTCACGCCGGTCGGCTTTGAAGAAGAGGAATCGCTGATCGATTTTCCGGCGCGCTCGCATCCTGCCTATCGGCTGCTGACCGAGTATTTCTCCTATCCCGAGAAATTCAATTTCTTTGACGTCGATGTCGCCGAACTCACCAAGCTGCTGCCAGCCGGCTGCAAAAAATTCACCTTGCATCTGGTGCTGTCCGGACTGCGCGCCGATTCCAACACCGCACGCATGCTGGGCACCTTGTCGACCAACAACCTGCTGCTAGGCTGCACTCCTGTCATCAACCTGTTCAAGCAACGCGGCGACCCGATCCGGCTGACCCACACCAGCGCCTATTACCCGGTGTTGGGCGATTCGCGCCGTGCCTACGCTTACGAAGTGCATTCCATCGATTCAGTGCAACTGGTGCGGCAAACGCCGGAAGGCGAATCGATCACCGAATTCCGTCCTTTCTATTCGTTACGCCATGGCGAAAGCGCCGACAAAGCCGGCCATTACTGGGCCATGCGGCGCGACGAAATTGTCGCCGACAAAAGCCCGGGCTACGAAACCGAAATTTCCATCGTCGACATCGATTTCGATCCCGCCGCCATAGAAACCGACACCCTGAGTATCGAACTGACTTGCTGCAACCGTAATTTGCCGGCCTCGCTGGCGTATGGTCTGGCAGGCGGCGACCTGTTCCTGGAAGGCGGCTCGCTGGTCAATGAAATCAGCTTCCTGCGCAAGCCTTCCGAGCCCTGCCATTTCGAACGCGGCCGCGGCGCCCACTGGCGTCTGATTTCGCATCTGGCGCTAAACCATCTGTCACTGGCCAAGGGCGGCCTGGAAGCCTTGCAGGAAACCCTGACCCTGTACGATTTGCCGCGCTCGGCGATCTCGCAGCGTCAGATTGGCAGCGTTATCGGCATCGATCACAAAGCCGCCACCGCATGGCTGCCAGGCAATCCGTTCGCTTCACTGGTGCGCGGCATCGAAATCAAGGTGACCCTGGACGAGGAAGGTTTCGTGGGTAGCGGCATTCATGTGTTTGCCAATATCCTGGACCGCTTTCTCGGCCTGTATGTGCACGCCAACAGTTTTACGCAATTGGTCATCGCTTCAAAACGAACAGGTGAGGAGATACTGCGATGCTTGCCGCGCAGCGGAGATTCGAACCTAGTGTAATCCAGCGCCTGCTCGACAAGCCGCATCGCTTCCAGTTTTTCCAGGCCGTGATGATGCTTGAGTTATGGCTGAAACAAAATGGCGTCCCGCATGAAGAGGCCGTCAGCGATTTTCTGCGCTTTCAGAATACCGTGTCGCTGGGTTTTCCGCCGAGCGAAATCGAAGCACTGGAAGTGTCGCCCAAGTTGACCCGGCAATCGGTGGAAGAATTGCTGGTGGCTTTGCAGACCAACCAGCTCGACAACATCTCGCTGACGCCGGCGTTTATCGGATTTTTAGGCAGTAACGGCACGCTTCCGAGCCATTATTCTGAACGCATCGCCGCGCATCAGCTGTATGAAAAGGATCACGGACCGCGCGCCTTCCTCGATGTCTTCTCGAATCGCGGCGTGGCGCTGTTCTTCAAAGCCTGGCGTAAATACCGGCTGGAGTTCAAATACCAGATCGATGGCAAGGATAGTTTCCTGCCGCTGCTGATGGCGCTGGCGGGCCTCGGCCACCGGACTTTACGCGATCGCATGTCGGACGACGGGGAAGGCTTGCTGGACGAATCAATCGGCCATTTCGCTGCGGCGATCCGCCACCGGCCGCCGTCGGCTGCCTACATGCAGCGTGTGTTGTGCGAATATTTTGCGGTACCGATCGCAATTGAACAGTTTGTCGGCCATTGGTATAACGTGCCGGTCGACCAGCAAACGGTGCTAGGCGCCACCAACGCGACACTGGGCAGCGTGGCCATGGTCGGCGAGCGGGTATGGCAACGCGATTTACGCATGCGCCTGAAGATAGGACCACTGCGCCGGAAAAATTTTGAAAGCTTTTTGCCGGGCGGCTCCGCCGCCGTCGGTTTGCAGAAAATACTAGCAATGTTCACCAGCGTTTTCCTGGAATATGAAATACAGCTGATCCTGCGGGCGGACGAGGTGCAAAGCGTGACCTTGAACTCCGACCGCGTGGGTGGGCAGCTCGGCTGGGATACGTTTGTCACCAGCAAGCCGGAAGTCAATGATCGCACCGACGTTTGTTACGAAATTCACTCAATTTGACCATGCATGGATGGGAAGGCTTCAATGAGCATTAATCTCAAAACCTTAATCAGCAAACTGAACGACACCTCGCGCCTGGCGGCGGAACGGGCAGCGAACATCTGCGTCGGCCGCGGCCAGTATGAAGTGGATATCGAACATTTGTTCCTGGCCCTGCTGGAACAGCCAAAGAGCGACTTTGCGGTGATTGCGCACAAATGCGGCATCAGCATCTCCGCGCTGGAAAGCGATCTGCAGCATGAAATCGAGCGCTTCAAAAGCGGCAACGCCCGCACTCCGGTGTTCTCCCCTCACCTGCCCAAGCTGTTCGAGCATGCCTGGCTGATCGCCTCTCTCGACAACCAGTCCGGCCGCATCCGTAGTGGCCATTTACTGCTGGCGCTGCTGACCGAACCGGACCTGGTGCAACTGGCCTATCGCGGCTCCAAGCTGTTCATCAAGTTCAAGCTGGATGATCTCAAGCACGATCTGGCGAAGCTGACCGAGGGCTCGCAGGAAAGCACTGTTGAAAGCAACGGCACCGTCACTGAAGACGAAGGCGGCGATCCGATGCAGGAACTGACCACCAAGGGCGAAGCATCGAAAACCCCGTCGCTGGACAAATTCACCACCAACCTGACGCAGCGCGCACGCGAAGGCAAGGTCGATCCGGTGATCGGCCGCGATACCGAAATCCGCCAGGCCATCGACATCCTGATGCGCCGCCGCCAAAACAATCCGATATTGACCGGTGAAGCCGGCGTCGGCAAAACCGCGGTGGTGGAAGGCCTGGCGCTACGCATCGCACAAAAAGACGTGCCCGACGTGCTGCAAGGCGTCGAGCTGCACACACTCGACATGGGTCTGCTGCAAGCCGGCGCCAGCGTCAAGGGCGAGTTCGAGAACCGCCTGAAGAGCGTGATCGACGAAGTCAAGAAAAGCTCGCACGCCATCATCCTGTTCATTGACGAAGCACACACCATGATCGGCGCCGGCGGCCAGGCCGGACAAAACGATGCCGCCAACCTGCTGAAACCGGCGCTGGCGCGCGGAGAATTGCGCACCATCGCCGCCACCACCTGGAGCGAGTACAAGAAGTATTTTGAAAAAGACGCTGCCCTGGCGCGTCGTTTCCAGGTAGTGAAAGTCGAAGAACCAAGCGAAGAGCTGGCCTGCGCCATGTTGCGCGGCATGGCGCCGCTGATGGAAAAACACTTCGGCGTACGCGTGTTCGACGAAGCCATCACCGAAGCGGTGCGTCTGTCGCACCGCTATATCAGCGGCCGCCAGCTGCCCGACAAAGCTATCAGCGTACTCGATACCGCTTGCGCCAAGGTCGCGCTGGGCCAGAACGCGACGCCGGCCCTGATCGAAAACATCGTCAAGAAACTGGACCGGCTGGTGGCCGAGCTGAATTCGCTGGAGCGCGAATCGAATGCCGGCGGCAAGCACGTGGAACGGCTGAAGGAATTGCGCGAACTGCAGACAACACTGAATGCGGAACTGGCCATCCATCGCGAACGCTGGGAAAAGGAAAAAGCCCTGACCGATCGCATCAAGACGGCGCGTACTGAATTGGAAGCAATACCGGCTGCCGAGCAAACTCCGGCCGAAGAAAGCGCGAAGCCTTCCAAGAAGGCCGCGAAGGATAGCAAGGAAGCCCAGGAACTGGCCAAGCTGATCGAAGAATTGAAGCAGCTGCAAGGCGAAACGCCGATGGTGCCGGTGCAGGTCGACGGCCTGGTGGTGGCGGAAATCGTCGCCAGCTGGACCGGCATCCCGCTCGGCAAGATGGTCAAGGATGAAATCAAGACCGTGATCAACCTCGGTTCGCTGCTGCACGAACGCGTGCTCGGCCAGCCGCACGCCATCGAAGCGGTAGCCCAGCGCGTCCGTACTTCGCGCGCCAACCTGGACGATCCGAACAAACCCAAGGGCGTCTTCCTGTTCGTCGGCCCGTCCGGCGTCGGCAAGACCGAAACCGCGCTGGCGCTGGCCGATGTACTGTACGGCGGCGAACGCAAGCTGATCACCATCAACATGAGCGAGTACCAGGAAGCGCACAGCGTCTCCGGCCTCAAAGGCTCGCCGCCAGGCTATGTCGGCTATGGCGAAGGCGGTGTCCTGACCGAAGCCGTGCGCCGCAATCCATATAGCGTGGTGCTGCTGGACGAAGTGGAAAAAGCCCATCCGGACGTGCTCGAGCTGTTCTTCCAGGTCTTCGACAAAGGCGTGCTGGACGACGCCGAAGGCCGCGAGATCGATTTCAAGAACACCATCATCATCCTGACCAGCAATGTCGCCTCCAGCCTGATCATGCAAAGCTGCCTGAACAAGGCCGCGGCGGAATTGCCGAGCACCGACGACCTCGAACAAGCGATCCGGCCGCAGCTGGTGAAAGCCTTCAAGCCGGCCTTCCTCGGCCGCCTGAAAGTGATCCCCTACTACCCGATCTCGGATGACGTGCTGGTGGAAATCATCAACCTCAAGCTGGGACGCATCCAGAAACGCATCGCCGTCAATCACAAGGCCGAATTCAGCTACGACGAGCCGCTGGTCGAAGCCGTGCTGGCGCGTTGCACCGAAGTCGATTCAGGCGCCCGCAACGTCGACAATATCCTCAACGGCACGCTGTTGCCGGAGATTGCCGAAACCGTGCTGGCACGGATGGCAGAAGGCGGCAGCATCGCCAAAATCAAGGTCACTGCCAACAAGCAGGGACAATTCAAGTACGCGATTAAATAAAACCAGGAGAAATCATGGATGCAGCAGTCAAACAGAAAATTCTGAAGCAGTGCTACTCAAAACGCTTCGACGAGAAATATAGCCGCAAGCACCAGTACCAGGACAAGGCGACCGATGTGCGCAACTACGTCAAGCTGACGCCGGCGGATATTGTCGATTTGCTGGATACGCCTTCTGCAGCTGCGCGTGCACCGGCGCGCCGGCTGCTGCAGCTGATGCAGGGGCAGCCTTGGCTGCCTTCAGCGACAGCGCATGAGGGCGGGACTGGGGATCAGCGCGGGGTGGATAACAATCTGCACATTACGCTGAAGGTGGGGAACACGAGCTATCACTTGCGATGCAAGGAGTTGCCGGGGTTGCATGTTACCCAGATTACCGGCTAATTCGGCCTGGCCTGCTTCTTCACCCGCGGCTGAATCGCAAGCGTCAGCGCGATTTAGCCTGCCATACAATCACGTCGCCGGACATGACGGACACAAGCACATCGTGTTCATCATATTGCATTTGGTACTCTGATTGGAAATCGTAGGGCGCGGTAACCATGGATGCCGTTTCAATCAAGTTCTTTTCATTGTAATAATATAAAAAAATGGAATAGGCATCGCTGATGCCGACGCCTACGTCAGCGCGTATGTTCTTATCGAAGGCATAAAAAGTGCTCATGGCTGTCAATGCCGGCGCTTTAGCTGACTGGAATCCGAGATGATTGTAATATTTGATATGCTCGGTATGGAGAGTACCGTCTTCCCATCTAAACCTGGCTACGTCAAGCGGGATATTGACTGGTGCTGATGGGGAGATGGTGACCCTGTGCTGACCGTTAATGAAGCCGGAGCTATATGCACCCTTTAATCGCGCTTCGTAAGGGCTGGGATATTGCTTCTTCAGAAGCCGCCCCCCCGCAAAGCCGCCCATTTCATCGCCATGGGGCGGTTGATCAAAGATTGCGCCGGTAGAATATTTCCACTCTTCGATATCTTTAAGGGCCTCCTCGGCAGTCCCTAAAAAAACAATGTCGTACCTTTTCTTTTCATATGCAACTTTAATCTCGTCGAGTTTTTTCATCAACTCGGCAGTTTCAAAAATTTTCAACATATCGCTTTCCAATTCAATCTATCTGCAACTGTCAGATAGCTTTTTCCATGAGCCGTTTTCATAGCGCTTCCCGAGATCGCGTAATACGCCCTCTATGTCAGCACCTTTTCTTTCTGCATTCCTTAGAATTTTATAAAGGAATTTGTCGTTTTCGTCGCTGTGTATATGGGGTCCGGAATGGCGAGTACCGACGGCACTTGCAGCAGCAGCTCCCGGATGTCCTGGCCTTTTTTCTTGTAAAGGATTAGTCCCCCACAGCCTGGCACCATTGGCCGCATCGTCAACACCAACGTTGTTCCGCTCCAGAATCTTTCTTGACTCTACCACATGCGTATTTTTACTATTATTCTCCTGCACCATATGGTGAGGGGTCTGGCCTGGCGGAACCGGCCGGCGTGCATTTCCGAGATTGCGCCCCAGTGCCCGAGCACTCAGTCCCATGGGGTCGGCCCATGCAGATGGATTAGGTCCATACTGATACGAGTTGGTGCCGCCCAGTAGTCCGATCGGATCCTGGCTGACATAGCAGCCTAAGCATGCATCGTAATAACGGTTCCGGTTGTAATGCAAGCCGGTTTCGGTATCGTAGTATTGTCCCTGAAACCGCAACGGGTTGTCGATTGCATTGGCATACGTATCCCGCACCATCCCCCATGCCGTATAGCTTGCGGCCCATACTACTTCGCCAGCGTTGTCGGTCAGTCTGGTCGGGCAGCCATTCGGGTCATTGTGATAATGGAATATGCCATTGCTTGAGACATGTGCAGTGCCCTCAACTGTTGTAGTCTGCAGCGCAATATCGCGCTCTGGCACTACGACAGAATTACCAGCCAATACTAACCCGCCACCTATTCCCAAGCCAACGGGGATGCCTGGTCCGCCAAGAGTCGCTTGATGATTGCTCTGTTGCCGCAAGGGGACAGGTTCGATACCAAGGCCATCGCCTCCGGCCATTCCACCTAGCCTGCCGGATCTGATGCTGTCATCTTTTTTCTGTATATATATGGGCAACGACGAAGACAGCGCAACAATCCCAGCAATTTGGCGAGGCGGCGATGGCTTGACCGTGGCCTGCCGATCTATCAGCGCCAACGGAATGAAGGTCTCTGGATAATATACATACTCACGCATCTGCGGATGCATGCTTTTCAAGGCAAGCAGCCTTTTCCGGGCTGCCATCAGATCGCCGACATTGCCGGCCGACCAGACTTCTGGCGAATTCAAATCCGTATTCGCTTGCGTTACTTCTCCTAACAATGCATCCAGATCCCAAAAGAACCACGTAGTGTGGGTCTGATTACGCTTGAATACTCTCCGTCCCAGGGGATCGTAGCCATATCGGGTAATCTCTTCTCCTTGGCGACTTTCTATCAGCCGTTGATTGGCATCCCAACACAGCTGAAGCGATGCAGCGTTGCCAGGCTGCCCAGTACTTCCGCCACCAGCTGCACAACTGCTCTGGATCAGGTTACCTGCGCGATCAAATACATAATGCGTGCCCTCATGGCTACCTTCTCTGGTCCAAAGGGTCTCAGCATGTCCCTCGCCGCCAACAACGGTTCGCATTTCCATCTGCTGTATACGCGTACGCAGACGATCGCCTGCCGGATCGTTCAGAAATTCAGTTACTCGTCCGGCAGGATCGGTGTGACGCAACAGCTCACCCAGAGGGCTGTATTGATAGAAATCGCTCCCCTGTTCACTATCATGTCGCCGGATCTGGTTGCCGGCGCTGTCATACTCATAACGAGTCTCGAACAAAGGAACGTGGTTCCGCAGCACCGACTGGCTGTTCATCAGGCCTGCATCCTGGTATTGAAAACTGCGTTTGATATCAGCGCTCAGTTTCTCGGTCACCGCACGCCCTAGCGCATCCCGCTTTATCTCAATCGCTTGCTCGCCATTGATTGCAATACTGGCCACCTGATTAGCCAAGTCAAAAGTAGCAACGGTTATGTTGCCTGCACTGGTGGTGCGTGTGAGGCAGTTGCCAACCTGATCATAAAGATATTCGACACGAAAACCGTCCTGCACTTCCTCGCTCAGATGACCATAAGCATCAAATTTGCGCAGGACATGCCTATGCGCATTGCGCAACTCGATCAATTCGCCGCGCTTATCGTAACTGAAAGTCTCAAGCCATTGATGGCCAGGCCGATCGGGGTGCGGCAACATCTTCCTGACGATGCGCCCCAATTTGTCTGTGTCATAGCTTATGGTCCGTTTCAGCGGATCGCGACTACACTTTATCCGCCCTGCAGCGTCGTAGCCATATGTATACGATTGCCCCCAGTAATCAATCTCTTCAACCACCCTACCTAACGCGTCGCGTTTGAAATGATATGCTTCCTGCCGTTGATTGACGACGGTGACCAGTTGCTCTTCCGTATCGTACAAATATTGCTCGCTATGGCCGTCGGCTTGCCTGCGCCGAGCTAGCCGGCCGGTACCAAAATATTCCAGGCCGATTGTTGCGCCGTTAGTGTCCGTATATTGAACTAATTGATCTTCCGCATCATATGCGTAGCTAGTTGTGCTGTCGGGATATTCCAGCTGCAGCAAGCGTCCCTTGGCATCGTAGCGATAGCTGGCGACGGTGCCCACAGGATCGACGCTGCGCATCAGATGCCCTAACGCGTTATGTTCGGAATAGCGTTGAAAACCGAGAGGGTCCGTAAGACATGATAGATTGCCGTAACGATCAAACGCCAACGCCGTGACTGCCCCGCGCGGATTGATGAGGCGGGCCAACTGGCCGCTTGCATCGTACTCATAACGTGTGCGGGTTCCCGCAGCGGAGGCATGCCACAGCAGTAAGCCGCGTGCATCCCAATGCTGCTGCCAGCGGTGTCCCAGCGGATCAACTACTTCGGTAACATGATTGCGCTCATCGAACTCGGCAGAAACAGTGCTGCCATCCGCCTGCACCAGTTTCAGCAAATTCCCGCGTGCGTCGTACTCAAACTCGGTACGTGCCCCGACAGGATCTACTATCGCGGTAGTTCGCCCGATTTCGTCATATTCAAATATGGTAACCCCGCCCAAGGGATCGATTTCGCACAAAGGCAGCTGATCTTCGTCGAATTTGACCAGTGAAGTATGCCCGAGCGAATCGGTAATTTCCGTTTCACGTAATACAGCATCGTATGCAAATCGATAGTCTTGCAGTCCCTGTTCGCCCCATGCATGCACCACCCGCCATGCATTGTCATAGGCGTAGTAGAAGGATAATCCCAGACGGTCGGCATGACGCACCAAATGATGGCACTCGTAGTCAAAGGTACGAACGGCATCAAGTGCGTCGAGTGCGCCGACCATGTCTCGGTTCTGGAATTTATATCTCACCAGCGGGTGATTCAGTCCAGTGGCTGGATCGTGCAGGTTCAACTGATGAATCTTGCCAGCAGTTTCGTATACTTCGATAAAGCGGCCAGGCAATTCATGAATACCGCTCTCTATGATCCGCGTCAGATGGCCGTCGACACGTTCGAAACGCCAATAGTTTCCGCACAGGTCTTCGACCTTTTGAATTTGCAGCTGCAAGGCTTGATGCAAGGGCGCGACATTGGACGCAGGTTTGCGGAAAACGTAACGCAGATCGTCTTTGGTGTCGACCCGCAGTTCGTCAACGCCCTGGTTCTTGATCCAGCTCAACCGTGCCCCATCCACAAATTCGGTGACAGCATGTTCAGCTCCAGCGGCTTCGGGCAGGTGCGGAAATACTGCAGCGCCGTTCGTCTCGAAAAACAGCACCACGCCATCCGGCTCGACCTCCAGACGAAAATCCGCGGGCGTTTGCCAGCCGTAACCACACATGCCATCATGGTCGTTATTGGAAGAATAGACACGGCTCCAAGTCAGCGGCAAACGTCCCGGTATGGAAAAATCTTCATGAGAAACTGCAACGCTACCGTCGCGAATATCCACCGGCTCCGCGCGCAGCACCTTGCATTTCAAGAAACCAGGTTCCATGTTCTTGAATAGTCGTTGGCGTGCCTTCTTGAAAGCTTCTTCAGCCCGCTGAAAACCCTTGGTCTTGCGCAAAGCCTTGAACCCCTTGCCCAAGGCCGCGAATCCCAGCTTGGTGGCAATCGCCATCATGGAAATCGTCGGCGGCCCGCCGATGAAAACCGTATCCGGTATTGCCAGGTTGACCGCCGTCGGCATGCTCATCGACATATGCGGCTTTTCCGGCTTCTTCAGGCGGAACGGCGGCACCATGCCGACCACGCTGCAGTCGAGCACTGGCATGCCGAGACGTGAGAAAGGCGAATCATCGGCCAGCACGGTTTTGCTACCCATGAAGAGCTCATCGTCGAACTGCGGCCCTTCGGGAGCACGCATGGGCGGCATCCAAATTCCCAGCGGGATATGGACCGACAGTCCTCCGGTCCCGGCAATGGCACGCTTGACACCAGCCACCTGTACCGTAGCGCCGATGAACGGCAGATAATCGAACGGGTCCAGCACAATCGAAATATGCGCCGTCGGCAGCGGCCCCGGCGGCAATTGGTACATGTGGATATCGATGCCGATCTGCGGATCGAAATGTTTGGCGGCGTTGGTCATGGACGCGTCCTCGTCAGGCTGTTGCTGCGGCGCCCAGCGGCTCCACAGCATACGCGTTTGGTTGGGCAGCCGACGGCCCATCGATCACGCCTGAAGAATCAGGCAGCTTGGTGAATTGCGGCGGCTCGCTCCATTGCGGGACATCCTTGTCGAGCGGATGCTTGACCTCGGGCAGCCCGTTCCAGAGCGGATTGAGCAGCTCGCGCGCTAGCGCCACCACCTTGCGGAAATATTCGTCGCCGCCGGCAATCAGGTGTTCGCGCTCCTGGCGCTGGCGCTGGAAGCCGCTTTCAAAGTGCTGATGCATGGCGTTTTCGATTTTTTCCAGGTCGCCGGCCTGCGGCTGGCCGCCCAGCTTGGCGGCTTGCTGTTCTGCCTGCAGATGCGCAGCGGCGATCGCTGCCTGATAGTCTGTCGCACAGCGTTCCAGTTTTACGGTACGCGCCGGGTCCTGCACACGCAGCAAATCATGCAGGGCCAGGGACATGGTGGTGAGCGGCCGCTCGGCCGGACTCACCGCCTTGGCGGCGCGCAATGCCAACGCGCCATGTTCACGCGCCGGTTGCTGCTGACCGTTCTGCGCATAGCAGTAAGCGGCCATGCGGAAGCCTTCAATTTCAAACATGGGATTCGGCACGCGCTGCGCCTGCTCGGCGGCGCTGCGATAGGCTTGCGCCGCACGCTCTGGCTCTTTCGCCACCAGCCATACGCCGGCTTCGCCGAACCAGGTTTGCATGATCAGGTCGGCGCCCATTGGATGCTTGTTTTGCTCGGCTTGGCCTGCACATTCACGCGCATCGCGATAGCGCTTGATGGCGTCGGCGTAGTTTTTTTCTTTGAGATAAGCGCCGGCGACCGCCATCTGCAGCACTACCTGCTGATCCGGCCATTGTTCGCGCTGTGCGATCTGCATGGCTTTTTCGGCGCGGGCGGCGGTTTGCGCGGCGTTGCCTTTTTCCACCAAGGTGATGACATCGGTCAGGAGCTGGCGGTAAGCCACGGTTGGTCCTGCGCCGCCAGCCTGCGCTACCGTTTCGCGCGCGATATCGAACATGTCGATGGGCGCTTCGACCACTCGCACGCGATCGCCGTGGCGCTGCGCCAAAGCCTGCCAGCGCTGGTCGGACACCGTGTCTACCAGTGTCAGTCGAACGCTGGCGGTGTCCGACGCCATTGCGGGGCTGCGCAACGCAGCATCCAGCCAGGCCTCCCAAGCCGCCTGGTTACTGACGGGATGCGGCGCCAGCACTGCCGCCACGTAACGCAAATGCGCCAGCTGCGCCTTGTGATATTGTGTGAACGAGGCCAGCGTGACCATCACGCCCGAGGCTGAATCATGTTGGGGCGTTTGCGCCACCGACCAGTCTACCGTCACGCCTTGCTCACGCAGGCTGTCCTTGCTGTCGATATAATCGTCGGCCAGAGACTGGCGCAACGCGCGGCTGTAGCCAAAGCCGGTGTCGAATGCCGCCTCGAAACGCAGGAACAGATCCGGCGTGGTCCAGTCTCCAGGATGCTGTTGCATCTCGAAGAAGGCTTGCAGCATGCGGTCGGCATTGGCAGGGATGCGCCATACCAGGACCCGTACGCGTGGATCCTGGGTGTTTTCCAGCCATAGATCGCGTAGGGTATCGACTCTTTTTTCGACCGGATTCTTAGCCATGCTGGCGTCCTCTCAGTGATGCTTCAGCTATTCAGATTGATCTTGCTGCCATTGATCGACACCCCGCTGCCGTTGACCTTGATGATCGAGCCGCCGGCAGTAATCGTGATTTCTCCGCCGTCGATGCTGATGACGGCGCTGCCGACGCCCAGTTCGATCTTGCTGCCGGAAGTGATGGTTTGGTTGGCGCCGGAATAAACAGAATGCGTACCGGACACTTCGTGCTGCATGTCACCGGTTACCGATAGCAAGCGATGGCCGGTATTGCTATCCTTTACCTCGCCGGTGACGGTGCGCTGGTCGAGGCCGGTCACCGCGACGTCGCGGCCGGCGTGCATGGTGTCGCTGACGGCGCCGGTGACGGTATGCGTCAAGGTACCGGTGATGTCTCTTTTCCAGTTGCCGTTGGTATTGCCGCTGTAGTTGCCGATCAGCGTGCTGCCGTAATCGCCGGTGATGTTTTCGTTATAGCCCGCCGCGGTAATCGTCCGCTTCTGGCCGGCGTGGTAGGTCTGCGTCACCGCGCCGGTCACAGTTGCGGTATCGGTTCCGGTGACGGTGCGGGTATCGGTGCCGGTCACCGTCGCGCCGCGGTTGCCGCCCACCGAGATATCCTGGTTGGCGCCGACATTCAGGCTGTGGTTGACGGTAACCGTGGTCGCTTTGTTGTTCTTGACGGTGCTGTTGTGATCGTTCAGCACCGTTACCGCCATGTTGCGCTGGGCGTGCATGTTGATCAATTCGCCGCCGGCCGAATCGTGCATGGTGACTTCATTGAAACCAGCGCCGCGCACCGTTTTCGAGCGCATGCCGCTGACCTCCTGGCCGAACGGCGGCATATTGTCGGCGTTGTAGACGCGGCCCGTGATGATGGGCCGGTCCGGATTGCCATCAAGGAAATCGACTACTACTTCCTGGCCGATGCGTGGCGCCGAAACGCCGCCCATGCCGGCGCCCGCCCAGGGGCTGGCGACCCGTACCCAGCAAGAGCTTTGGTCATTGAACTGGCCCAGCCGGTCCCAGTGGAACTGCAATTTGACGCGGCCGTATTTGTCGTGCCAGATCTCCTCGCCCTTCGGCCCCACCACGGTTGCCGTTTGCGGTCCCGGCATGCGCGGCCTGGCGGTGTCGCGCAAAGGACGGAAAGGAATCTTGCGGCGCAAGGCGGTGACCTCGACCCGGTAGATGCAATCCTGGGCTTCGCTGAAATCGCTGGAAAAATTGTTGCGGGCGTCATGCGTGACTTGCAAGGCAATGAAGCGATGCTCGGTAGCGTCGTCGCTCTCGTGTTCAAAATGGCCATTCAGATCGAAATAGCGGCCCACAACCAGTTCCCGATAAGTACCGGCGCCTTCGAACAGTTTGGTTTGCCAGCCGGCCTCCTCGGCCCGCACCGCACTGATTTGCTCGCCAACCGCGCTATTGCCGTAGCTGGCGGAACCGTCGTAGGCATAGCGTTCAAACTGCGGCAAGCTGCCGCGCGGCGCAGCGGTCTTTTGCTCCACCGCCAGCGGATTGCGCGGTTGCTTGAAATCGAAACTCTTGATGCTGTGCACCGCAGAGCCGATTCTGCGGCGCGGCCGCCAGTCATCCAGGACGTCGCTGGCCTGCAGTTCCTGGTTCGGCTGGAAGCGTATCGTAGCGTCTCTTTGCAGCGGCAGGCACTGGGTCGAATCGTCGGCCAGCACCAGCTTGTGGCCACTCTCACTGTGCTCGAAACCATAGTAGATGCCGGCGTCCTCAAGCAGGCGCGAGACGAAGCTGAAATCGGACTCGTTATATTGCACGCAGTAAGACAGTTTCGGATAGCGGCTGGCAATCAGATCGAAGCGATAGTCGGCCAGCTGGCCGTACTTGCGGAACACTTCCTCGGCGATATCGAGCACCGACCGGTCCTGGAACACACGGCAATTGCTGGCGTAATCGAGGAAGGAAAACCACGGCGCCAGTTGCGCCTGATAAGTCGCCATGCCGCCATCGCTGCCGGTGCGCGCGAACTCTTTTACGAAGCCATGGAAGTGCCGCTCATCAGACTGCGTCTGCATGGTCAGCAAAATCGGCTGGCCAACCAGCTGCTTGAGTTCCACCTGATCGTAAGGCGAGAGTATATCGAGCGTCAGGTCGAATGGCTTGGATAAGGCTTCACTGCCATGCAGCCGGTGCACCAGCAGCAGGTCGGCATCCAGCGGCGTCTTGATCCGAACCAGGCGCCGGTCTTGATTGAAGCGGCCCACGCGGGCCAGCAATGCAGAGGCGTTTGGATACATGTGCATTCTCCGTTTCGCAAAAGGAATGGCTCTGCCTGCGACTGCTGTGCAAGCCATGATCCCGAATGAGTTTGGCGCGAACCTCGATGCGCCTGGACACTTCTGTGAAAGACTGAGCAGTAATATTATTGCTGTAATGCAATTATATCAATAATTGGAGATGCTGCGACATTTCGTCACAATAATTTACATTGGTGGCATGACTGGCGCATGAGGTGAGGATTTAGCGATGATGCAGCGCGGCCGGCCAGTTGCCGGGGCTGGCCGCGAGAAGGTAGTAGCGGGAACAACAGCGCAGATGGCGATGCATGGCACCGCCCTGCTCAAATTATGACAACGCGATTATTGCAATGCGCCAAATGGCTTGGCATCGCCACCGGCATCGGCGGGAGTAGCGGCTTTGGCAGCGCGCACCGCTTTTTTCCTTATCGGATGATATACCTTCGGTTTTGCCTCAGCGACCGCAGCCGGGTCGACTACGGTTTCGCCCAGGCTTTCACGCAGCAACTTTGTCTGGCTTTGTGCATCCGTCAGCACCGTGCCATTCAGATCACTCTGTGCGCTCAGGTCATTCAAGGCTTTGATCGACAGTTTGAGGCTGCTCAACGCCACCACGCCGCGCGCGTATTTGTCCACCGGATCGCGCTGCAGCACTTCGGAAGCGTAAGCCAGCGCATCGCCATAGCTACCGGCGTCGTATTTGATCTGGGTCATGCGGACCCATGGCGTTTTCTCGGTCGGACGGGCTTGCGCTACATCCTTGAGGACTTTGATTTCCTGGTCGGCTGCCGTGTTCTTTTGTGTCGTATCTGCAACAGCTGGAGCAGCGGCAGCAGGTGCTGCCGACGCCGCCAATGGCAGCATCAGGCAGGTCATCGCAACACTGCTGATCAATCTGGTTTTCCAACGATTCATAGCTTTACTCACTTTCCTAAAAATATTAAAACCGGGGCTATATAACCAAGCCGTTTTAAATATGACAATCATAGTCGGCTATTGACCAAGGGCGACGACTATTGGCGTCCGATTAACAAATTACCTGATTAGTTACCTATCTCAGATGCCATATTTTTTAGCACAAAACTATCTGCCGAGTCATTCCCGCGAACGCGGGAATCCATGTTGAATCAAGTACTTAAGTTGGATCCCCGCGTTCGCGGGGAT